>CALXBQ010000035.1 GCA_944386595.1 uncultured Clostridia bacterium
AAGAAGAAATCCGGTGACAATGGCGGGGAGGACACACCTGTACCCATCCCGAACACAGAAGTTAAGCTCCCCAGCGCCGATGATACCTGGCGGGAGACTGCCCGGGAAAGCAGGACGTTGCCGGTTTCTTTTTCTAATATGGCTCCATGGTCAAGCGGTCAAGACACCGCCCTTTCACGGCGGTAACCCGAGTTCGATTCTCGGTGGAGTCACCAAACCAAGCCGCCAATGTCATAAGATGTTGGTGGTATTTTTAGATTTTACAGGCAGACATATGCGCGATTGGCGGAATTGGCAGACGCACTAGATTTAGGTTCTAGCGGGAGACCGTAGGGGTTCAAGTCCCTTATCGCGCACCATTAAAAAAGAGATGTCAGAAGGCATCTCTTTTTTAATATCGCGAATAAAATCAGAAGGGACTTGAACCCTAAGAGGGCACGAGCGTAAAGAAGAAACGTCCGGTGGACGATTCTTCAGCGAGTGGTCCGAAGTCTCGGAAAGGAGACGAGGAGAAAGGCTGCCTGCAGCCGTGTCCCTTATCGCGCACCATTAAAAAAGAGATGTCAGAAGGCATCTCTTTTTTAATTCAGTGGATCACGATTTTGGATCGGGATTCTGCATGTGGATTTCAGAAGATGACTATGAAAAATACGGTATGAAGCTGGCTGAAGCAGACGAAGCCTCCCGAATCCAACCGGGAATGGCTGTTCCTGAGGGAAACGAGTCTTGCCGTATGTACAAACGGCAGAATATTCACAGATGAAAGAGGCGAGTTTACGGATTTCAGGAAGAAACTTCTGGACTTTTATCCTGATGATGTTCTCAGAAAGAAAATTGCGGCAAGGGCTGCGGTTATGAGCCAGGCAGGACAGTATAACCTGCTCAGGTGCCTAAAGCGTCATGACAAGGTGGCATCTCATCTTTCTCTTGCCAGGTTTACCGAAAGCGCATTGTCCATGTTTCACCTTTTGAACCGAAAATACATGCCGTTTTATAAACGGGCTTATAAAAGCACAAAAACACTTCCTAACCTGAGGAATGCCGTGGCACTTGTAGAGAAGCTCTGGGAGATAACGGCGGAAACGGAAAAGGAAGATTGGAGAAATGCATGTGACAGAGCTTTCGGCATTACAGAGGAAATATGTCTGGAAACTGTAAAAGAGCTTAATGAACAGGGATTTTCGGCAGGAAGGAGCGGATTTCTGCAGGACCACCTGAACGATATAATGTCCGGCATAGAGGATGAGGAAATACGTCGGCTTCCTCCGATTTACGACTACGGATTTTAGGAGAATGATTATGGAGAAAAGGGAAGATAAAATATTTAAAATAATATCGATTGAGTGGGATATGTTTCAGGATGTGAACAATATAGGGGGAAGGGCATCCTGTCAGGATGATTACGAGACCTTTGAAATAATGAGAAGAAGCCAGTACGAAAACTGGACAGAGGAAATGCTGGACATATATCTTAATTGGGTATCCATATCGCGGAAAGCCGGAAGAAATCTTGTCGCGGAGAAGTACGGAAGGATGATGCAGCACACGGATCCGCTTTATTACAAGGAAAAAATAGAACCTGAGCTTCCGGCTTTATCAGAAAGGCAGAGGGAACTTATCGATGAAATAACAGGTGTGCTGGTAGCGTGGGAGGACGAGTTCGGAAGAAATTACCCGAAACTTTCCGGAGCGGGCCGGCCGGTTCACGAAGAAGATGATACGGGCGGTTTTACATCGGTGGAAACATATAACCGGGGCGAACTGGCAACGTATCCCGTAGAACTTCTGAAAGCATACAAAGAATATATAGACAGACTTCAATCCGAAGGAAAGTCCATTTCGGTCATGGACAGGGAAACTATGGCGGCTCTTTACGGATATGAGTCAATTGACGATGCAGAGGAGAGCATAAGGTGACGCTGTATAAACGGTAACTCTACTAATACAGCATCAGAGGTATTCGGCTTTTGAAGAATTCCTTAACGAACAGGTTTATCTCCATATAAGGTACTCCGCTGTCAGATGAGCATATGAGATATCCGCTTTCCATGCCGGGAAGGCGTTCAAAAGCGGCAGATACGTCTTCGCCTAATATCCGGCGGGCATCAAGAAAGGTTATTCCCTGTTCACATTCGCAGGGAAATACGACATCGATAGAGCCGCCTGAGCGAACGGCGGTGACGGAATAGGGAGTTTCCGCCGTAGGAAAAGAGATGTAATCGAGGGGATCGTTTAAAATACCTCTGACGGTAAGCTTTTTGCCGGAAAGGCGGATGCCTCTTACGTAGCCGCACGAAACGGGGAAACCTGTCCTGAACATAGCTTTGTGGAAGTCAGTGCTTCTTATGACAGGAAGGAGCCTGTAGAGCTGTCTTATATCGTCGGCGTTGTGAAGAAGGATTTTGTCACGAAGCGCGAAGCTTCCGGTGTTAAGGTAGCGTTCAAAGAGCTTTACGCTTTCATAGCCTGAGATAGTGTCCGCTCTGGAAGTCGATATACCGAGGAATTCCTCTATATCTTTCTGCCTGAGTCCGGAAAGCATGTTTCTGAGTGAAGAGTAATCCCGGACAACGGTGTAAAGATCAAGATTATATTTATCCGGTACGGATACTCCGTACAAAGAGGCGCGTTTTGAAAGAAAAGGGACGTCGAAATGTCTGCCGTTATACGTTATTATCACGTCGGCTTCGGAAAGAAGAGAGCAGGTTTCCTCGATTATGAGCTTTTCGTCCGAGAGATCCTCTGCGAGAAGCTGGATGAAACGGGTTTCGGATTCATCGATCAGAATAATCCCGGAAAGTATGAGCCGTGAAGATGCCGGATTCAGACCCGTTGTTTCTATATCAAAGACTGCAATTTTTTGTTTTTCAAAATACATATTGAAGATTCTGCCGGGTGAAGGCAGAGGCGATACATTGTCAGTAATTCTAAGCATTTTTCTATCCTTTTTCCGATATATCCTGAAAACAAAACAGACTGCAGGGGAGCAGTCTGTTTTGTTCAAAAGGGGTATTGGGATTAGAGATTAATGAGGTTATCAGGGGGATAACCACGCTTTTATTATAGCAAAAGTTACTCAAAAATCAATAGTTTTTTGTTATTTTTGCGAACATATTTTGTTATTTTCGTATGCCTGATATGATATAATGGTAACGGAGGAAAGAAATGATTTACGAAGAGAAAACGATTAAAAGCGAGAGAATATACGAAGGAAACATTTTAAATCTGCGTAAGGATACCGTAACCGTAATAAACGGACAGTCCGAAAGGGAAATCGTCGAACATGGCGGCGGAGCCGTAATTATCGCGGTGACGAAGGATAATAAAATCGTAATGGTCCGTCAGTACAGGAAGGCTGCGGGACGGGTGATGCTGGAGCTTCCGGCGGGAAAGCGTGACGGAGACGAGGATTTTTCCGTAACGGCCGAAAGAGAGCTTAAGGAGGAAACCGGATATACGGCAGGCGCGATGAAATTTGTTTCAAGGATGTACACCAGTCCCGGATACACGGAGGAAACCCTTTACATTTATCTTGCGACGGATCTGACCCCGGGGGAAACAGACTTTGACGACAACGAAGCCTTAGACATAGAAGAATATCCCATTGACGAGGCAGTGTCCATGGTTCTTTCGGGAAAGATAGAGGACGGAAAATCACAGGCGGGAATTCTCATGGCAAATGAGATACTGAGGAGATAACAGAGGGAGTACAGGCATGGAATTAAAGTTTTTTTTGGAGTACCTTGAAAGGGAAAGAAAGGTATCTCGGAGTACGGCCGACGCGTACGGAAGGGATCTGGCGTATTTTGAGAAGTTCCTTCTGACGAGAGGCGTGACAAAAGCCGAAGATGCGTCAGGAGCCGATGTGGCGGCATTTCTCATCGCCCTTAAGGACAGGGGAAGATCCGACGCTACAATAAACAGGAGGATTTCGTCCGTAAGAGCTTACTACAAGTACCTTGTGTCAAAGGGCGCCATATCCGTCAATCCTGCGGCAGATATAAAGACTCCTCGGGTGAAGAGAAACGATATTGATTTTCTCACGGTGGCAGAAGTTGAAAGACTGCTCGCTCAGCCGGACGAAACGGTGAAAGGCATACGGGACAGGGCTCTTCTGGAAGTGCTTTACGCTACGGGAATAAAGGTCAGCGAGCTTATAGAGCTTAAGCTCTCCGATGCAAATCTTCGCATGGGCTTTATAACCTTAAACGGGGATCACGGCAGAGCGCGGATAGTCCCGATGGGAGGTCCTGCGCGGGAGGCGCTTTCGTCATATATAGCCACTGCGAGAAAAGCGTATATGAAGGAGAAGGATACGGAAGATCCGAACGGAATGCTTTTCGTAAATTACATGGGAGGTCCGCTGACCAGGCAGGGCTGCTGGAAGATACTTCAGACGTACGGAAAGGAATCAGGTCTTGATGGCAAAATTTCTCCCCATATTTTGAGGACGTCCTTTGCCGTGCATATGGTGCAGAACGGAGCCGACCTTAAGACTTTGCAGGAGCTCATGGGCCACGAGGACGTGATGGCGATGAAGGTGTACTTCTCCATGACGAAAAACAGGATAAAGGACGTATACGACAGGACTCATCCGAGAGCGTAACCATAGGGAAACTTCTTGCGCAGACGCAAAATGAAAATGCTGTGAAGTTAGACGCAATACCGGCCGGTTGACATTGAACCGGCCGGCTTTTTATGGTAAAATATATAAGCATATTTATATGGGAAAGAGAACCGTAGATGAAACTTTTCAGAAGTAAAAACTTTAGAATTTTTATACTTGCTGTTTTAGATATACTGTGCGTTACGGCGGCAGCATTGGGAGCGCTGATGCTGCGTTTTGACATGTCTGTAAGTTCCATAGAGGAACAGTATCTGCAAAGGGCGCTTATAGGACTTCCGGTGTACTATGCCATTACCATAGTCGTGATGATTCTGTTCAAACTGTACAACAGAGTCTGGACATATGCGTCCACCAGCGAGCTTTATGCAATCGTCAAGGCCTCCGTACTTATCGAAGTAGGAATAATGGCCTTTCACGTCTTTTCCGGATGCAGCATGCCGAGAAGCTATTATCCGCTGAACTGGGGGATAATGACGGCCCTTTTCCTCTGCGTAAGGTTTGCAAAGGCTTTCCTGAAGTCAATGAAGGGCGCTGGAAGCAAGAAGGAAATCACCAACCGCATCATGGTAATAGGCGCGGGCTCTGCAGCCACGGTTCTCATAAAGGAGCTTCGCGGAACGGACTCCGGCTCTCAGATCATATGCGCCATAGACGACAACCCTAATAAGAAAAACAAATACATTTTCGGCGTTCCCATAGTTGGAACGAGAGCAGATATAGAAAAAAGCGTAAAGAAATACGACATTGACGAAATAATCATCGCCATACCGTCTGCGGATATAGAATCCCTCAGGGAGATCATCAGACTTTGTCAGGAGACGAAGCTGCCCGTAAAGATACTTCCGGCAGTTGTCAAGAGTCTGACCACCACATCTCTTTCACGGGAGCTGAGACCGGTAAGCTACGAAGACCTTTTGGGAAGAGATCCCGTTAAGGTCGACCAGGAGGGACTGGGGGACTTCATAAGGGACAGGGTCGTTCTCGTGACGGGAGGAGGAGGCTCCATAGGCTCCGAGCTCTGCAGGCAGATAGTTACGTATAAGCCTAAGAAACTGATAATATTCGATATATACGAAAACAACGCCTACGATATACAGATGGAACTTGAACGACACTATCCCGACGTCAGCATATCGACTCTCATAGGCTCCGTAAGAGATAAGGGAAGGCTTGAGGCGATTTTCAGGAAATACAGACCTGATCTCGTGTACCACGCGGCGGCTCACAAGCACGTTCCGCTTATGGAGAAGTCGCCTAACGAGGCCATTAAGAATAACTGCCTCGGAACTCTCAACGTGGCCGACCTTTCCGATAAATACGAAGTAGATAACTTCGTGCTTATTTCTACGGACAAAGCCGTAAGACCTACCAACATCATGGGCGCAACCAAGAGAATCTGTGAAATGATAGTCCAGATGTACGCAAAGACTTCAAAGCACACCAGGTATGCGGCGGTGAGATTCGGAAACGTGCTGGGAAGCAACGGCTCGGTCATTCCTCTGTTTCAGAAGCAGATAGCGGAAGGAGGCCCGGTTACGGTAACTCATAAGGAGGTAAACCGGTTCTTCATGACCATTCCGGAGGCCGTGTCCCTGGTGCTTCAGGCCAGCCTTTACGCCAAGGGCGGTGAGATATTCGTCCTCGATATGGGAAAACCGGTAAAGATTTATGAGCTTGCGGAGAACCTGATAAGGCTCCAGGGCCTTAAGCCGGGAGAGGATATAAAGATAGAAATCATAGGCCTGAGACCGGGGGAGAAGCTTTACGAGGAGATTCTCATGGATGAAGAGGGCCTTGACAAGACCGACAATAAGATGATTCACATAGGCAAGCCTTTGGACATAGACGAAAAGAGATTTATGGACAGGCTCAACGCCCTGATAAAGGCAAGCTTTGATAACGGCTGTCACATAAAGGAGCTCACCGAAGAGGTCTGCGACACGTATACGATAACGGATAATTAGAGGCGCGGCATAAAAGGAGAATGCGAAGCATGGAAAAACGAAGCATTTCGTTCAGTCCGCCGGATATATCGGAGGACGAAATAAATGAGGTTGCAGAAACGCTCAGATCAGGCTGGATTACGACAGGTCCGAGAGTAAAAGAATTTGAGAAAAGACTTTCGGAGTATTATCATACGCGTAGAACAGTATGTCTAAGTTCTGCCACGGCTGCAGAAGAACTTATCTTGTGCATTATAGGCATAGAGAAGGGCGATGAAGTGATTGTCCCTGCTTATACATATACGTCGACCGCAGCAGCAGCGATTCACGCAGGAGCAACAGTTAAATTTATTGATTCGCAGCCTGATTCTTGTGAAATGGACTATGACGCTGTGGAAGCAGCCATTACTGAGCGCACTAAAGCTATTATACCCGTAGATATTGGCGGGGTGATATGTGATTACGACAGGATCTTCGAGGCTGTAAAAAATATGAAAAATAAATTCAAACCTGCAAACGAACTTCAGGAGGCGATAGGGCGTGTGCCCGTTGTAGCGGACTGTGCCCATGCAATCGGTGCGTGCAGAGAGGGAAAGATGGCGGGAGAAATAGCTGATTTTTCTTCGTTTTCGTTTCATGCAGTAAAGAATCTGACAACGGCGGAAGGAGGAGCCGCAACTTGGAGAACCGTTCAGGGAATTGATGACGAGAAACTTTACAGGCAGTTTCAGCTTTATAGTTTACATGGACAGTCAAAGGATGCCTTATCTAAGACACAGCTTGGAACGTGGGAATACGATATACTGGGGCCATGGTACAAGTGCAATATGACAGACATTATGGGAGCAATAGGGCTTCGACAGATGGAAAGATATGGTGGACTTCTAGAAAGAAGGAAGGAAATCGTTAACAGATATGATTCAATGTGCGATGAGTTGGGATTAAAACATCTGATTCACTATGGGGAAAATCATAAATCGTCTGCACATCTGTATATGGCAAGGGTGCCGGGGATAGATGTGAAAGAAAGAAACAGCATAATCGCCGAGATGGCAGAGCGTGGAATTGCCTGCAACGTACATTATAAGCCTCTTCCTATGATGACTGCGTATAAGAACTACGGATGGGAAATAAAGGATTTCCCAAATGCTTTCCACTATTATGAAGAGGAGATAACGCTTCCTTTACACACGCAGCTTTCAGACGATGACGTGGAATATGTTATAACCAATTTTACTGATGTTGTCAAAAAGCATTTATAGAGCGGTCAAAGTGGAGAAAAGAATATGAGGTGGAGAAAGTGGGAAGACCTTCCTGAAGAACTCCAGATACCAGAAGTTCGGGAGTATTACGATATTCTCTCAAAAAAGAAGATGAGTCTTAAACTGAAAAGGATATTTGATATTATTCTTTCAGTTGTTATGCTCGTTTCGATGAGCCCGGTTATGCTTGTTATAGCTATTGCTATTGCTGTGGATTCTCCGGGGGGAGTTTTCTATCGACAGGAGCGGGTAACTCAGTACGGAAGGATATTCAGAATACATAAATTCAGAACGATGATTATGGATGCTGACAAGATAGGATCTCACGTCACGGTTGAAAATGACAGCAGGATTACGAGAGTAGGATCGGTGTTGCGAAAGTGTAGACTCGATGAGATTCCGCAGCTGATAGATGTTCTGGTTGGAAATATGTCATTTGTGGGAACCAGACCGGAGGCAGTGACATATGTAAGGATGTATAAGCCGGAGATGATGGCAACTCTACTGCTTCCCGCAGGGATTACGTCTGAAGCGAGCATACTGTTTAAAGATGAGGCGGATTTTCTTGACGGAACAGAGGATGCTGACAAGGTATACCTTGAAAGAATATTACCGGAGAAAATGAAATACAATCTGAACAGCATCAGGAACTTCAAGCTGACGGAGGACTTTAAGCTTATGTTTAAAACTGCAATCGGAGTTGTGAAATGAATATAGTCCTTATTAATCATTATGCAGGTTCTCCTGATATGGGAATGGAGTTCAGACCATATTATATCGCGAGAGAGTGGGTCAAATCAGGTCATCGTGTTTCCATCATCGCTGCCGATTATTCTCATCTTCGGAGAAAGAACCCTGAAGTGGAAAATGATTTTCAGCGCGAGATAATAGACGGCATAGAATATTATTGGATCAAGACCAACAGATATGAAGGTAACGGTGTCAGCAGAGCGATGACGATGGCCAGATTTGTAGCGAAACTCTGGATACATACTGATATGATTGTACGGGAGATAGAGCCTGATATGGTGATATGCTCGTCAACATATCCTTTAGATACTTTTGCCGGGCAGAGAATACGAAGAAAATCGAGAAAGAAAACTAAACTCATACATGAAGTACATGATATGTGGCCTGCAACGCTGATTGAAGTAGGTGGAATGTCAAAGCTGCACCCATTTGTAGTTGCAATGCAGATAGGTGAGAACAGCGCATACCGTCATTCAGATTATGTGGTTTCGCTGTTGCCCTACGCAGAAGAATATATGAGAGAACACGGACTTGCCGAGGGTAAATTTGTATGTATACCTAATGGAATAATAGAGTCTGAGTGGAGAGATCCGCTGACGCTTCCGGAACAGCATAAGAAGACTTTCGATGAGCTTCACGAGCAGGGTAAGTTCATCGTAGGATATTTCGGTGGCCATGCGCTATCAAATGCACTGGAAAACCTCCTCGCGGTTGCAGAAGGTATGAAAGAAAGAGGAGACGTTCATTTCGTACTGGTAGGTGACGGTGTTGAGAAAAAAAATCTTGTTGCAGAGTGCGACAGAATGAACCTTAAGAATGTTACGTTTCTTGACCCGGTTCCAAAGCTTTCTGTTCCAAACTTATGCAGGGAGTTTGACTGCGTATATATGGGAGGAAAGGATTCGCCTCTGTACAGATTCGGATTATGTCTGAACAAGATGTTTGATTCGATGATGGCGGGAAAACCGGTAATCTGCGCAATAACAACGCCGAGAACATATATTGAAGAATACGAATGCGGTTTCAGAGTTGATTCAGGAGATACCGAAGGCTGTAAAAAACTGATTATGAGGATAAAAGATATGCCTCAGGGAGAAAGAAATAAAATGGGAATTAACGGCAGAAAAGCAGCGGTTAGTAAATTTAACTATGCGGTTCTTGCTGAGAAATTTCTTTCTCTGGTGAAATAATGTGAACGAAAATAATGCACAGTATTAAATCGAATTTAATTCGGAGGAACGGAATGAAAGAGCAACTTCTTGAAAAAATAAAGAATAAAGAAATCGTTGTCGGTGTGGTTGGCCTTGGATACGTCGGCCTTCCCTTGGCTGTGGAAAAAGCAAAAGCAGGTTTTAAAACCATAGGTTTTGATATACAGCCTGAAAAGGTGGAAATGGTTAATTCCGGCCATAACTATATCGGAGACGTAATCGATGATGACCTGAAAGAGATCGTTGATACCGGAATGCTCAAAGCAACTTCTGATTTCAGTTTCGTAAAAGATGTTGATTTTATTGCGATATGTGTTCCTACGCCGTTAGATATACATCAGCAGCCTGATATAAGCTACGTAAGATCGTCAACGGAAGCAATAGCAAAATATCTTACGAAAGGCACAATGGTCGTACTTGAGTCCACTACATACCCCGGAACGACTGAAGAACTGCTTAAACCTATTCTGGAATCTTCAGGACTTAAATGTGGCGAAGACTTTTATCTCGGTTTTTCACCTGAAAGGGTGGATCCCGGCAATAAGCAGTATAAGACGAAGAATACTCCGAAGGTTGTAGGTGCCATAGGCGATGATGCCCGTGAGGTGATTGCGGCTATGTACAGAGCCGTACTCGACGGGGATGTTCATGAGGTAAGTTCACCGGCAGTCGCAGAGATGGAGAAAATCCTGGAAAACACGTACAGGAATATAAACATAGGTCTGGCTAACGAACTGGCGATGCTGTGTAATCGAATGGGAATAGATTATTGGGAAGTTGTCGATGCTGCGAAGACAAAACCGTATGGATTTCAGCCGTTTTACCCGGGCCCGGGTCTGGGCGGACATTGTATACCGCTGGATCCGTATTACCTGTCATGGAAGGCAAGAGAATATGGTTTCCATACATCTATGATAGAAAGCTCTATGATGGTAAACGACAAGATGCCCGAATACTGTATAGAGCGTGCAATGACTATTCTCAACAGAGAAAAGAAGTCTCTCAACGGTTCAAAGGTGCTGGTTCTCGGGGTGGCTTATAAAAAAAATGTTGATGACTACAGAGAAAGTCCGGCCATAAAGGTAATAGAGCTGTTAAAGGCCAACGGTGCACAGGCTGATTTCTACGACCCATATATCTCGTCATACAGGTATAAGGGCAGCATATATAATGGAATCGAGAGGCTTGACGCTGAAACCGTATCATCATATGATCTCGTTTTAATAACCACGGGTCATACGAATTTAGATTACGGTATGGTACAGAAGAATGCGAAGATTATCTTCGATACGAGAAACGCTACGCAGGATTTAGCGTGCAGGGATAATATTGAGGTGCTTTAATGAAAGACTATTTTGTCCATGAATCCAGCTATATAGATGATGGCGCGAAAATAGGTAAGGGTACAAAGATATGGTTTTTCTGCCACATACAGGCCGGAGCGGAAATCGGCGAAAACTGTTCACTGGGACAGAATGTAAATGTATCAAACAATGTCAGGATAGGTAACGGATGTAAGATTCAGAATAACGTATCTGTATATGAGGGCGTTGAACTTGAGGATTATGTTTTCTGTGGACCGTCAATGGTATTCACCAATGACTTGACGCCCAGGGCGAAGTATCCGAAAGGCAGAGAGGGTTACATAAAGACTCTTCTTAAGACCGGTGCATCCGTAGGTGCAAATGCGACGATTGTTTGCGGCAATACTCTCGGAAAATGGTGTATGATAGGTTCAGGCGCAGTGGTAACCGGCGATGTAAAGGATCATGCACTTATGGCAGGGGTTCCGACAAGGCAGATAGGCTGGGTGTGCGAATGTGGAGCGGTCCTGAAGGAAGATCTGAAATGTTCATATTGCGGAAGAGAATATAAGGAAACTTCCAACGGTCTGGAGGAAATTTAACATGAAATACGCACTTATAGGCTGCGGAAGAATAGCAGTAAATCACATAAAGGCAGCTCTTAACAACAATCTCGAGATTGCAGCTGTATGTGATGAAAAACCTGAGAAGATGGAAGAGCTTCTTGAAAAGTTCGAGCTTCAGAATGACGATGGTATAAAGCGTTACACGGACTATAAGGAAATGATAGATGCAGAAAAACCGGAGCTTGCAAGTATCGCGACGGAAAGCGGAGCTCATGCGGAAATTGCCATATTCTGCATTGAAAACGACGTGAATGTGATAATAGAAAAGCCTATGGCTATGAGCATAGCAGATGCTGACAGGATTATAGCTCTTGCCGAAGAAAGGAACGTCAAAGTGTCCGCCTGCCATCAGAACAGGTTCAATGTGGCCGTACAGGAACTGAGGCATGCTTTGGAGGCCGGAAGATTCGGCAGACTTTCCCATGGATCCATTCATGTGAGATGGAACAGAAACAAGGGGTATTACGATCAGGCCTCTTGGAGAGGAACATGGGCTGAAGACGGAGGAGCGTTGATGAATCAGTGCATTCATGGAATAGACCTCCTGAGATGGATGATGGGAGATGAAGTGGACGAGATCTACGGAGTTACACGTCGGCAGTTCCATGATTATCTGGAAGCCGAGGACGTGGGAATGGCAGTGGTGAAGTTCAAAAACGGAGCTATCGGCACCATAGAAGGAACCACTAACGTGTATCCGAAAAATCTGGAAGAAACTCTTTACATGTTCGGTGAGAAGGGAACGGTGAAAATCGGCGGAACGTCAACTAACAATATAGATATTTGGGATTTTGCCGATGAAACCGAGGGCGATGAGAAGAAGAAGGGACTTAAGGAGGCCACCAGCAACGTGTACGGAAACGGTCATACGAGCCTCTTTGCCGATGTTATTGACGCTATAGAAAATGACAGAAAGCCTTACGTTGATGCTGTTGCCGGAAGAAATGCCCTTGAGATGGTGCTCGCCATATATAAGAGCCAGAGAGACGGGGTTCCGGTTAAGCTTCCTTTAAAGGATTTTGCAAGTACTGATATGGAAGGCGAATTCAGGTAATGAAAGTTCTTCATATAAACTGCAACTACATAGCGACCACCCTTCATCAGCTCATGGTAAGGGAACTGGGAAAACACGGAGTGGACAGTGAAGTATTTGTGCCTGTGTATGACAGGAGCAAAGGAGTGATCGAACCTGACGATTACGTTACGGTATGCGAATGCTTCAAGAAGCAAGATCGTATCTTTTTTGACTACAAGCAGCGTAAGATTATCAGGGCAGCGGAACGAGAGTACGATTTTTCTGATTTTGATGTGATTCACGCATATACGCTGTTTACTGACGGCAATGCGGCAAGGGCTCTGTCTGAGAGATACGGGATTCCGTATGTGGTAGCGGTTCGTAACACGGACGTAAACGCGTTTTTTAAAAAGATGGTTCACCTTCGTTCCCGCGGAGTTCAGAACATGCTTTCGGCATCCAGGGTATTCTTCCTTTCAGAATCTTATAGAGATATCGTTCTGGAAAGGTACGTGCCGGAAAAATATAGAGATGCGATTTTGACAAAAAGTGAAGTGATTCCAAACGGAATAGACGAGTTCTGGTTCAGGAATGCTTACTTTAACAGAGACTATGATGAAATTGCAGGTCGTATTGGGAAGAAAAAAATCAGACTTGTCTATGCAGGGAGTATAGACCGTAATAAGAATATTGCCCTGGCATGCAATGCTGCTGAAATTCTGAAAAAGGAAGGCTGGGACGTCGATTTTACCGTTGTGGGAAAAGTCAATGACGACAAGGCTTTTGAAGAGATAAAGGATAAAATATTATATCTTACAAAGCGGCCTAAGGAGGAGCTGATAGACTGCTACCGCAATGCGGATATTTTCGTCATGCCTTCTGTTTTTGAATCTTTTGGGCTAGTATATGCAGAGGCCATGAGTCAGGGCCTTCCGGTAATATATACAAAAGGGCAGGGGTTTGATAATCAGTTTCCTGAAGGCGAAGTAGGTTATCATGTATCGTGTTCCGATGCCGAAGATGTTGCGGAAAAGATTAAACTGATTACCGAAAGATATGCAGAAATAAGCAAACGTGCAGTAAAGGGAATAGAAAAGTTCAGCTGGCAGAAAATCTGTGAAAGATATGTAGGAGTTTACGAGGACGCGAGGATTTAGTCAAATGAAGATATGCGTAGTTTGCAGAAATATAAGCGGCGACTATAAGGGCAGCTTTGAGTTTGACCAGGCGCTGGCGCTTAAGGAATACGGACATGACGTTTACGTGCTTTCGCTGGATTTGAGGTCCATAAGAAGGAGAAGAAGGCTTGGGGTTAATATCGACACGTATAAGGGCATTACGATAATGAAGTGCAGTGTTCCGGTTGGAGCCGTTAATCCTAAGTTATTTGACTTCATCGGATGCAGAGCCTTTGCCAGGGCGTACAGGAAGCTGAATGAGATTGCAGGAGGATTTGACTTGGTAAATCCTCATTTTATTGACATATCATATATCACTCTGTATGCGCTTAGGGAGCTACTGAAAGAAAGAGTTCCGGTAGCTGCGACTGAGCACTCCAGCCGTATAAACCTGGATAGAGAAGAAATTTCGGAAACTGATTTCGCAAGAGGTGAATATCTGTACAAAAACGCCGACAGGGTAATCGCCGTAAGCGGCGCTCTTGCGGAAAAGATAAAGCGGAATTTCGGCGTGGATTGTGAAGTGGTGTACAACGTCTTTGACGGCGGAATCTTTGACGGAAAAAAGAGAAACCACGAGGATGATGACAATTTTACATTCGTAAGCGCTGGAAATCTTCTGCCGAACAAAAGAATGGATCTTCTAATCAGGTCATTTGCGAAAGCGTTTCCATCTGAGACGCACACCAGACTGTATATATTCGGAGACGGGCCTGAAGGGAAAAGGCTGGAGAATCTGGTTTCCGAACTTGGACTGGACGAAAGAGTTTTTCTTCCGGGCAGAAAGTCGAGAGATATGCTTGCTGAGTTTTACGAGGATGCAGACGTTTTTGCACTAGTGTCAAAGCGTGAAACATTTGGCGTGGCATATGTAGAAGCTATGGCGTCGGGTATGCCTGTTCTTACGTGCAGATCGGGAGGACCTGAAGACTTTGTGACACCGGAGACGGGGATAATTGCGGAAAGCGACGAGGAAAGCATAGCGTCGGCGATGAAAAAGCTGAAGGCAAATAGAAGCGCGTTCGACGATGACTATATAAAAGAATATGCACGCAGAATCTGCGGAGGAGAAGCGATAGCAAAACAGCTCACTGATATTTACGAAAAAATGATTTAAGTAAACTATTTCAAGTTATAACCTATGGACAGACAGAAACACTTTTTCACATTATTTTTCGGAACGGGTCTTAATGTGATACTTGGAGTTATTACAACTCCGATAGTCACGAGACTGGTAGACCCTGATGTTTACGGAGAACTTTCACTGTTTACACTGTATGGAAGCATTCTCCTTGTTTTTATGCTCATAGGTCAGGATCAGTCCTATAACAGATATTACTTTTCTGCTGAAGGTAACGGATTCAAAAGATATATCTTAAGACTTACGTCAGGCGGGCCTATCCTGCTCAGCTTTGTTGCAGGAGGAATTGCGTGCCTGTATTACATCTTTGCTGCAAGGGGTCAGTATGTAATTTTGATCTTCGCCGTATACTGTATATCCATGGTGGTTGACAGATTTACAAATATGACTCTCAGGCTGGGTATGAGGTCGGGGCTTTATTCTTTCTGTATGAACATGCAGAAGCTGAGCTATACTGTCTTTGTAATTCTCGGAATTAAATTTACCGATATTGACCATATTCTAATTCTTACAGGCTGTACGGTTCTTGCGCAGGTTGTTTCTGCAGTAATAGGATTTGTCGCCGAGAGGGATAAGTGGAACTTTACCGAAGTTACTGATGATGACAGAAAGAAATACAGGAAAGTCGTAGACCGCAGAATGGTACTGAAGTACGGCTGGCCTTTTATTTTTTCTTCCCTGTGCGCGTGGCTCTATACCGGATCTGATAAGCTGATGATTGAGATGTTTTCTACCAGGTCTGAGCTTGGTATTTACGCATCCGCGCTGAGCGTAATTGGAATTTTCAGCGTTATAACAAATACGTTTAATACAATATGGGCGCCTATGGCCGTTGAGGAATACGAAAAGGATCAGACCAACAAAGAATTCTTTATTAAGGCGACTGATTATGTTACAATAGTTCTGTTCGCTGCCGGAGCGGGAGTGATTCTTCTTAAAGATATAATAGTTTATCTTCTGGGACCGGAGTACAGAGAGGCTGTATTTCTGATTCCTTTTTTGTCGCTATATCCGGTACTTTACACTATTTCTGAAAGTACGGTATACGGAATCAATTTTGCGAAGAAAACACAGTGGCACATTCTGGTAACGGCATCATGCGGCATTGTAAACGTGGTGCTGAACTATTTTCTCATACAGAGAATCGGTTCACTGGGGGCTGCGATTGCGACAGGAATAACATATACGCTTCTACTGACGCTGAGAACGGCGCTTTCAATAAAGTGTTTCCCTGTTAAATATCATCTGGGACGCATGGGTGTAATGCTGGCAATGTACTATATTTACATCATGTACAACAGCTTCCACAGCACAGATCTGGCAGGTGTTGCAATGTTTGCGGTATTTGCCGTAACGGGAATCGTTCTGTACAGAACCAGCGTAAAGGAGCTTTTAAAAATGACGGGAGAATATGCCGGATATATGTTAAAGAAGCCTTTCGGAAAAAAGTAAGACGGGAGATTACGAATGGAGTTCAGAGATTTAAAAAAGCAATACAGTGTTCTGAAAAAGGACATAGATGAAGCCATACTGAAGGTTGCTGCGGACTGCAATTTCATATTAGGCAATCAGGTGAAAGCTCTCGAAGAAGAACTTGCCGATTACGTCGGTGTGAACCATTGCATAAGCTGCGCGAACGGTACCGATGCGCTTTCCATAGCGATGATGGCATGGGGAATAGGAAAGGGAGACGCAGTTTTTGTTCCGGATTTTACTTTTTTTTCATCGGGTGAAATAGTTTCGCACTGCGGCGCGACACCGGTATTTGTGGATGTAGATGAAAATACGTTTAACATAAGCGCGGATTCCCTGGAAAATGCGGTGATAAAGGTGAAGAATGAGGGAATTCTTATGCCGAAGGCCGTAGTGGCCGTAGATCTTTTCGGACTGCCTGCAGATTTTGATGCAGTGCGTAAAGTGACAGACAAATACGGCCTGCTGGTTTTGGAGGACGGAGCTCAAGGATTCGGAGGACGTATAGGGGATAAAATGGCATGCAGCTTCGGTGATATTTCTACCACTTCGTTCTTTCCGGCAAAGCCTCTGGGATGCTATGGGGATGGAGGAGCTTTGTTTACCGATAACGACGGGCTTGCGGAGCTTATCCGTTCCATCAGAGTTCACGGCAAAGGCACTCAGAAATATGATAATGTACGGATAGGCCTTAACTCCAGACTGGATACTATACAGGCCGCTGTACTTTCCATAAAGCTTAAGGCGTTAAAAGCGTATGAGCTTGACGATATAAACAAGGCTGCCGGAAAATATACGGAAAGGCTCAGCGGTTTTGTGAAAACCCCGGTTATCCCGAGTGGATTTTACTCGTCGTGGGCTCAATATACTTTAAAGCTGAAATCACGGGAGCAGCGTGATTGCGTTCAGGCAGCTCTTAAAGAGCGGGGAATACCGACAATGGTATATTATCCGAAGCCGATGCATAGGCAGCTGGCTTTCGGAATCGGAGAAACATACGACTTTGACTGCAGCGTTACGGAGAAGCTCTGCGATACGGTTCTTTCACTTCCGATGCACCCGTATCTTACAGATGATGATATTGAGACAGTTTGCGAGAATGTTATAACGTTAATTTAAAGGAATATGAGAAGGAGGAAGAAGATTGAAAAAGATAGTCACCATTGTGCTTGCATTAACCATGATTTTGACCTCGTCAGTATATGCTTTTGCGGCGGAGACAAAGGCGACAAGTGAGGATGAGATTTTGGACACCTGGGAGAACGATCCGTCAAAGTATTCCACGGCATTTTCCAAGTACTACCACAACCCCATGTTTAACGATGTGGTAAGACGTAACGCTATAGACGTATCCATATTCCAGTACGATATAGACTGGAAGAAAGTCAAGGCGGACGGTATAGACTATGCCATCATAAGAATCGGCGGAAGATATTATGGCGGCGGCGGACTTTATCCTGATGACTATTTTGAAAAGAACTATAAAGAAGCAAGGGCTGCAGGCGTAAAGGTGGGAATATACTTCTACTCTCAGGCTAAGGACGAGGAAGAAGCCAGAGAAGAAGTGGACTACTTCATGGACATCTTGGACGGACGCGATCTTGACATGCCTGTATATATGGACTACGAGTGCCCGTCTGGGTCGAGAATATCGAAAATGAGTAAAACCGAGGGCACAAAAAACGTCATAGCTTTCTGCAAGGCAGTGGAATCATACGGATATGAAGCCGGATTCTATTCATATCCTGCATTTATCAACAAGTATGTGGATCCTTCTCAGATAAGCGGCACATATGCTGTCTGGGTCGCTCATTATCACAAGTATTGCTCCTATTCATATGACTATGATATGTGGCAGTATACATCCGGCGGCAAGGTAAACGGAATCAGCGGAAGAGTCGACATGAATTTCTACTACGACAAGAATACAAAGAGAAAAGATTTGTCTAAAACAGCCGCATCCCTGGAATACATAAAGACTGCCTATGACGAAAAAGAAAAGAAGCCAAAGGTTACTGTCAACGGTCTTACGGAGGGTAAGGATTATTTCGTTTCATACACTGACAACACTGAAATTGGGACAGCTACTGTTACGGTAAAGGGTAAGAACGATTATAAAGGAACCATAACCCTTAAGTTTGAGATACTTAAGGAGCTTAAGGGCTCCGATGCCGTATTTGCGAAGACGAATGAGTTGAGAGTATATGGTTCCGACAGGTATGAAACGGCTTTCGGCGTGGCCGATACATTAAAAACATACAAGGGAATCTCAAAATTTGACAGTGTTATTGTAGCTTCGGGAGCTAATTACGCGGATGCGCTGGCGGCAAGTTACCTGGCTGAGAAGAAGGATGCGCCTATTCTTCTGACAGATACTGCAGAAAGCAACGAGAAGCGGGTGAAGGACTACATATCAAAGAACCTGAAGAGCGGTGGTACCGTATATGTAATCGGAGGAACTACAGCTATGACAGAAAGATTCCAAAACAGCCTTTCAGGTTATAATGTTAAGCGTCTTTCCGGAGATGACAGATATGATACTAATCTTGCGATTCTCACTGAAGGGGGCAGCGCATCTAACGGTATAATCGTAAGCAGCGGTCTTAATTACGCAGACAGCCTTTCTGCATCCGCCACCGGAATGCCTATACTCCTTGTAGGTAAGACTCTTACGGAAGAACAGATTGCTTATCTTTCCAATTCCGGCGGAAAAGTTTACATAGTGGGAGGAAATACAGCAATATCCGCTGATGTAGAAGCGCAGATCAGGGAGGTTAAGTCCAGCGTTAGCAGAATCGCAGGAAATAACAGGTATGAGACGTCTTATAGGATTGCTTCAACGTTCTATAGCGGTAAAAGAACAGCCTTAATTACAGCTTATGGAATGGATTATCCTGACGGCCTTGTGGCCAGTTCTTTAGGTCAGGCTATGGATTCACCTGTGCTGCTGATAAATAAAAATGATTTGACGTACGCACAGCAGTATGCTAAACAGAGCAGCGTTGAAAGCGTTGCTGCCGTTGTCGGACCTTCGCTGCTTGCCGACAGTGTAGTAAACAGCATAATATAGCATAACAGCAATAGCAGGTTTTAGCGCCTGCTATTGTTATATAAGCGGTTTTTTGGTATAATATTCGGGTATTAATTTTTCTGAAAGGAAATCAGCTTTTGAATACTTTAAAGGAAATTCTCAGGGAACACTGGGAATATAAGAAGCAGATTTTGAAGCTCGCAAAGTCGGACATAATAAAGACGTATAAAGGCGCGGCGCTGGGCTGGATATGGGCTATCGCAAAGCCGGCAGTGACTATTGCCGTGTTCTATTTTGCATTTTCCGTGGGACTTAAGAGCAATAAACCGGTGGAGGGATATCCGTATTTTCTTTGGCTTATCGCCGGAATGATGCCGTGGTTTTACATGAGAGATACGATTATTGCCGGAGCGGACTCCATAAGGCGGTATAAGTACCTGGTTACGAAAATAAAGTATCCGGTATCCACCATACCTACATATGTGAACATATCTCAGTTCGTTATAAACGTCGGACTTAACGTGATAATGTTCGCCATATTCATGTTGTACGGACGTATGCCGGATATATACTGGCTTCAGATACCGTTTTACATGATTCTGATGCTGCTGTTTTTCAACGCATGGTCCCTTTTTGCGGGAATGCTTTCAGCCATGAGCAAGGACTTTCTGAACCTGGTCAAAGCCGTGGTCACGGCGCTGTTCTGGATAAGCGGAATAATGTACAACGTAAACGGCATATCCATAGGCTGGATTAAAACGATAATGCTTTTTAATCCGATCACTATAATCGTAAACGGTTTCAGAAACAGTCTCATATATAAGGAATGGTTCTGGGAAAATACAGGAGAGCTTGTCAATTTTGCCATAATGTACGCACTGATGCTCATTTTGGCTATATGGTCATACAGGAAGCTTAGAAAGGAAATACCGGACGTACTGTAGTCCGTGTTCTGATATGGAAAAAGCGATAGAATTTAAACACGTAACGAAAAGATATAAATTATATAAGAATGACAAAGAACGCTTTAAGGGCATCTTTTTCAAGAATATAAAGGCAAAGGAAAAGAAAGCCATAAACGATATTTCTTTTGTAGTTGAAAAGGGAGAATCGGTGGCTCTTTTCGGACGAAACGGCGCAGGAAAGTCTACCCTCCTGAAGATGATAACCCAGGTGGTTTTTCCGACCAGCGGCGAGATATATGTGGACGGCAGGGTCAGCGCGCTTTTAGAGCTTACCGCAGGCTTTGATATGGAGTTCACCGGACGTGAAAATATATATTTCAGAGGGCAGCTCATGGGCATACCTCACGACGAGATACAGGAGCTGGAGCCGGAAATCGTCGATTTTGCCGAGCTGGGTGATTACATCGATCAGCCGGTGAGAACTTATTCCAGCGGAATGAAGGCAAGGCTGGGCTTTGCAATCAACGCGAATATAAAGCCTGAAATACTCATCGTGGACGAAGCGTTGAGCGTAGGAGACAAAGCCTTCAGGCTCAAGTGCAACGCCAAGATAAACGAAATAGTTGCGAGCGGAGTTACATTTCTTTTCGTAACACACTCTACGAACGTTGCGAAGGACTTCTGCAAGCGCGGAATAGTAATGAAGCAGGGGAAGATGATTCTGGATGACACCTGCGAGAAAGCCGCAGAATTCTATGAGAAGATGGTTGCAGAGGAAATAGAGAGAAAGAAGAAGATACAGGAAGAGAAGAAGAAGGAAAAGCTTTTTCAGTAGATAAGGGGATTTTGGAGCATGTACGTACTGCAGGACTGCTTTATAGCGTTTTTCGGATTTACATATAAATACACGAAAAGAATTCCGATTACCGTGCGGAATCTGATTGCGTTTTTGTGTATTCTGTTTCTTACATCAGAGTTCTATCTTCTGATGGTAGTAAATCATACTGGACTGACGGACTTTACGGTGAGGAAGCTTACATTTTGGGGAAACATAGTGATGCTGATTCTGGCAGCTGTGAGCGTCAGGGGAGAACTGCATAGGATCAGGTGGAATAAATGGATAGTTTATCCCTACCTTTTCTCCGCAGTATATATGCTGTTTACAAGCTTTCATCATTATCCGGGAAGAAGCTACGATACATTTCCTATCCAGCTTCTGTTTATATTTCCGGCCATTTATTTCGTGTGGGGAAACAGAAAACACCAGAAAATATACTACGAATGGCTTGCTAAAGCTTCGATGGGAATCGGCGCGGTCTTGATATTGGCGACACTAATCTTTGCTCCTATTGGAAATGATACGGTAATAAGCAGTCAGTACTGCGGATTAACCGACAATCCAAATCTGTTGTCAATGCTGCTGATGATTTCCATGGCAGGTACTCTTTATCTGATGAACATGGAGAATAAGCTGTCGATTTTTTACGCGATTCTCACCGGTGTTTCATTGGGAATGATTTTTCTTTCCAACTCCAGGGGAGGAATCATCGTCGGATTGTTTGAAATTGCAGCGTGGGTCATATTGACACTGAGAAGAGACTGGAAAAAGTACGGGGCGAAGCTGCTGGCCGTCGTTGCAGCCGGGCTTATCATAATATCCGTATGCGTACCCGTCACGGATATTATTCTCGACAGAGGAACCGGGTCCCAGTCATCTGAAGAGACAACTCAGAGTATCGAAGGGATTAGGGAGAAAACGGATAGCAGGTTCAGCACGGAGGGGAAAAATATGAACGAATTCACCTCCGGGAGAATAGAAATATGGAAATGGCATATCAGGCAGTTTAATCTGTTAGGACATGACTGTACAGATCATCAGATAAAGCTCAACGAAGGAGACAAGGCTCTTCACAATGCCCATAATACATATATTGAACTTGCCTACAGATACGGGCTGCCTGCAGGTATAGGGTATACGGTTTTCATGTTGGCAGTAATAGTATGCCTTATAAAAGCTGCATTGATAAAGGGACGAAATCGTTATGTGCTACTGATTTCACTCTTTTCGCTGGCATATTTTATAGAATCACTGGTAGACGTGATGACGTTACCGTTTGAAAGAGGGCCTGTGCTGATGTTCTATCTGGCTCTGGTGGGGGTTTTTGAGGACGATATTATGAACAGCTCAGGGGAGGAAAAGGTTACATATGATTCAAGTAAAAAATCTGGGATTTACAATAGTGAACATGAGCTGGGAGAGAATATTCCTGAACATAGACGTTCAATCAGAATACGCAGGAAACGTTTCTTTTAAGCTTGTCGATTTTGGAAGACAGACTATAAATGCAGAAGAGGTGGAAGAGTATGGCGCAGAACCTGAAAAAGAAGTCGATATCAGGAGAAGCGTAGATTTACTCTATGATGAAAAGGATAACAACGTTTATAAATTCTGCTTAAATATGTCTGCAATAGATGGGAGAGAATTTCTTGATAACGGAAGATGGAGGCTCTGCGCTTTCCCCGAAGGTGACAATGAAATCATTTCGGTAGTCCATGTGAACAATGAACTGGCATACAAAATTGATGACTTTTCGAGGATATTCAGATACGGAAAGGGAAAATATGCTTATAATCTGTCATTCAGCGTAAGCACTGAGGATGGAGAAAATCTGGAGCTTTTCTTCAATAACTACTTTATGATTGTCAATAAAAAATGGAAGAAGAGGAGATATATTCAGGAGGCGTTCACAGCAAAGGGGAAAGTCAAGAGATTCTATATGTATTGTGTGATATGGCTGATACGAGGGTTTTATCATTTCTTCTCTTCGGTTACGCCAAAAAATGGAACAAAAATTCTGTTCATGTCAGAAACAAAGGATTACCTGTGGGGAAATCTTAAATATATAGACGACAGAATAAAAGAAAGAGGTCTTGACGATAAGTTTCATATATCATATTCTTTAAGAAAATCCGTCGGGAATAATAAAAGCGCTTTAAGCTGGATTAGAACGGTATTTCTTGTCGCAAAGCAGGATTACATATTTATAGATGATTATGCTCCGATATTCGGATTCTTTAAACTAAGTCCGAAAACGAAATTAATTCAGGTCTGGCATGCAGGAGAAGGTTTCAAGTCTGTAGGATACAGCAGATTTGGAAAAGCCGGCTCTCCGTTCCCGTCGGAGTCCTGCCATAAGGCATATACTTACGCCCTTACCGGATCCAGAAGCCTTGTAAAGGTGTATGAGGAAGTGTTTGGTATTGAAAAATCTGCATTTCTTCCGACAGGAATGGCAAGACTTGACGATTTTCTGGATGCGAATAAAATTGAGGATTTCAAAATGGATTTCTTTAAAAAGTATCCGGAATTTAACGGTAAAAAGATTATCCTGTTTGCTCCTACATTCAGAGGAACGGGGCAGCACAATGCATACTACGATTATGATATGCTTGATTTAAAGCGTATATATGAGTTCTGCGGAAATGAGTGGATTTTTCTTGTCAAGATGCATCCTTTTGTCAGGGAGCCGATAGAAATACCGGAGGAGTATGCGGATAGAATCCGGGACTTTGCGGAGTACCCTAACATAAATGACCTGTATTATGTTACGGACATTTTAATTACGGATTACTCATCAAACTACTATGAATTTGCGCTAATGGAGAAACCGGTTTTATTTTATACGTATGACAGAGAGTTTTATGAGCTCACGCGAGGTGTGCATCGTGACGTGAAAAGCCACGCTCCGGGTAAGGTGTGTGATAATTTTGATGAGCTGATGAACGCATTGAAAGCCGGCGATTACGAAGAGTATAAAATCGAACAGTTTGTAAAGGATAATTTCAGTGAATATGACGGTCATGCAGCTGACAAAGCAATAGATGCTATTCTGCTGAACAGATGAGAGGAGACCAGCATGAGTAAAAACATAGCCATTATTTTTGCGGGGGGAAGCGGAGCCAGAATGGGATCCGGTGTGCCAAAGCAGTTTCTCGAAGTAAACGGCAAACCGATTATAATACACACGTTGGAGATTTTCGAGGATCATCCGGCAATAGACGAGATTTATGTGGCTTGTAAAACCGAATACATAAGCAAGCTTAGGAGATTGGTCGATCGATTTTGGATTACCAAGGTTAGGAACATTGTTCCTGGTGGTGAAACGGGACAGGATTCTATTTATAATGCACTTAAGGCATGTTCAGAGAACTGTGTTGGAGATGATATCGTTCTAATTCATGATGGTGTTCGGCCTTGTATAACTCCGGAACTTATCGACGACGTGATAGAATCTGTAAAGGAAAACGGTTCTGCCGTAACATGTACGCCTATGTACGAGACACCTGTAGTCAGCAGAGGAGGAAAGATAGTGGAAGATACTCCTCCTAGGGCTGATTTTTATACTGCGCAGGCTCCACAGAGCTTTTACCTAGGCGACATTCTGGAAGCACATGAAAAAATCAGGTCATCGGAAAAAGGATATGAGGGCATCGTGGATAGCTGCACTTTAATGAGGCGTTTAGGGAAGGATGTTGCGATAGTCGAAGGCAACAGAGGAAATATTAAGGTTACAACGCCCGAAGATTTATATATATTCAGAGCGATGATACAGTACAGAGAAACACAAGATGCTTTCGGATTGAATCAAAAAGAAATTCCGGAAAAGCTTAAAAAGTGAAAGAGGACAAAAATGAATGAAATATTACGCGAGGACATAGATAATATTCTTAATGAAAGATTAGACTGGGAGAAACTTAAGGATTCCAATGTTTTAATTACCGGAGCTTCCGGGATGGTTGGTGGATATATGATGCGCACGCTTTGCAGGCTGAATGAAACACAAAACTATGGGATTAGTATTTACGCTTTAGTGAGGCATCCTGAAAAGATACCGTATGATTTAAGGACATCGGTAAATGTCATTCAGCAGAGTGTAATAGATACGATAGACTCTGAAGCGAATTTCGATTTCGTAATACATGCTGCCAGTCCTGCAAGCCCTCTGATAATGAAAGATGATCCTGTAGGTACTATTACTGCAAATACTATAGGAACATATAACACGTTGGAGGCAGCGAGAAAAGGCTCCGGGAAAGGGTATCTTTTCATATCATCTAGGGAGATATACGGTCAGCCATATGAAAATCAGCGAGTTTTTTCTGAGGACACGTATGGATTTGTGGATCCGTTAAGCGTGAGATCTTGCTATCCAGAAGGAAAGAAAGCAGCTGAGACTATGTGCGTATGCTATAAAGAACAATACGGAATTAATGTAAAGATAGCCAGGCTGGCACATACGTTTGGACCGGGAATGTCGGTGAATGACGGAAGAGTACAGGCGGATTTTCTGAGGAATGTGATAAACAACCACGATATAGTGCTTAAAAGTGACGGATCTGCAGTAAGAACTTACACCTATATAGCTGATGCTGTTCTAGCGCTTTTCTATATTTTGCTTAAATCAGACGAGGTTGTATATAATATTTCCAGCGAAGAATCTACAGTGTCAATAAGAGAGCTGGCAGAAGCAATGGCGGGAGCTTATCCGGAAAGAAACCTTAAGCTTGTATTCGATATTCCGGAAGATACAAGAAATCAGGGAACAGCGCCATTTACTATGGGAATTTTATCTAGTGATAGAATTAAAGCATTGGGGTGGAAGCCGATGTATACTCTAGAAGAAGGAATAAGAAGAACAGTGAGATACCTTGAAAGTGAGGGACAATAGGAAAAGTATGGACAAAGTAAATAATTCGAGCCGGGTAGAGTGGTTAGATGTATTAAAATGTATGATTATGTACCTAGTCGTAGTTGCACATATTATTCCGACTATGGAAAGGAATGAGATTGGGTATTACATTTATTCATTTCACATGCCTCTCTTCTTTGCTATTTCCGGTATGACATTTGCGATTCAGTGCTCGAAGAGGGATTTTACTTTTGTTTCCTTAATTAAAAGCAAGGCAAGGGGTCTTCTATGGCCGTACCTAACACTGGAATTTCTGACTATGTTTATTTGGCTATATAATTTTAAGATCTTAGATAACAATGATGAAGGTATTGTGGATTTGTTGATTGGAGTAATATATTCCAATGAGGGGGTGTATACTGCTCCAAGCAATGCAATGTGGTTTTGCCCTACGCTTTTTTTGACTTTTCTTGTATTTTATTTAATTAGGCGAATAGCTCATGATAATGATGGGATTGTTGCGGTAATGAGCGGTGTATTCGGAATTGCTGGATGGGTTTTTGTTGAATATATATTCGAGTTTTCCTCACCATGGCATATTCTTGTTTTACCTGAATCGGTTATGTGTCTGTCTTTAGGATGGCTTTTTATGAGGCATTACGATTCCTGTAAGATACTTTTCGACACGAATCTAAAGAAAGCAATAATTTTTGTAGCTGGACTAGTTATTGGATTTATTAGCGCTTACTCAAACGTAAGAATTAGTATGGCTTCAAACGAATATGGTAACTTCATCTTGTTCCTATGTGCTGTAATCGGATTTGGAGTGTCATGTATAGTATTATCTATGTGGCTCCCCCCTTTAAAGTTGTTCAAATTCATAGGAAGAAATACAATAGTGATTTTGGCGTTCCATGCTCCGATTTTTAGATTTTTAGAGAGATTTAACGACTTTACGAAGTGGATGATAACAGAGCATGCATTGAGAACTGGAACGGTTGTATTTTTAATATGCATACCGATATGCTATATATTTGAGAGATTTTTCCCTTTCTTAATTGGTAGAAAGAAGAAAAAGGCAGCCTAGATTATGGCTGCCTACAGAGATTATTTTTAGCATTTCCTGTGTGTAAAAATGAAATTGATCGTGGACGAAACGATGTCAGTCATCGTGTAGTCCACATATTTTTTTAGAAATAACTCTTGCTTTTCAGCGTCAAATTTATTACCCTTTATCGCTGAAACAATCTCTGACGCCTTAGTATACATTTTGCCTGGGATTTCAGAGGGATAATCCATGTATATATCACGTTCTGCAATATATTGATCATAGTCGTAGGCGTAGAAGAATAGTGGAATATGTCGGATTGCTGCTTCGTAAATAATACAGCTGTAATCGCTTATCACATAATCTGCTACGAATAAGAAATCAAACGACGAAAATTTATCATATTCATCCTTCACGCCAGAAAGTGGATGAGGCTTAACAATAAGATTAAATTTATCGGAACATAAACTGAATTCAACTTTAAGGTTACTTAACGCTTGGTTAAATTCAGCTTTCTCTAATTCTCCTTTGCGAAATGTAGGCACGTAAAGCACATTTTTCTTTTTTGTTAATTCAGGATAAGCATGAAAGATGTTTTCCTGCATTTCATCTGCGTGTGATTTTCGCTGCAGAAGTTCTACACGGGGTAGGGGAAAAACTACGATTTTGTTTTCTGGGTAATTAAAACCTTCTGCAACATGAGCGCGATATCCTTCGCCTGCACAGAAAATAAAGTCATATCCTTTATGCATTCTCATTGCGTGAGCAAGACGAGCGGAACTGCCTTCAGGCTTATCTAGTATGCTGTACGCGAATTTTTTCATTGTGCCTACTGAATGCCACATCTGGATAACCAGAAGAGAACTGCGCTGTTTCAATAAACTTAGTGATATACAATACGAATCGAGTATAACTATTTCTGCATTTGACAAATTCCACATCTGTTTAAGAATATGAAAACAGTATAAAATTTTACCGGACAGTCCGTCACCTATTTTACGGCATAGAACTAAGGTTTCGTATTCGGGATGCTGACGTTCAATTTCTCTTTTTAGTTCAATTATATCGATAGAAGGCTCATTAGACTGTCGACTAAGAAATACGACTTTCTTTTTTACAGGTCGTAGTTTCATAAAGAAATACAAAATGTTAAGCACGGCTCTGCACATATTTATGATAATATTCATTATGGCTCCTTATGGTTCATTTTCGTTACCCCTCATTGTAACCTGAAACGTGGTTGATAGGCAAGACACATGTTTCATCGAAAAACATCCTGCACTATTTCGTCATCCTGATTGTAAGCACTGCCATAGCTGCTGTAGCTGAGGCATAATAAAGCCTATCAGAAACAGGACACTTACTTCTAACCGTTCACGTGCTCCATACATATATCAAAGGTGATTCTTCTGATGAAATCTTCGAAGCGGTAAACGTCGGTATCATAACCGCCGTAGCAGACGATGAAAGGTCTCTTAGCGTAGACGATTCCCACGTCGTTAGAGAGGTCTTCGTCTTCGCCTGTTTTATGGGCGACATCTACAGGAACCGAATCGAGTTTGCCGCAGATCTTGTGGTTTATCTGCTGCAGCAGAAGCACATCTTTTATATATATCGTCTGAGACGGCGCGGTTTACGAAGGTACCGTTATATATCTCAGAGAGCAGCATTGCCATCTCGGAAAGAACTATCTTATTACTCAATCCGCGCTCTGAGGCTTCAAAGTTGAAGAGCAGCCTTTGTATTACGGTGCCTTTAAGCCCCAGTTCCTTAAAGCCCTCCTGGAATTTTTCTATGCCAAAGTGCTTTATGAGGGCGTTGGTGGCTGTGTTGTCGCTTATGAAAATCATGAGCCTGCAAAGTGTATCTATAGTAGCTTCCGGCTCTCCGTCAAAGAGGGTGAGAGCTCCGCATATGGGCACTTTGTCCTATTCGCGGATTCGTATCAGCGTATGTCCGTCGGCGCTTCCCTCGTTAATCCATTTCTTTATACACATGAAAACAGGCAGCTTGATTACGCTGGCGGCGTATATGGGAGTATCGCCGTTAAACTGGAACGTATCGCCTGTAGTCAGATCCTCGTAGGACATTCCCACGCAGCCTTCTAACTCCTGCAGCTCTTTTAACGCAGCTTCCTTTATCTTTTCATTCATTTATGATTTTATCTCCTCACAGCCCGTCCGAGCCGGCCGTTTACGACTTTGTCGTTTTCAAGGGCTATCTCACCCCCGATAAGAACGTAATCAAAGCCTACAGGCGGAATCTGCCCGTTTTCATACGTTGCCATGTCCTTAACCCTGTTAATATCGAATATGGTTATATCAGCATCACTTCCGGTCATCAGGTTTCCTTTTCGCGTCAGATTCAGCCGTTCTGCCGCCATTGTGGACATCTTTCTTATTCCGTCGGAAACGGAAACTAAACCCGTGGCCATGTAGTCTGATATAAACCTGGCAAAGGCGCCTGATGCTCTCGGGTGGCCCATGCCATCGGTTCTCACGCCGTCGCTTCCTATCATGACAAGGGGAGAGAGGAGGGCGGTCTTTATGTCCTCCGGTTTCATGAAGTAACCGACAGTTGCAGTTTCTGGGGCTTCGGCTCTAAGCTCGTCGAATATCTCTTTCGTACACCTTTTGCCGGCATATTTTCCGCTGGCTATGAGAATGCTGTCATAGCCTGCGTTATACCGTTCGAGAAATCCGTCGTCGTAGGTTGTTTCGCCGATGCCTGTGCTGAAGGCGCTGTAAGGGTAGCAGTCGCAGAGCATGTCTATACCGGTTTCTCTGTAGCCGTTTATTTTCTCAAGAAGCCTGTTCATCTGGCCGTATCCGCCCATGCTGCCGATATGAGAAAACTGCACTCTGACATCGGCTTGCTGTCCCGTGCGTGCAAGCTCGTCTGCGGCATCAAAGACTCCGTCCACGTCGGCGCGGACGTGAGAGCTTACGATTTTGCTGTCTTTGCGGCAAAGTCTGCTCAAACCCAGTATTTCATCATCGGTGGTACCGGGTACGTACTTGACTCCGAAGGAAATGCCAAGGGCTCCGTTTGCAAGGTGCTCCTCGCAGGAGTTTATCATTGACTTCAGCCTATCACCTGGTATCGGGCTGTATTTATCGGTTTTTCCACCGGAATTTCTGAGCCATGTGTGACCCACAAGCATACCGATGTTCACGGGAGCGCCGTCACGGTCGGTTATGTCGAGAAATCTGCCCGGGTCCATGGAATTGTCACCGCAGTTTCCGCCTATGTCAAGGGTGACTCCCATGTGAAGTGCGGAAGTGCTCATGCTTGTGAGAATCGCGTCGTTTTTACTGTCGTAATCATCTTCGTGCATGTGGATGTCTATGAATCCCGGGGAAACGATTTTGCCTGAAGCGTCTATGACAAAGTCTGCAGCGGGCATTTCATCGGTTATTTCCGCAATCTTACCGTCGCATACGAGTACATTCGTAATTCTGTCCAGATTCTGCTTCGGGTCGACGACCCGGCCGCCTTTGATGAGTAGGGATTTCAAAATACAGTCCTCCATTATAAACAAAAAGTGTACAGGCTAATTATAACTGAAGTGAGCGGTTTTTAAAAGAGGAAAGGAAGGAAAGACAAAAGATATAGTCAGAATATTACGTGTATACATTTGTCCGAATACACAAGGAATATGTTTGAAATAAACAAAATAAGACGGATACTTCACAATTTTTTCACAAATCTATTGACTTTTGCACACATGGGTGGTAGAAAAGGGTATGGGACTAAATCTTTTTACTAAGGAGGATTTATTTATGAAGAGCTTAAAGCAGAGAGCTGCCTGGATCATGGGTATGGCTATGCTCATCGTAGCAAGCTGTCCTGTACTGGCCCTGGCAGAGGAGGAGGAATATGTGCCGGCTCTATACGACACGGCATGGGCATTGCTTCCTCCTGTAGTAGCAATCGGACTCGCACTTATCACTAAGGAGGTATACAGTTCTCTCTTCATCGGTATCGTAGTCGGAGGTCTTCTCTACTCCGGTTTCGGATTCGAGGGAACATTCGTACACGTTCTTCAGGACGGAATCATAATGAATCTTTCCGATTCCTATAACGTAGGTATCCTCGTATTCCTTGTAACTCTCGGTATCATCGTTTGTCTGATGAATATGACCGGCGGTTCCGCAGCATTCGGACGCTGGGCAGGCACCAAGATTAAGACCAGAACGGGAGCTCAGCTCACCACTGTACTTCTCGGATGCCTCATCTTCGTAGACGACTACTTCAACTGTCTGACCGTAGGTTCCGTAATGAGACCTATAACCGAGAGCCACAGAGTTTCCAAGGCTAAGCTGTCCTACCTCATCGACGCTACGGCCGCTCCTGTCTGCATCATCGCTCCGGTATCATCCTGGGCTGCAGCAGTATCAGGCTTCGTAGAAGGTGAAGACGGATTCGCTGTATTTATCAGAGCAATCCCTTGGAACTACTATGCATTGCTCACCATCTTCTTCATGGTTATGACCACTATCTTAAGAATAGACTTCGGTCCTATGAGAAAGCATGAAGAAAACGCTATCAAGTACAACGACATTTACACCACACCTGAAAGACCTTTCGCAGATTCCGAGAACGTTAAGGTTAACGAAAACGGTAAGGTTATCGACCTGGTAATTCCGGTTGTAATCATCATAATCTGCTGCGTTACCGGTATCGTTTACTCCGGCGGCGGCTTCAGCGGAACTCCGTTTATCGATTCCTTCGCTAGCTCAGATGCGGCTGTAGGTCTTTCCACCGGCGGTCTCTTCGCACTTATCATAGTAATCATCTACTACATGTGCAGAAGAGTTATCAGCTTCAGAGATGCCATGGACCAGGTTCCTAACGGATTCCAGGCAATGATTGCCCCAATCCTCATCCTGACCTTCGCATGGACTCTGAAGACCATGACTGACTCCCTGGGAGCGGCTCCTTTCGTAGCAGAGATTATTCAGGGAAGCGCAGGCGCTCTCCAGAGCATGGTTCCTGCAGTAGTATTCCTGGTAGGATGCGGACTCGGATTTGCAACAGGTACTTCCTGGGGTACGTTCGGCGTACTGATTCCTATCGTAATCGCTGCGTTCGGAGGAAACCCTGATCAGGAGACTCTCATGTACATATCCATTTCGGCTTGCATGGGCGGAGCTGTAATGGGCGACCACTGCTCACCTATTTCCGATACCACCATCATGGCATCTGCAGGTGCACAGTGCTACCACATCAACCACGTAAATACTCAGCTTCCATATGCTATTTTAGTAGCTATCGTAAGCTGCGTGGGATATGTATTCGCCGGATTTATTCAGAACGTGGTAATCAACCTTATCATCTCCTTCGCTCTTATGACATTAGTACTTCTGGTTATCAGAAAGATGTACGGTGCTGAAGAGAAGGCTTAGCAGATGACAGATTGTACTGTTAAATGCACAACAGAGATTTAGTCTTGATCCTTAAAGAAGAGGGCGCTGCCTTGTGGCGGCGTCCTCTTCCTTTTCGGGCGATATTCCCAAGGACCTTCCGAAGAAGCGGGGTAATACGCACCGGAATTGCATAAAAGCTGGAATTTCAAGTAAAAATATGATAAAATATCAGAAATCACAGCTGACGGACATTTTTAGCCGGGCATATTTTGATATATAAAAGGAGATTTCAGCTTTGAATACGGAAAGATTTAAACGAGCGGAATATACGAAGAAGAGAAGAGCCATTGGAACAGCCGTTTTTGCGGTTATAATGGCTTTGTTTATTTTATCGGCGTCTACGGTTTACGCTGCGACGACGGGAAGAGTGGTTTCGAGCATCGGGATTAACGTGAGAACGGGCCCTGGAACGAGTTATTCCTTTTTATTTTCTATAGATGACGGAAAAACCGTAGAGATTATCGAGGATAATGTGAGGGGCACAGACGGAGCAATATGGTATAAAATAAGTTATAACGGAAGGACCGGGTACGCCCATTCCTCATACATAAGCAAAACATCTGCAGGTTCGGGAACGTCGGCTCCGGCGGACTTTAAAAATAAAATGAAGACTGCAGGATTCCCCGACAGCTACATAGACGGGCTGTATGAAATTTACCAGGAGCATCCTAATTGGTCCTTCAAGGCCGTAAAAACGGGGCTTGACTGGGATACCGTTGTGGATAAGGAAAGCGAAATCGGAATCAGCCTTGTGGAAAACAGCCTTTCAGATGTCCTGAAATCAGTTGAGAAGGGAGCATATAATCTGTCTACGGGTGAATATATATCCTACGACAGCGGAAACTGGGTTCCGGCCTCAGAAGAGACGGTTGCGTATTATCTTGATCCGAGAAACTTTCTCGACAAGACCAACGTGTTTCAGTTTATGTCAACAAAGTTTGACAGCTCCACCCAGACTCTGGATATGGTGGAAGAAGTAGTCGCGGGTACTTTTCTTGAAAAAACGAAGCCGGATTCCTTAAAGACTTACGCTCAGGTAATATTTGAAGCCGGACGTGATAACGGTGTCAATCCACTGGTAATTGCGGCTATGCTGATAGAAGAACATGGAAGTGCAGACAGTGCCCTTATTTCAGGCGATGTGAAGGGATACGAGAAGCTGTATAACTTCTTCAACATAAACGCCTATGAAAGCGGCGGAAAGGACGCTGTTGAAAACGGCCTGGAATATGCGAAGAAGCAAGGCTGGGACACTCCTGAAAAATCCATAAGAGGCGGAGCTGAGATATATGCCGCCAATTACGTTAACAGCAATAAATACACGTTATATTTTCAGCGGTTTAACGTTCTCAGCGGACTTTCCGCAGTGGGAACGGGCCAGTATATGACGTGTATATACGGGGCTCAGTCCGAAGGAGCCAAGCTTGCCCAGGGCTACAGCGGCTATGCGAATAAGAGCCTTACCTTCGAGATTCCTGTATATAACAATATGCCGTCGTCTGCGTGCGCAAAGCCTTCGGGAAGCGGAAGCAACGTAAACTATCTAAAGACTTTGTCCGTAGAGGACGGTAAGATTACGCCTGAGTTCGACCCGTATGTTACGGAGTATAAGATCGTTGTGCCGGACGGAACGACGTCTGTAAATCTGAAGGCGACGGCATACGATAAGGCATCCGTTTCGGGCGCAGGAACCTTGAGCCTCAAAAACGGAGCAAAAAAAACCACCGTTGAGGTCATATCAACATCGGGCAAGGTGAGAGAGTACGACGTTACGGTGGTCACGGAATCCTTCAGTGGCAGCTTTACCGCAGATACCGACAGGATTTCGGGAGCCAACAGGTTTGAAACCGCAGTGAGCGTTGCAGAGCAGCTGAAGAAGGAGCTGGGCGTAAGCAGGTTCGCCAACGTGGTCATTGCAAACAGCGACGACTTTGCGGACGCGCTTTCAGCTACGGCCCTTGCTGCCGAAAAGAAAGCTCCGATTCTCATAGTAAACAAAAATAATGAGGAGTACGCAAGAACGTATATCAGGGAAAATATGTCCGAAAGCGGAACCGTATACCTTGTCGGCGGAACGGGAGTTATCACGACGGGCTTTGAAAGCAGCCTGAGCGGTTACAACGTGGTGAGACTGGCAGGGGAAAACAGATATGAAACCAACCTGGCAGTACTTAAGGCCATGAACCTTAACGGAAGATCGGAGATACTGACAGCATCGGGCCTTGACTACGCCGACGCCCTTTCCGCTTCGGCTACGGGAAAACCGGTTATGCTGGTAGGAAACGGCCTTACGTCGTCTCAGTCATCGTTCCTTAAGTCTCTCGGAAGCGGTCAGAAATGCTACATACTGGGAGGAACGGCTGCCGTAAGCGAAACGACGGAAAATCAGATTAAGTCCTCTGTCGGCGGAACCGTTGAAAGAGTATACGGCGACAACAGATTTAAGACGGGAAGGGCTATAGCGGAGAAATTCTTCAAAGATGCGGATACCGTACTGATTGCATCGGGAGACGATTTCCCTGACGGACTTACGGGAGGAGTTCTGGCTAACGCAAAGGGCGCGCCTGTTCTCCTCGTAAATAAAAACAACACCGTCGAGGCTGCAGGCTTTGTGGACGAATACGTGATACAGACCGTTACGGCCATAGGCGGAACGAGCGTGATAACAGCCGATATGCTGAACAAGATAGCGTAAAGCCAGGATAAATTATTCTTCCCAATATGCTGCCTGCCGTGATATAATATCATACAGAAATCACCGGTCACGGAGAGCGGAAGTTTACCGTAGAAGGAGTTAGTATCATGGAACCTAAATATAAGCGTATACTTCTGAAGATAAGCGGCGAAGCCCTTGCGGGTGAGGGACGCTTCGGCATCAGCGAGGAGATGACGGGAAGAGTTGCAAGACAGGTAAAGGAAGTCCACGACCTTGGAGTGGAGGTTGCCATAGTCGTAGGAGGAGGCAATTTCTGGAGAGGAAGGAGCAGCAACGATATTGACCGGGCTACGGCAGACTATATGGGTATGCTGGCTACGGTGATGAACGCTCTTGCGCTTCAGTCGGCGCTTCTTGCGGTAGGAGTTAAAGCGAAGGTTCAGACGGCCATAGAGATGAGAGAAATAGCCGAGCCTTACGCCAGAAGAAAGGCCATCAGCCAGCTTGAGCATAAGGACGTGGTTATCTTCGGCGCCGGAACCGGTAATCCGTTTTTCTCTACGGATACCACGGCGGCTTTGAGAGCTGCGGAGATGGATGCCGACGTAATACTTCTTGCAAAGAATGTTGATGCGGTATACTCGGCGGACCCTAACACCGATCCTAATGCGGTAAAGTATGACCGCCTCACTCACATGGAGGTTCTGGAAAAGGATCTGAAGGTGATGGATCTTACGGCTGCGACCCTGTGCAGGGATAATAACATTGCAATACACGTGTTTGCCATAGCCGAAGAGGGAAACGTTCTTAAGGCTGTGTGCGGAGAAAACATCGGAACCATAATATCATAGGAGGACTTATCATGAGCCATAATCATAAGAGTTTAGAAGAGAGAATCGCAAGAAGCATAGAGGTGCTGAAAAGCGACCTTAACACAGTGAGAGCAGGAAGAGCCAATCCGGCCCTTTTGGACAAGGTAATGGTGGATTACTACGGTTCGCCTACACCGCTTAAGAACCTGTCCAACATTTCCGTGCCTGACCCGAGAACTCTGCTCATTACGCCTTTTGACCCTAAATCCATAGGCGAGATTGAAAAGGCCATAAACATCGCAGACATAGGAATCACCCCTTCCAATGACGGAAAGGCGGTAAGACTTGCAATACCTCAGGTAACCGAGGAAAGAAGAAAGGAACTTACCAAGACCACCAAGAAGATGGGAGAGGACGCCAAGGTTGCCATCAGAAACTTAAGGCGCGAGGCCAACGATATTCTGAAGAAGCAGCAAAAAGAGGGAGAGATCACCGAGGACGACCTGAAGGGCGAGCTTGAGGAGGTCCAGAAGAAGATTGAAAAGGCCGTAAAGGAGATTGATTCCATAGTTGCGGCGAAAGATAAGGAGATCATGGAGGTTTAGGCTCTCTCCGCAATACGAAAAATTACAAGGGCTGGCTCGAATTATCGGGGCAGCCTGAAGTTTTGAGAGGGAAATATGAGTGAATTTGAGAAAAATCCGCCCCTGACTCACGTAGCCATAATCATGGACGGAAACGGAAGATGGGCGAAGAAGAGGCTGCTGCCGAGAGTTGCCGGCCACAACGCCGGAATGCTGGCCATGAAGGAAATCGTGAGAAGATCCGCGGAGATCGGGATTAAATATCTTACGGTATACGCGTTTTCCACGGAGAACTGGAAAAGATCCGACGAAGAGGTGGGCGGCATTTTTAAGCTCCTGGTGAAGTACGTTGACAGCGAGCTTGCGGAAATAACGAAAAACAACGTAAGGGTCAGGGTCATGGGAGACTATTCTCCTGTTCCCGCTCCCGCAAGAGAGAGCCTTGAGAAGGCCCTTGAGACGACGGCGGACAACAACGGCCTAGTATTCACCATAGCCTTAAATTACGGCAGCAGGGCGGAAATAACCAGAGCGATGAAATCCATAGCCGAGGACGTAAAGAGCGGTGTAATCGCCCCTGAGGACGTTACGGAACAGCTCATATCATCGAGGCTCTATACGGGTGATGAAAACGGAAACATTCCGGACCCGGATCTGATAATAAGAACCAGCGGAGAGGAAAGGCTCTCCAACTTCATGCTTTGGCAGAGCGCCTACAGCGAGCTGGAATTTACCGACGTTCTGTGGCCTGATTTCACGCCGGAGGTTTTCGAGAGGATGCTCGAGGATTACGGCCACAGGGAAAGACGCTTCGGCGGGAGAAAATAGCGTAAGAGGAAAGAAATTAGATTATGAAGACGAGAATTATTTCGGGACTGTGTATGGTGCCCCTTCTGGTGCTGGTGTACCTGGGTGGATACTTTATTACGGCTCTCTGTATAGTGATAGGATTTATGGGTGTTAACGAGCTGTTTAACGGCTTTAACGCCATGGATGTGCGTCCGAGCAGGGCCATAGCCTACGGCTCTATGGTAGCGCTCTACGTCATAGGGGTTCTGTTTCCTATGGAGCATGAGTTCATCATCGCCTGGCTTGCGGCATCGGTTATGGCAAGCTCCATATACATGTTCAGGATAAACGAGAGGAAGATAGAGGATGCCCTTGCCACCATGCTGGGAATCATATACGTCGTATTCTTTTCATATCACGTTGTGATGATAGACAGGACGGAAATCTATAGCGGCATGGTGTGGCTGGTGCTTCTGTCGGCATTCTGCACCGATATATTCGCATATTTCACGGGAGTATTTCTCGGAAAACATAAGCTCTGTCCGAACCTGAGCCCGAAAAAGACCATAGAAGGCGCAATCGGAGGTACCGTGGGAAGCATTGTCTGCTGTGGCCTTTTCGGAAAGTTTCTGCTCCCTCTTGTGAGCGGAGTGTACAGCGCGGCTATGCCGGACATGACGGTGCACTGCCTCATCATAGGACTCATAGGCGCCATTATGGCCCAGTGCGGAGATCTTACGGCTTCCGCATATAAGAGGAAGATGGGAATAAAGGACTACGGCACGCTCATACCGGGACACGGCGGAATAATGGACAGATTTGACAGCGTTCTTTTCACCGCTCCGGTGGTATATTACTACATAGTTCTGGTTCTCATGTAGACAAAGGGTGCGCGGAGGATGAGATGAAAAAGATTGCGATTTTAGGAAGTACGGGCTCAATAGGAACTCAGAGCCTCGACGTTATAAAAAGATTTCCCGATAAGTTCAAGGTCGTGTCCATGACGTGCGGAAAGAACACGGAGCTCTTCAGGAAGCAGCTTAAGGAGTTCAGACCGCTGGTTGCGGTAACCGCGGACAGAGACGACGCGGAAGCTCTGGAAAGAGAGCTGTCGCCGGAGCTTGCGGATACGCGTTTTGCGTGGGGAGAAGAGGGACTTATCGCTGCGGCCACCTTGGCCGAAGCCGACATAGTTTTAAATTCTCTCATGGGAATGAGGGGGCTGGTACCTACATACCACGCCATAGAGTCAGGCAAGGACATTGCCCTCGCCAACAAGGAGACTCTGGTGGCAGGAGGCGAGCTTGTCATGAATCTTGCCGGGGAAAAGGGAGTCAGGCTCCTTCCCGTGGACAGCGAGCACAGCGCAATTTTCCAGTGCCTTGAAGGAAACAGAGATAAGAAAATAAGGAGAATACTTCTTACGGCATCGGGAGGCCCGTTCAGAGGATACACCTATGAAGACCTTAAAAGTGTAACTGCCGCTCAGGCCCTTAAGCATCCCAACTGGTCCATGGGTAAAAAAATAACCATAGATTCCGCTACGATGATGAACAAGGGTCTTGAGGTAATAGAGGCAAGATGGCTGTTCGACGTGCCTTCCGAAGACATTCAGGTTCTCGTTCATCCACAGAGCATAGTCCACTCCGCAGTGGAGTTTGAAGATACTTCGATCCTGGCCCAGATGGGCCTTCCGGATATGAGGGTTCCCATAAGCGTAGCCCTGGGATACCCTGACAGGCTCGACTTCGGAGGAAGGAGTCTCGATCCGTTTACGGATTTTAAGGCCCTTACCTTTGAGGAGCCGGACACGGAGGTGTTCAGGTGCCTTAAGCTTGCTTTTGAAGCCCTTAAGGAGGGCGGCAGCTATACGGCGTATATGAACGGAGCCAACGAGATTCTCGTGGAGAGATTTCTCAGAGGTGAAATTTCATTCACGGACATAGGGGAAAAACTTGAAAAACTTTTAGAAAATCATGACCCGATTTACAATCTCAGCCTGGATAATGTGGTTGAAACGGACAGACTATCCAGAGAGGATGCAAAGAGGGCGTAGGAGAATATGACAGTAATTTATGTGATACTGCTCTTTGTGCTGATGATATTTCCTCACGAGCTGGGGCATTTCATAGCCGCAAAGGCGTGCAGAGTTCAGGTTAACGAATTTGCCTTCGGAATGGGGCCTGCTCTCTTTAAAAAGCAGGGCAGGGAAACACTCTATTCCGTGCGCGCCGTTCCCGTAGGGGGATATTGCGCCATGGAGGGAGAGGACACGGAAGAAGCCTCAGACAATCCGAGGGCGTTTAACAACAAAAAATGGTGGCAGAAGATTATCATTCTGGTAGCTGGAGCCGCCATGAACGTTCTCATAGCCGTACTTGCTCTTACGATTATTTCGGCGGTATACGGAATGACAACAACCGTAATAGACGAGGTATCCGGCGGAAGCCCTGCCATGGAAGCCGGAATCGAGGCGGGAGATGAGGTTATCGCTGTAGGCGGCGAAAGAGTCGAAAACTGGAGCGACGTGGGGACCTATATCGCCGAAAACATCGAATCTGACGGAAGCGTGGATATCACCGTAGCAGGTGATTCGGGAGAAAGAACGGTCACGGTTTTGCCCGAGGAGACAGACGGCAGGCTGACGGTGGGAATAACCTGCAAGGTATCCCACAACGTATTCAGGGCCATTGTAAACGGGGCCTCAGGCGCGTGGGATATGACCGTAATGATGGTCGATGCCTTTAAGCAGCTTTTCGCATCGGGAGACTTTGTCAATCAGGTCAGCGGTCCCGTAGGCATAGTATCGGCAGTAAGCGAGACCACCACCTACGGAGGAGTATATTACGTATATCTTGTGGCTCTCATAAGTCTGAACCTGGCACTCATAAACCTTCTGCCGTTTCCGGCTCTGGACGGAGGCAGGATTATCTTCGTGATAATAAGGCTGATTACGGGAAAAGCCATAACGGATAAAATGGAAGGAACGGTCCACATGATTGGTATGATATGTCTTCTGGGGCTGTTCGTATTTGTAACATGGAACGATATAACGAGGTTGTTTCAATGAGCGTAAAAAGCGTAAACGTGAGAAAAGTGAAAATAGGCGGAGGGGCACCCGTATCCGTTCAGTCCATGTGTAATCGCGAGGCTCACGATTTTGAGGGAATATGCGCCCAGATAAGAGAGCTTTCCGATGCGGGCTGTGACATAGTGAGACTGGCCGTTCCCGACAAAGAGGCGGCGGAGGTATTTGCAAGAGTGAGAAAAGAGACCGAAATGCCTCTCGTTGCCGACATTCACTTCGACTACCGCCTTGCCATAGCCGCCATAGAGGCGGGAGCCGACAAAATACGCATAAACCCGGGCAATATAGGCGACGAAAATCGGGTGAGGGAAGTTGTAAGAGCGGCTTCCGAGAGGAACGTTCCCATAAGAGTGGGGGTTAATTCGGGATCCCTTGAAAGGGATATAGTCGCAAAATACGGCGGAGTGACAGCCGAAGGTCTTGCCGAAAGCGCTCTTAGAAATCTCGCCGTAATCGAGGATATGGGATATGATAACCTGGTGGTTTCCCTGAAATCATCGGACGTAAAGATGAATTACGACGCTCACAGGATGGTCGCAGAAAGAACGGAGCATCCGATTCACATAGGAATAACCGAAGCTGGCACCGTTAGGAGAGGAAAGGTAAAGTCCGCAGTCGGAATCGGCGCGCTGCTTCTTGCAGGAGTAGGAGATACTATGAGAGTATCTCTTACTGCCGATCCGGTGGAGGAAGTCCGGTTTGCGCTGGAAATCCTCGAAACGCTGGGTCTTAGAAAGCCGGCGTTCGACCTGGTATCATGTCCTACCTGCGGAAGGACGAAAATAGACCTTGAGGGCCTTGCAGAAGAGGTGGAAAACCGCCTTTCGGCAATGAATAAAATTCGCCCGGGACTTAAGATAGCCGTAATGGGCTGCGTGGTAAACGGACCGGGAGAAGCTTCGGGCGCGGACTACGGCGTCGCGGGAGGAGACGGCAAAGGAGTTATATTCAAAAAAGGAGAAGTTATAAAAACCGTATCGGAAGAGGAGCTTGCCGACGAGCTGCTTAAAGTGATAGAGGAAAATGAGAGAGCTGTTCGATAAATACATAGAATGGGATAAAATAGGAGGAAGTGACCGGGAATTCAGGTATGATATTCTCGGCGCTTCCGTTTCAAAGACAGATATGGTTCTGACCGTAAGGGTAGGACTTAATTTTGTCATGCCCGCAGACGATGTTGACAAGATAAAGGCAGTGATAATCCATGAGATTCCTGAGATAAGGGAAGTACGCTGCGAATTTGTCTTCGATAAGGATTCCATGGTAATGGATGACAGAGAGCAGATGGTTCACTTCATACCTCACATGGTGCGCATCATAAACGGCAAATATGCCACCCTGACCAGCAACATACTGCCTGAAAGCGCTGAGATAAGGGAAGACCTTTTAAAGGTACACACTTTGGGCAAAATGGCTGCAGACAGGCTGAACAAAGAAGTGGCGCCTCTCTTCACGTCTCTCATAAGAGAACACCTCGGCCATTCTTTCAGGGTGAGATTTTTAAACAACCAGGAAAAGTACGACAGGGCGAGAACAGCCTGGGAGGAGTCGGAAGAAAAGGATATAAAGGAATCCCTCGAAATGGAGATAGCCCAGGCAAGAGAAGCGTCAAAGGCTGCAGGTTCTGAAACGGCCTCAAAAGCTCCTGACCGGAGCGGGAATTCAGCATGGCAGCAGTCAGGAGAGGGAAAGCCGTGGAGAGGAAGGAAGAAGGAACCTCCTGCAAGCGGCAACATGATTATGGGTGGAAGAGCCGTGGCGGGAAGCCTTGCGGATCTTTCATCGGTTACCCCGGAAAGCGGACAGGTTTCCGTGGGGGGAATCATCTTCAAAAAAGATGCGAGAACCTTGAGAAACGGCAAGAAGCTGGTTACCATTCTGATTACGGATAAAAAGACGTCCCTCTGTCTGAAGTGCTTTGCAACCGATGAGAAGTGGAATGAAATTGATACGCTTCTTTCGATCGGCGATTATATAAAGGCGGAAGGCGAAGCCGAGCTTGACACGTATGAAAGATGCCTTACCGTAATGACGAAGGTCATAGAAAAGGGAGAGGTCTATAAGCGCAGAGACACCTGGGAGTCGGGAAAGAGAGTGGAGCTTCACGCCCATACGAAGATGAGCGCCATGGACGGTCTCAACGAGGTTTCAACTCTGGTAAAGACCGCGGCGGAGTGGGGACAGCCTGCCGTAGCCATAACGGATCACGGGGTGGTTCAGAGCTTTCCTGACGCCGCAAAGACGGCAGACAAACTTGCCAAGGACAAGGGAGTTAACATAAAAATTATTTATGGAATGGAAGGCTACATCTTTGACGACAGAGACTGCAGACTGCCAGACGGTACCATTGACTACAGGAAAAAGCAGACAAACCACATAATCCTTCTTGCAAAGACTCAGGAAGGACTAAAGAACATATACAAACTGGTGTCCACATCGCACCTGGATTACTTCTACAAGAGGCCGCGTCTTCCGAAATCCGTTATCGAGGAGCACAGGGAAGGTATAATAATCGGTTCTGCATGTGAGGCCGGAGAGGTTTACAGGGCTGTTTTAAACAACCTGCCTGAGAGGGAGATAGAGGAAATCGCAGGATTTTATGACTATCTGGAAATTCAGCCTCTCATAAACAATAGATTTATGATTGAAAACGGCATGGTATCCGGAAATGAGGACCTTATCGAGATAAACAGAAAGATTCTTGCCCTGGGAGACAAGCTGGGAAAGCCGGTTGTTGCAACTACTGATGCTCACTACGACGAGCCGGAATCGGCCATATACAGAAACATTCTCATGGCCGGAATGGGCTATAAGGATGCGGAAAACGGACAGGGACTCTATATGAGAACCACCGATGAGATGATGGAGGAGTTTTCCTATCTCGGCGAAAGAGCCAGGGAGGTCGTCATTGACAATACCAACATGATAGCGGATATGATAGACGAAGGTATAAGGCCCGTTCCCAAGGGAAAATTCCCGCCTAAAATTGAAGGCGCGGAGGAGACCTTAAGAACTACGTGCATGGAAAAAGCCTACAGTATTTACGGAAATCCGCTGCCGGAACCTATAGCGGAGCGCCTGGAAAAAGAGCTTAATTCCATCATAAGCAACGGATATGCGGTAATGTACGTTTCCGCTCAGATGCTGGTAAAGAAATCCCTGGAGGACGGATATCTGGTAGGCTCAAGAGGTTCCGTGGGATCGTCCTTTGCGGCCACCATGGCCGGAATCACCGAGGTAAATCCCCTCGACCCTCACTATATCTGTCCGAACTGTCATCACCTGGAGTGGGGTGATAAGAATCTCTACGACTGCGGCATAGATATGCCGGAGAAGAACTGCCCGGAGTGCGGCACGCCTATGAACAGGGACGGCTTTACCATACCCTTTGCCACGTTCCTGGGCTTTGAGGGAGACAAGGAGCCTGATATAGACCTTAACTTCGCCGGTGAATATCAGGCAACGGCCCATAAATACGTAGGAACCATATTCGGTGAAAAGAACGTGTTCAAAGCGGGAACAGTAGGTACGGTGGCTGATAAGACTGCATACGGATACGTCATGAAGTTCTTTGAAGAGACACAGAGACCGGTAAACAGGTTCGAGGCCGACAGACTGACTGCAGGATGCACGGGAGTAAAGCGTACTACTGGTCAGCACCCGGGAGGCATCATAATCGTTCCCGACGACCACGAGATATATGAATTCTGCCCGATTCAGCATCCAGCTAACGATACGAAATCGGACATAATAACTACTCACTTTGACTATCATAAGATAGACCAGAACCTTCTTAAGCTGGATATTCTGGGACACGATATTCCGTCTATGATAAGGCAGCTTCAGGACATGACGGGAGTGGACCCGCTGACGGTGGACCTTACGGACAGAAAGGTACTCAGCATTTTCAACGGAATCGAGGCACTGGACATAAAGGATCCCGACTACAAGTTCACCCACGGAAGCTACGCCATTCCGGAGTTCGGCACATCCTTTGTAAGGCAGATGCTGGACGACACGAAGCCGGACAAGTTCGCCGATCTCGTTCGAATATCGGGATTCTCCCATGGAACGGACGTGTGGCTCAACAACGCCCAGGACTACATAAGAAACGGCACGGCTACCATGCGCGAGGTTATTTCCACCCGTGATGACATAATGAACTACCTCATTCTTAAGGGCATAGAGAACAAGACGTCGTTCCAGATAATGGAGGACGTGCGAAAGAACAGGCCGCTCAAGGAGGAGCAGCTGAGGGTCATGAAGAATCACGGCGTTCCCGACTGGTACATAGATTCCTGCATCAAGATTCAGTACATGTTCCCGAGGGCCCACGCAGTGGCATACGTTATGATGTCCTTCAGAATGGCATGGTACAAGGTGTACTATCCCGCGGAGTTTTATGCCACGTATTTTACAAGCAAGGCTGCGGATTTTGAGGCTGAAACGATTCTTAAAGGACCGGGAGCCTGCCTTAACAGGATAGCGGAAATCTCGGCGAAGGGGACAAACGCCACGGCAAAGGAAAACTCCGCGTCTCTCGTAATGGAAGTTGCCTACGAAATGTACAGCAGAGGCTACGAGTTCGAAAAGCCTTGTCTCGGTAAATCTCACGATTTGAGATTCTGGACGGATGAGGGAAAGGTTCTGCTTCCGTTCGTAGCCCTTGAAGGGGTGGGAGAAAGTGCGGCAAAGGCGCTTGCAGAGGCGTATAATGAAAAACCTTTCGACACCATAGAGGAAGCCGTAAACCGCGCAAAGCTGAACAGAACGGCCTCTGAGGCTCTCAGAAGCTACGGTGTTTTCGACGGGCTTCCCGAGACGGACCAGATGAGCTTCTTCACCATGGGAATCTGAAAACAACATAGACCTTTAAAGAGTTAGACACAGAATCGACACAAAGGACTGCTATACTCATAACTGTCAAAAGGAGATAGGGTTACACAACAATTTCTTTTGAACGTTCTTTCTTAATTAATATCAAACATCGCAGCCGAAAAGGTCAGCCGCTCGATAATGCGGCGGGCCTTTTCGGTTTTTTGTATCAAGAAAACCCCGTGTTAGACACGGGGTTCGTTGAAGCTACGCGTTTGAACATTAACTTTCCAACTGTTAAACTAAAATTGCGGTCTGGCAACTGCAACAAAGTTTAACAGGAGGAAAATTAAATGAGTCTTAACGACATCAATAGTTTAGCGCATTCAAAAGTACAGTTTACAAGGGACTACACAGGGTAACGGTCTGACGGGAGGATTACCGCCCGTCAGATTTTCCATGTAATGTTCAAGCTGTCGCTTGTGGCGGCAACGGTGGTAATCATCAAATCCACC
>CALXBQ010000036.1 GCA_944386595.1 uncultured Clostridia bacterium
CATATGAGCTGAAATCTGCCTGCAATTTTCAAACAAATCGAGTGAAGCCCGGTGAAAGGTAGAATATCGTTAAACCAAAACAGGAAATCCTGACAGAATGGTTGAACCTGTTGCCTGATAGTATCGCATTGCAACAGTTCATTATCAACACTTTTTGTCCTATAACCCTAAAACCCCGGAATCAACCGATTTCCGGGGTTTCGTTATTATTATTATTTCCTGCGCTCTCTGCGCTTTCAGGGTTTCCCTCTGCCGTCTCTTCGCCGGTCTTTATCTCGCCGTGAACAGGGAAAGCCATTCTTACGGAGAACACCTGCTCCGCTTCCTTGTAGTTGAAGTTTCCGCCCATGTCTATGCAGATTTTTTCGCAGGTCTTGAGGCCTATCTTGTTGCTCTCGACTTTGCGGGACCTGCTCAGGACACCGTTGAGGAGGCGCACCACTATCTGCCCGTTTTCCATTCCGGCGCTTATCCTTACGTGATAGGTTCTGTCGCCGTACTTCATTATGTTGGAGAATACGTTGTCGAAGAGCCTGCGCACGCCTGAAATGTCGGCAAGCATTGAAACCTCGGGAATCGTATACTCGAAGTCTATCTCGAATCCGTAGTTTATGAGCTCCGCAGTGTGCTCCGACAAAAGCTGCTGCAGCAGTATTCCCGCATCGTATTCCTCCAGCTGCTTGTCGCCGTCGTGTCCGCCGAACACCAGAAAATACTGAAACAGCTTATCTGAAAGATCCTTCAGCTGAAACGCCTTGTCACGGCAGGATGCTATATGCTTTTTCAGTTCTTCTTCGCTGCCGTACTTGCCTCCGTCTATAATATCCAGGTAGCCTATAAGGGAGGTAAGCGGCGTCCGTATATCGTGGGACATGGCGGTGATCAGCTGCGTATTAGCGTCCCACGCTTCTTTTTCATTTCCCAGCTTTTCCAGGATGGAGTCCCTCATGTGATCCACGCTGACAGCGAGGCTTCCTATCTCATCATTGGAACCTGCCGTTATGTTCCCTTTAAGGTCTCCCTCGCTTATCCGCTTGGCATCGTCCGACAGACGTATAAGCCTTCCCGTGACGTGACCGTTATACACCAGAACTATGCATATGAAAGTCATGAAGCACAGGAACAGCTTTGCAAAGAACATGATATCGTACCAGTGCTGCTCTCTGTACACGTCTATGTAGACGTAGTAATCGCCGTCTGCAAAGGTGATGATGCGGTTATGCACATCAGCCTCGAACGTATCATAGCTTATTCTGTCCTCGTTAGTCAGCGGTTCACCTTCATCTCCGGATTCCGGAAGCTTCTGTGTCATGCTCCCGTCCGAAGCTCCCTGACTGGAGGCAATTTCGTCGGGAGTCGGATTGCTCCCTTCTCCTACCCACCAGCCTGCTTCAAACACCACCTGAAGGTCGTCGTATATGTAAAGGTAGGTGTACTCGTGGTTTTTCAGCCACCTCTGAATTCTTGCCGTACTCGTCGCCTTGACGCTTCCGGAATTAACAAAGTCCTCAAGCTCGTCATACGCCCTATCGACATTGGTCTTCTCCGCTTCCTCGGAAAGATACTGTCTGTCGGCCACAAAGGACTCAAACCATGTGGAAAAGATGTATACTCCCAGAGTCACGCCCATGGCTATGACAACAACTATGGCGAGCTTGAAGTTCAGGGATACGAATTTCCTCTTCAATCGGTTTCCGGTTTTATTCAATCCTGTACCCCTTTCCCCATATAGTCTTTATGAGCTGAGGGTGGTTGACGTCGTCCTCCAGCTTCTTTCTCAGGTTAAGAATGTGTACCATTACCGTATTTCCGTCAGAAGGCATGTACGGCTCCTTCCACACTCCCTCATATATATCCTTGTTTCCCACTATCTCGCCTCTGTGATTCATGAAAAACCTGAGTATGGCGTACTCCTTCTCCGTGAGAGGAATCCTTATGCCGTTTTTAACCGCGGCTCTGCCCCTCTCATCGACAGATACCTTGCCGCCAAGAATGCTCGCCCGCCTTGCTGCAGGCTTGCCCTGGTATTCCCGGTACCGGCGCAAGAGGGACTTTACCTTCATCAAAAGCTCCGTCTGCGAAAAAGGCTTTACCAGATAATCGTCCCCGCCTTCTGTATACGCGCTGACCTTGTCCTGATCCTGAGATTTAGCCGTCAGAAACATGACCGGAACTTTAGACTTCTCGCGAATTTTGGCACATGCCTCCACTCCCGACATCCCAGGCATCATTATGTCCATAATGACGAGATCGAAGCTGTCGTCATCGTCTATCATATCCACGGCGGCCTGACCGTTTTCGGCCATTCCCACTATGTATCCCTCGCTGCCCAAAAGTATGGATAAAACCTCTCTGATATCCGGGTCGTCGTCTACGATTAAAATTTTGTGCTGCACCATAAGGTCTCTCCTCTCGTATCGGGTACCGCAAGCTCCGTAAAGCCGCAGGCCTTCGCAAGGGCTTTCGCCTCGTCAAAGGCTGCATCTACGGTATCCGTCCTGTGGCTGTCGCTGTTTATCATTATCCTTCCGCCGCCGTCGCATATTTTCTTCAGAATATCCTCAGACGGATAAGGGGTCGTTCTGTAGTTTTTCGATATGGCTCCCGTGTTTATCTCGAATATCACCGGCTTTTTCAGGAGAACTTCGAGGGCTCTGTCCACCGCCGCCTCGTACCGCGGGGCCTTCGTGTCGAACATGGGCTCCCGCTCGTTGAACTTGGTTATCAGGTCAAAGTGGCCGATTATGTCACAGCCGGTGATGTCATGCACCCTGCCCACCTCGGCAAAGTAGTCCTCCGCAAAGGCAAGGGCGTCGCCGCCGTAAATCCGGTCCACCGCTCCTGCCGTATCCTCTGCGCTCCAGTCCACGTAAAGGTATTTCACCCCTTCCGGAGTTTCCTTTCTCACCGCGTGAACGGAGCCTATGGCGTAGTCGTAGCCCGGCTCTCTCATTCCCGAATATATGTCCTGCTCTATGCCGCAGAGTATTTCTATGCTGCCCGCGTACTTTTCCTTAAGCCTTGCGATTTCATTCCGGTATGCCCGGGTTCCCTCTCTGCTCATGCAGTAGCTCTCGTCAAAGTCCGTATAGCTGTGGCCGGAAAAGCCCAACACGTCAAAGCCTTTATCTATGGCCGCAAGCACCATCTCTTCGGCCGTGTTCTCCCCGTCGCAAAAGACGGTATGAGTGTGAAGATTTACTTTCATCTGCGCGTTCTCTCCTGCTTATGTCCCTTTACCCTGTCTGCGGAAAATACCACTACGGCCGCTCCTACGGCTGTCACGCACGCAGCCGTAAGGGTCAGCATCTTAGGTCCCGCCGCATCTAAGATCACTCCTCCTATGAGGCTTGCAAAGACAGCCGCCATGGTGGTGGTAGTGGTGAACATGGTCTGCCCCTTTACGGCCTCTCCCTTGCTCATTATATCATCTATGAACCTTACTATGGAAGGCAGGAAAAGAGCAAATGAAAATGGCTGTATGAACTGGGCAAGAATCAGGGTCATGACGTTTTCCGCAAGGAAGCATATGAGTATCCAGAATACGAAGGCCACTGCGGAAAACTTCATAAGGGTTCTCGTCCTGAACCTTTTGTTTATCCTGTCGAAGAGCATCATTGTCGGAATTTCCATAAGGGCAAGGACGGAAAAAATCCTTCCGATGTCGCCGTTGTCTCCTCCCACGCTTTCGGCTATCTGGGCCATGTAGGTGTTGAGAACCGAGTTGGTGTAGTAAAGACCCAGAACTCCGAGGCAGAGAACGAGAAACATTTTGTTTCTCTTGACGAACATGGGCAGGTTTATCTCCTCCTCGTCCGAATCTGCCGCCTTTGTCTCCTGAGGCCCTAAAGAGCCGGAGGCTGCGGATTTTGTCCCGTCGGACTTTTCCGCCATGGCCTTTCGGAAAGACTTTGCCACTATGACGACGGTAGTAAGAAAGAGTATGAGCACCACTTCCCCCGTCACCGGCAGAACGTTCACGCCGAACCTTTCCACCAGAGACCCCAGGAAGAAGCACATGATTGAGTACGTCAGGGATCCGATGGCCCTGCACGCCCCGAAGTTTATGTATACTCCCGTTTCGGAAAGCTTTCTGTTCATGGCGTTGCAGAAGGGCTGGACTATGTTCATCCACCCGAAAGCCATGACGTACACGAACATCAGAATGCCGGATTTTTTCTGAAGAACCAGAAGAAAAACCGTAAGCACCATGAGAAGGGCCGTCATCATCTCCATAAATCCGAAGAAGGATATTTTCCTGCTTCTGTCCGCCAGATCGCCCATAATCGGCTGCAGTATGACCGCAAAGATGTTTCCGATGGCGAGTATTATTCCTATTTCTGTGTTGCTGTAGCCCCGATCCAGGAGAAAGACCGAAGCGAAGCTGCAAATTACGCCGTAGTAAAGCCAGTAGGTTCCGTGTATGCCGGCGTACTGCAGATTGAACCGTTTTTCCATTTTCCTTTAAAATCTGCTCCCTCTATACAAGTTTGAAATCCTCAAGTCTCGTCAGGTACACGTCGGCTACGCGGCGGATCTCCTCCTGATCCTTTTCGCTGACACTGTCGTAGACTCCCACCACTCTGAAGCCTTCGCGCTTTGCCGTCTTCATAGAGTAGAGTCCGTCCTCAAAAAGCCAGGTATACTCTATAGGCGTCTTCATCACCGACACTGCTTCAAAGAATATGTCAGGGTTTTCCTTGGACTTTCCCACTTCGCTGCACGTAAGGATAACATCGAAGTAGTCCATAATCCCAAGGTGGCTGAAGGCTCCCTCTATGCAGTACCTGTCTGTTGATGTAGCCACGGACATTCTCACGCCCGCCTCTTTCAGCCTTTCCAGAAGCTCTCTTGCTCCAGCCTTCATCTTCGCTTCTTCGAAATAGAAGTGTTCGACCTCGGCCATAATTCCCTTCTTCACATCTTCGATGGGAGCAGAGACGTGATATTTATCTATGAGATACTGAGCCCCCTCGCTTAAGGTCATTGAAAACATTATGTCCCCCAGGTGAGGCTCAGGGGTTATTCCCTGTTTTTTTAAGTACCGCTCGCCGGCGTTGTTCCATATTTTCATGGAGTCAAGAAGCACTCCGTCCACGTCAAAGATTACGCCCTTAACCATGTCGTTAACCGCTGCTTCAGCCTTGCTGTTATTTTCAGTCATACATCAAATCTCCCGTCTGTCGTATATTTCTCCCGTCAAAAGGTCATGCCACGTGAACACTCCGTCCTCGTAAATCATATAGCTTCTCACGCTGCCTTCTTTCGGAATGGAAACGGAGCCCGGATTCATATATATGAATCCGTCCCTTTCCCTGCACGCCGGAACGTGAGTGTGACCGCAGAGAAGAACGCTTCCCCCGGGCATGGGCAGCGGGTTTTCCTCGTTATATATATGGCCGTGGGTGGCGTATATCTTTATCTTTCCGTCCGTTATGAGGGCGTAGTCCGCAAGCACCGGAAACTCAAGAACCATCTGGTCCACCTCAGCCTCGCAGTTGCCGCGCACGCACAGGAGCTTTTCCTTAAGGGGATTAAGCATTGCTATGACCTCCTTCGGCGCGTAGCCCTCCGGCAGGTCGTTTCTCGGCCCGTGATAGAGAATGTCCCCGAGAAGCAGTATGCTGCCGGCCCCCTCTCTTTCTGCCGCTGCTATCATCTTCCCGCAGCAGGCGGCGGAGCCGTGTATATCCGATACTATAAAAAGTTTCATTGCTGATTATCTCCTTTGTCCGCTATCCATTTTACCATGAAATGGCTTGGGAATAAAGAAAAAACGCCTTTCGCAAGGTGCAGCACGTGGTTCTCGGCCGCGGGGTCAAAAGGTGCGGTGAGGCGGTCTCGGCCGCGAGCCCCTGTTTTCCGGTTCGCGGCCCATGGATTTTACTGCAAAATCGCCAAAATCCCGGCAAGTGGCCGAGATTTTCGCTTCTCCGTCAGCTTTTCAAAGCCGAAATCTGGGCCACATTTCTGATTGTTGCCCGCAGTGGCACAGATTTCGTCGGCCGCAATAGCTGTTTTAGGTTCGAGCGGCCCACACGGTATATAGAGCTGTTCCCTGCAATCTCCTGCCTGCCCGCTGACTTACTCTGCATTGTATCAGTTTACACAGAGCTCCACGATGCGGCTGCACACTTTGTCCAGTAACGCCCTCTCGTGGCTTACAGCGATGAGCCCTAGGTTTCGGGAAGCCGCTTCGGCAAGAATAAAGTCCCATATGAGCCTTTTGTTTATGGAATCCATCATGGTTGTTATCTCGTCGCATATGAGAAAGCGTGTTTCCGGGGCCAGAGCCCTTGCGATGCAGAACCTCTGAAGCTCGCCGCCGGAAAGCTCAGACGGGTAACGGTCAAGCCATTCATCGTCTATATGCAATGAACTCTTCAGTTCGTCCGTGAGCCCGCCGGCCTCTGCCATAACGTCCTTCATCTTCATATATGGATCCACCGCCAGCTCCGGGTTCTGCCAGATGAGCTGAACCGGGGAAAAGCCTTTCAGGGACGAAACGTCTCTTCCTTCCAACGTGATTCTTCCTGAAGCCGGCTTCAGGTAGCCTGCAAGGAGTCTGCAAAGGGTGGTCTTTCCCCTGCCGCTGGGCGCAAAAATCCCCACCCGTTCGCCGCTTTTGACGGCAAAATCGAATCCGTCGAATATCTTTCTTCTCACGTGGCCGCCGCAGGGGTAGCCGGTGCTGTAATCAAATGATATGTTTTCCGCTTTCAGTATCATAAAACCTCTCCCCGTGCAAAATCCGCAAATTCCGGCTCCGGCATTTTGAAGCCGTTTTCCGGAGCGGCGGCGTAAAGAGCCCTCGTATACGGATTGTCAAACCGTCCCGCTCTGAAGTCGTCTCCGGATAACCTGTCCGTAATCTTTCCGGAGCGCATTACGAGAATTTCGTCGGCGTACTTTTCCGCCGCGGAAAGCTCGTGAGTTATGAGAAGCATTGCCGCGCCGTCGTCCGCCAGAGCCCGGAAGTATGTGAGGATTCTGTCCGTCTCCTCTTTTCCGATGCCCGGCGACGGCTCGTCGGCGATGATTATCTCCGCTCCGTCAAAAATTGCCATGGCGATGAGAAGCCTTCTCGCCATGCCCCCGGAAAGCTCGAAGGGGTACCTTTCCATAAGCTTTTCGTCTAGGTTCACTTTGGCCAGGGCGGCCTTTGCTCTTTCCAGGGCCTTCTTCGAACCGTCGCCTCTGGTAATCTGCTTTCCTATTTTCTTTATCGGGTCGAGACCGGAAAGTCTCTGAGGGATTACGGAAATCCTCTTTCCCGACAAAGCGCGCAGCCTGTCTGCCGTGGTCTCCTCACCGTTGAGGCAGATTTTTCCGCTGACCTGTGCCGTTTCGGAAATCCAGCCGGTCATGGCCTCTCCCAGCAGGCTCTTTCCCGAGCCGCTGGCTCCTATTACGGCGGTAATTTTCCCCCGCCGTAAATCGGCGTCAACGCCTTTCAGGGTTTCGCCGGAGGCCTCTCCGTTTACAAATCCCGGGGAAGTTCCTGCCTCGTCCTCCTTAGGAAAGGAAACGGTCAGATTTCTCACCGATAGAACTGCTCCGGAAGCCGGTTTCGTTTCCGCGTTCCCCGAAGAAGTCGAATCGTCTATTTGCGATTGACGATTCACCTCTGTTCTGCTGGATTTTGCAAGCCCGGACCGGCCGATTCCCGATGGGATTCTTTTGTTTCCTCCCGCGGCCAGAGCCTCCTCCTGAGGAAGCAGAAGTACCCGGGCCGAGTTTCCCGCCGCAAAGAGAAGCATGGTCAGGGCGGCAAGGCTTACTCCCGGAAAGAGTGCCAGCCACCAGGTTCCCGTCATCAGATACTGCATGGACTCCGAGAGAATCACTCCAATGGCAGGCTCTCCGCTTCCCGGCCCGAAGCCTAAGAATGTAAGGGACGACTCGTGAATGACCGCATGAGGAAAGGCAAGCACCGTTCCCGTCACCAGCTGAGGCAGAAGGTGAACAAGATAGTGATTTCTGAATATGTTCATCGGGGAGCTTCCCAGTTTTGAGGCAATCTTAATGTAGGGGCTTTCCTTAAGCTGAAGTATTTCGCCCCTTATAACTCTCGAAAGTCCCGGCCAGTGAGTCAGGGCAACCGCTGTCGCTGCTCCGTAGGTTCCGCCTCCCAGCGCAAGGCTTATGAGAAGCATAAGCAGTATGTGGGGAAGGCCCATACAGGCGTCGGTGAGCATGCCTAAAGCGGCGTCGGTTCTCTTTCCGCCCGACGCGCCTAAAACCCCGATGATAAGGGCCATAAGGGCACTGACGACGGACGCCGCCATTCCCGTAACCACCGACAGGGAAAGGCCCTTAAGGGTTCTCGAAAGCATATCTCTGCCGAGCCAGTCGGTGCCGAAGATGTGTTCCACCGACGGAGCCAGGTTTTTTGCCCCAAAATCCGTCACAACCGCCTCTTCACCGGAAAGTGTCCCGAAGACGAGTACGATAACGATTGCCGCAAGAGTCGCCGAAACCAGAAGCTCTGCACGTTTTGTCCGCGTCATATCAGGCTTCCCCCTCTCCTCATCCTCGGATCGACCACCCTGTATATTATGTCCGCCGCAAGATTTGCGCCGAACACCATCAGCGCGGTTACCACCGTAATACCGAGAAGGAGAGGCAGGTCGCCGCCTACCCCGGCGTTCACTGCCGCCTGCCCCAGCCCCGGATAGGAGAATACCTGCTCCACCAGCACCGTGCCGCCTATGAGCTCGCCCAGTGAGGCCATATGCAGCGTGACTGCGGGAAGAAGGGCGTGGCGAAGAACGTGTCCGAAGAACAGCTTTCTGCCTGACTCGCCCCTCATCAAGGCGTACCTTGCCATATCCGACGAATAAGTCTCTATTACCTTTTCCCTGGTGTGCATTGCGACCTGCGCCACACCGGTCAGTGTTAGCACCATAACCGGTAGAACGGCGTGCTTCAGGCGGTCGGAAAATGTGACCATATCGGACAGCACTCCTGCGGGAACGCTCATCGAGACAGGGAAGATTCCCAGCCATATGGAAAAAATCATAACCGCCAGTATGGCAATCCAAAACGATGGAGTGCCGGAAATTACCACGCAGTAGGTTCTGGCGATTTTGTCCCCCAAAGAACCCGGGCGGCTTCCGGAAAAGGCGCCGATGGCAAAGCCCAGAATCCCCGAAAGCACCCATGCCGTAATCATCACCGGCAGGGACGCCGCCAGCTTTTCCCCTATGATTTCGGAAACGGGCATACGGTAGAGAAGGGACGTTCCCATGTCTCCTTTTATGAAGTCCCCCGCCCAGTTAAGATACCGCTCTAAAGCGGGAGTGTCCGTACCCCAGTAGCTCTCCAGTTTTTCAATCTGCTCCGCGCTCATGGAACCTAAGGCGTTTGCGCCCACGTTGGCGCTTAAAGGGTCAACCGGTGAAAGGGCCGAAAGAGCGAAGGCGGCCGTGCTGACGACGACTACGAGAATCGCCGCCCTTATTAACTTTTTTGCCGTAAATACACCAAATCTCTTAAGTGACATATATTATTCGATACTCCACTTGTCAACATTGTTTAAAAGGGACCATCCGTGACCGTGAGGGTGGATTTTCTGCTCTCCTATATCCACGCCGTCTCTCACATAGTAAAGGTGATCCACGTTACAGAGCCAAACCCACGGAACGTCTCCGTCCTGGGTGACTCCGGTCTCTCCGTCCCACTGAGCTTTCTTCCAGAGCTCCGCCGCCTCGTCCGTATCCGTTGCGGCCATGGCCATATCCATGTACCCGTCCACCGTCTCGTTTGCATAAGGCGAATATCTGGCGTAACCCAGGTCAGAATTTTCGTCCGTGTGGTACATATTGTAAAGCTCCATAGGGGAATGAGCGCCCCAGCCCCACACCAGAGGCGTGGACTGGGCTCTGTCGTATGCCGTATCCCAGCCTGCGCTTTCCGTCGTAACCTCTATCCCAAGGTTCTTCAGCTGAGAAGCCACGTTTTCCGCTATGGCCTGACGCACCGAGTCTCCCGGAGTGAAAAGCAGGGTGAATTCGGCTCTGACGCCGTCCTTTTCCCTTATGCCGTCACCACCCGCCTTCCAGCCTGCGTCTTCAAGAAGTTCTTTCGCCTTTTCGGCGTCGAAGGAAACCTCGGAAGCGTCGTTATACCACGGCATTTTGTCGCAGAGGCTGTACGCCGGACTTCCGTGGCCGCCTAAGGTTTCGTCTATGAGCTTCTCTCTGTCTATTCCGATGTTTATGGCCCGGCGGACGTTAACGTCGGAAAGGAACTCATTGCCGTATACCACGCCGTCCTCCTCGGAAGGCTCTGCGGCAGGAAGATTTATGCCTCTGTTGTCTATGGATTCCACCGAGACGATGCCGTAGCCGTCTATGGTAACCGAGTCCGCATAGGCAGGGGCGGTGTGAGCAACGTCCACCTGTCCGGCCTTTGCCGCAGCGAGAGCCGCGTCCTCATCGGCAAACAGCACGGTGACCTTCTTTATCTTCACCTCACCGCCGTAGTAGTCCGGATTTGCCTCAAAGATTACCTGCTGGCCCCTGTCCCACTGCTTCATTATATATCTTCCCGAGCCTATGGGATTTTCGCCGTAATCTTCGCCGTAGGCGTGCTCGGGAACTATGCCCGTAACGGCCATGGTGTAAGGCCACGGCGAGTAGGGCCGGGTCATGTGAAATTCCACCGTGTACTCTCCCGTCGCAACGGCCTCCTTCAGCATTGAAAAATCCGCCACCGAGCTGGAATCCCGGCACAGGTTATATGTAAAGGCAACGTCGCCCGCCGTAAGGGATTCGCCGTCCGTAAACTTCACGTCGCCTCTTATGGTCACGGTCCAGGTAAGGCCGTCGTCCGACACTCCGTAATCCGTCGCCAGATCTCCCGTCAGGTTCATCTCTTCGTCGGTAACTAAAAGGGTACTCTGAATGAGAGGCTCGTGAACGTGTTCTCCCGCTCCCCAACCAAGTGAAGGGTCAAAGCCTGCTTCAGGCTCGGAGGTTGTCGGCATTGTTACGATTACGGAATCTGCCGCCTTTGTCCCGTCCGCCCCGGCCTGCCCGCCGTCTCCCCCGCCGCATGACACAGTGAAAACCATGGCAAAAAGCAGCATTAAAACAGGAACGGCTCTCTTAATCCGTTTCTTCATTTCGCACATATTAAATTCTCCCAAAAGAAAATTTCCCGGAAAGTTCCGCTGCGTGCGGACTGAAATCAGGAAAGGCTTCGTGCCTTAAGGGCTCTTCACCCGTTTCGATGTAAATGTTTAAGAAAAATGTGAAGGCCTTCAGACCTTCGTAAAGAAAGTGCGGCTTCGTGCCGCGTAACAAAGTGATTATACACCTTTTGGATAGTACTATCAATGAAATTTACACAGGAAATTTCGGATATTCCATTGTACCATGCGTATCTTTCGGCAGCGCAAATGTAACAGCAGCACATGCAGCAAACAGGAGAACATGGCGCCTTATGCACCACGCTCTCCGTTTTATTCTCTGTCATAATTTCATTCCGCGGTAGCCGTGCTTTTCTGCGTGGCCAAGCAGATAAAGGAATGCAAAGGCCGGGATACGTATCAGATCTTTTCCGCTCTTCGTATTGTGAACGCCAAAATCATCGGCAGTTTTAGTCACCACGATAGAGGCCGCAGCCTCACCGCTCAACTCCACAATTGCAGAATTATCCGGAATAGGAGCACCCTCACGATACTTGACTTCAATGAGGATGTTCTTGGAATTGGAGTATTCCACCACAACATCGATTTCCTTCCCCCGCTTACCTCCGCGATAGTATCCCACCGATGCAGCCTGCTGATAATAAAATGCAGCTACGTGCTTGTAAACAGCGGTCTCCACAACTTTACCCATCTCTACCGGGTCACTCAGCATGGAATCATCCATCAAAACCGCATTGCGTATAGCCGCATCGGCAATATAAATCTTGGGACTGGCTTTCAGGACTTTTTTTCCTGCCATATTGACAGGCCAGCTCTGATAAATCAGGTTGGCGCTTTCCAAATAGTCAATGTAGTTTTCGACAGTGGGCCTGGAAACACCATTCAGCTCCTTCGCAATAGCTTCGATAGAAACGATTTCAGAAGAAACATTGCATAGATAGAGGAATATACGCTCCAACTCTGTGGCATTTCGAATCTTATAAAGGGATGGCAGATCCCGCTTGAGTACTTTGTCCACCACATCATCCCGCATAACCTGCTGGGCCAGTATGTCATTGTCGGCCAGGGCCAGTTCGGGGAATCCCCCCACTTGCAGATAGCGGTTAAAGTGGTTCTGCACCTTGGAAAGCTGTAGCATGATCTGGGTGCGTTCCTGCTGTGTCTTATGCAGAAGCGGTGTGATCTTCAAGTCATCCGGCAGATTGGGGCGATCCACATCCAGCAGTTCACAATATTCATAGAAAGACAGTGTGGGAACCTGGATAGCCGACCACCGCCCGGCGCCGCTCTCCTGGCTCCCCTTGATCGAAACCGGGCTGGCCGATCCGGTAGCCACCACCTTGGTGTCCGGCTGCATGTCGTAGATCGCCTTCAGCCATTTGTCCCAATCCTGCGCGTACTGAATCTCGTCAAAAAAGTAGTAGACATCCTGCTCCGGATAGATGTTTTCGTGGTAGCACTCCAGGATCTCATTCATAGCGCTCAGTTTCAGCATGGGATGATCCATGGAGATAAAGACAATCTTCTGAGGCGGTACGCCGTTTTGGAGCAGAGCCTCGATCATCTGGTACTGTATGGTGGTCTTTCCCACGCGCCTTGCACCGGTTAAGACGACTGTACGCCGGATGTCCGCCTGATTCAGACGCTTCATTGCCTCGTAAAAGGCGAACCGCTTATAGGTTTTGGACAGTTTGGGATTTACGACTCCTGTTTTCCACCAGGGGTTATAGGAAATCAGTACTTTCAACAGACCTTCCTTGCTGATTATAGCCATACGACCACCTCCTTTTACCACATAGTAGTATTAACTTTAATCTTTGTCAACAATTATTATAAGTATACTTGCAATAATTGCTACCGATGTTGGTAATTATATTCCCTATAATATACAACTCCGCGGGAGTAGGGAGGATTACACAAATGATACGTCGTACTCCTGAAAATCAAGATATATTGTTTTTCACCCCTGCCGGTGATATAATTTTTCTTGTACTGTGCACTATAAAACGCGCTGTAAAATAAGCATCATATCATCCAAAGCGAGGACCTCAATGTTACCTAAATTCAGCGTCAGAAAACCCTATACCGTCTTTGTTGCGGTAATCATCGTAATCATGTTCGGAGTCGTATCCTTTACAAGAATGGTTCCGGACCTTTTCCCTAAAATCGAGCTGCCCTATGTGGCCGTAATAACCACATACCCCGGCGCGTCGCCTCAGACCGTTGAGAGCGAAGTCACGGCGCCTTTGGAGCAGCAGCTTTCCACCCTTGAGAATCTTAAGTCCGTAACTTCCACATCGTCGGGAAGCTCGTCGCTCATTTTCCTCGAATTTGAGCAAGACACGGAGCTTGACACCGTATCCGTGGACATAAGAGACAAGGCGGCTCTCGTCTCGGGCTCCTGGGACGAAGTCATATCAAGCCCCGTTATAATGAAGATAAATCCGTCCATGATTCCGGTGAACGTGTCGGCGGTTTCCGTCAAAGGCAGCGACATCAGCGAAACCTCACGGCTTCTCGACGAGGAGATCCTCAGAAAGCTTGAAGGCACCGACGGAGTCGCTTCGGTAACCTCGGCGGGCATGATAGAAAACTCCGTGAGGATTACCGTTTCGGACGAAAAGGTGAACGCCGTAAACGGGAAGATAACCGGCGCCGTTTCGGGAAGCCTTTCAGACGCCGAGGGCACTATAAACAAACAGCTTGCCGACGCGGAAAAGAGCCTTGCGGCATTGGAGGCGGGAAAGGAGCAGATAAAGAATTCTCAGGATATGCTGGCCGAAAACAAAGACAGCATCACCGGACTTCTCACCTCTCTGAAAACCCTCACCACGTCTAAAGAAGGTCTTGAGGCCGCAAACGGCGCAATCTACGATTCAATAGCGGCGGCAATGCCCGGGGCTTCCGGGGAGGCCATAGAGGCTGCCGCCATGAAAAACGAAACCTATGCTGAAAACGCCGCTTCCATCGCAAAGGCCGAAGGAGCAATATCAGCCGTTCTCGATCAGGCAGAGCCTATGAGCTCAGTCTTTGAGGGCCTTGGAATAGACGTAAGCACGCTGGGAACCCTTGACGGCGTGACAAAGGCTGAGGAAACCTTAAATGTCTCCCTTCAGAAGCAGGAGAACAGTCTCAACAACGCCATGGCTGAGGCGGCGGGAAGCGAGGCCCTTCTCAAGGCCGCAAACATGCAGCTCGAAAGCTCCCTTGCCCAGCTCGGCTCTCAGGGCGCCTCGGCGGCGGAAAGCGCCTCTTCGGTATCGTCATATCTTACCGTCTCCGGAATTTCCCAGCTCATCACCGCTCAGAACTTCCAGATGCCGGCGGGCTACGTCTCCGATGACGGAAAGGACGTGCTGGTCACCGTAGGCGATAAGCTTGACTCGGTGAACGCCCTTGAAAATCTGGTCATACTCAACATGGGCATAGACGGAGTGGAGCCGGTGAAGCTTTCCGACGTTGCCGACATAGAATACATAACGACGGGTGCCGATAACTACGCCAAGATAAACGACGAGGACGGCATTATGCTGGTTTTCAGCAAACAGTCCGACTACGCCACGGCGGAGGTTTCGGAGAACATAAAGGCCCGTTTTGACGAGCTTGAGAAAGAATACGACGGGCTGTCCTTTTCAATACTCTCCGATCAGGGCGACTACATCGACATGGCCATCTCGTCGGTTTTAAACAGCCTCGTTACCGGAGGAATCCTCGCCATAATCGTGCTGTTCATATTCCTGCGGGATATGAAGCCGACCCTTATAACGGCGGTCAGCATTCCTATAAGCATAACCTTTGCCATAGTTTTGATGTACTTCTCGGGAATACAGCTTAACATCATATCCCTCGCCGGTCTTTCAGTGGGCATCGGTATGCTGGTGGACAACTCTATCGTCGTAATAGAAAACATATACAGACTGAGAAGCCACGGCTGCTCCAGAAAAGAAGCCGCCATCAAAGGCGCCGCAGGCGTTTCGGCGGCCATCACCGCCTCCACCCTTACGACCATCTGCGTGTTTGCGCCTATCGTGTTCGTGGAGGGCCTTACAAAAGTCATATTCAAAGATATGGCCTTAACCGTGACATATTCTCTGGTCGCAAGCCTTCTGGTGGCTCTCACGGTGGTTCCGGCCCTGGGTCAGCTGACTTTGAGAAATATACGCGAAAACTCCCTGCTCGGTGAAAACAGCAGATTCATAGCCGGGTACAAACGCTTCATGGATAAGGTTCTTCACAGAAAGGCCGTAGTCATCGGGGTTACCCTGATTCTTCTCGCAGCCACCTGCGCGGGAGCATTGAGCCGCGGGTTCGAGTATATGCCTGCAATGGCTCTGCCGCAGATTTCCGCCACCGTGGAGCTTGACGAAAAAACTGACAGAGAGGACGCCTTTGAATTCTACGATGAGATCGCGTCAGCCGTTTCCGAAGTTGACGGTGTGAACACCGTAGGTGCGATGCTCTCGTCGTCCATGTCCCTTATGGGTACAGGTTCCTCATCGGGCTCCGACTACACCTCCGCCATGTTCTACATACTCATGGATGAGGACAAAGTGGACAACGGAAAAGAGGTTGAAGATATAATCAGCACCCTTTGTGAAGAAGAAGGCGCGGAGAGCACGGCCTCGTCTACCATGGATATGAACCAGCTCATGGGCTCGTCGGGCATCACCATAAACGTGACGGCAGACGACCTTGACGACCTGAGAGACGCAGCCGTCTCCATTCAGGACGAGCTTTCGACCATAGAGGGTCTCTCCGATGTATCCGACGTAAATGAAGATTCCACGGATCAGATTATCGTGACCGTGGACCGCAACAAAGCCATGGCCTCGGGGCTTACGGTGGCTCAGGTATACTCTGCCATAAGCGAGAAGCTTTCAGACGGAACGGCCGCAACGTCAATCACCTATAACGGAAAGGATACTGACGTAACGGTTACCGCAAAAGATGAAGCCCTCACTGCGGACACCCTTTCTGACCTTGCCATAGACTCCGCCCAGGGCTCCGGTGATTCCGTGAAGCTTTCGGACATAGCTTCCGTCGAAAGGTCCAGAACTCTCGATACCATATCGCGGCTTAACCAGAACAGAACCCTTACCGTCAGCGCCGCCGTAGACGACGGCTACAACGTGACAAAGCAGACTGCTCTGGCTCAGGATGCCGTAGACGCTTTGGAGCTTCCTGACGGAGTTCAGGTTGAATTTGCAGGCGAAAACGAGCAGATCATGGACGCGCTGAATCAGCTCCTGCTCATGCTGATTCTGGCAGTCGTACTCATATATCTGGTTATGGTGGCTCAGTTCCAGTCCCTGCTTTCGCCGTTTATCGTGATGTTCACCGTACCTCTTGCAGTGACAGGAGCCATGGCGGCCCTTCTCATTACGGGAAACACGGTCAGCGTGGTGGCCATGGTCGGAATAATAATGCTCATGGGCGTAATCGTAAACAACGCCATAGTTCTCATAGACTACATAAACCAGCGCCGGGCCGAGGGCGTTCCTAAGCGGGAAGCCATTATAAGCGCGGGAGCCGTGAGAATGCGGCCGGTTCTCATGACCGCCATCACCACCATTCTCGGCCTTTTCCCTATGGCAGTCGGCATGGGACAGGGCGCCGAGATGATAAAGCCCGTAGCCATAGTCTGCATCGGTGGACTCATCTACGGAACATTTATGACACTTATTGTTATTCCGGTAATGTATGACATTCTCGGAAAGAAGGATATTCAGGAGTGATCGTTATGAGAGAAGAAGATAAAATATTTGCAGGTTACATGTTCGATCCCAGAAAGCAGGAGCTTAAAGACATAAAGCACCGGGCCCATGAAGCCTGCCGCCGTTTTAACTCCATGGACGAGTACGATCCGGAAAGAAGCCGGGTTATCGGAGACATTCTGGGCGGCAAAGGAAACGTCTACTACTTTCAGGGGCCGGTTCAGCTAAACTACGGCTGCCACACTTTCATAGGCGAAAACTTCTTTGCCAACTTTAATCTGACCGTAATGGATGACGCCAGAATTTACATAGGCGACAACGTATGCTTCGGCCCCAACGTCTCCCTTATGGCCACCTCTCACCCCCTAATCGCCCAGGAGCGAATGGGTCTTGATGATGAAGGGAAGACCACCATGGCCGAATACGCCGAAGAGATTCACATCGGGAACAACGTGTGGATTGCCTGCAACGCCGTGGTAATAGGCGGCGTTACCATCGGAGACGATGTGGTCATAGGAGCGGGAAGCGTGGTGACAAAGGACATACCTTCGGGATATCTGGCTTATGGAAACCCTTGCAGACCCGTGCGCAGGATAACAGAGGCGGATTCCATGAAACATCTTATACTACCCGAGGACACGGAACATTTTACGTATAACCTCAGGTAATTAAATATATTGTCATTTTTACATTCATCAAAGGAGGACTTATCAGAATGAAAGTTTACATCAGCGCAGACATCGAAGGCTGCACGTTCATCACCGACTGGAAGGAAACGGAACAGGGCGAGGAGGAATACGCTCAGGGCCGCAAGATTATGACCAACGAGGTAGTCGCAGCCTGCGAAGGCGCCATTGCCGCCGGCGCAACGGAAATCGTCATCAAAGACGCTCATGACAGCGCGCTTAATCTCATACCGTACGCTTTTCCGGAAGAGGCCACGCTCATCCGCGGCTGGACCTGCACTCCCGAGTCCATGGTCGCCGGCATCGACGAGACATTTGACGCAGCGGTTTTCATAGGCTATCACAGCGGCGCAGGCTTTGACGGAAACCCTCTGGCCCATACCATGAACACCCAGAACAACTACGTTAAAATTAACGGCCGTCCGGCGGCAGAATTTGACCTTAACGCATACACCGCCGCATACTACGACGTTCCCGTTGTATTCGTAAGCGGCGACGAGGAGCTGTGCGAACACGCAAAAGAACTGGTTCCGGAGATTACTGCGGTAGGCGTGAAGAAAGGCGTAGGCGAGGCCACGTTCAGCATGAATCTGAACAAAGCCTGCCGCCTGATAAAGGAAGGCGTCACATCCGCCCTTAAAAACACCGACGCCTGCAAAATAAAGTCACCTGACAGCTTCGAGATGGAAATAAGCTTCAAGGATCCGGTAAAAGCGCTTCGCGGCTCCTTCTATCCGGGCGCAAAGCAGCTTGATCCACGCACCGTGACTTACACCGGCAGAGACATACAGGATATGATGACCGCAAGAATGTTTATGCTGTAGGAAAAATACAGAGCGTTCGATGTGAAAGCGATTTTTGTGCATTCCCGTCATAAGGTCCGTAAAGGCGATTTTCTTATACGCCTCGAGATCCGCATTCTCCCTGATCTCCCTGAAAAGCCGGTCCAGAAAAGATCCGATGAGGCACACGATCAAAGAGAACAGCCCGACGCTGTAGTAGAGCGAATACCTGCTCCCGGTCATCATTTGTGAGCAGCACCTCGCCATCAAGGGTGACTTTCAGGTAATCCTGCCGCGACTCTACAGACAGCATCATTCCTTCGTCCATGTCTTCCGGAATCGTGTATATGCATTCCGAACGGTACTTCTCTCCATCTGCGGACGAGCTGATGGAGCCTTCTTCATTCAGCGAAATCAGGCCCGCGTCCGGTCTTATTACCTCTGCAGAATCGAGATGCATGGACTTTACAGCGCCGCAGATGACGATAAGCGCAAGGCAAACAACGGCAGTCCACTTCGCGTAACTGCCGTTTCTTCCGTCTTTATTTAGCTTACTGCCGCCTGCGTACATGTTCTCACCTCTCGCCTTTTTTGCGCCGTCTGCGCTGTCATGGTATATTATACCACAGCCGGCAAGGGTGTTAACCGTCCGCCTCCAAGTCGCCAAAATCACCTAAATCTCTTATGTCCACATGGGAGCAGTCCACGTACTTCCCTTCGAAATACTGCTGCTCCTTTATAGTAGAAGGAAGCTCTCCTGAAAGCTGAGCAGACACGCTTTCGGCTCTGAGCATACATACCTCGTAAAGGGTATCTGCTGCCAGACTGAAATCCTCAAAGCTGCAGAAAGCCGTTCTGTCCCCTTTTACATAGGAAGCTATCAGCCGCTCTGTCTCCCTGAGTGTCTTTTCAAACCTTCCGCTCCCGAAATACCCTTCCAGGAACTCTCCGAACAGCTCGTGGTACCTGGCATAATTTTCATCCTCTTTCATCAGATTATGATAAAGAGGCCTTTCCAGCATTACGCTGCCCGGAGCAGGAGTATCGACAGGCCAGTTTATGAGAGCTCCGGTGTCGCGCAGAGGCTCGCTCATGCCGAATGCATAGGTCCCGAAAGCAAGATTATAGTCCCAAGGCAAAATGGATAGCTTTCCATCCTCTTCATAAAGGAAGTAGTTGTGACCCGTATGGCCCACGTAGCTGTCCCAGTTCATGACAAAGACGTTAACAACGAAGTACCTTAGCGCCCCCTCGATATCTATTGCATCCTCCGGATTTTCCCCTGAGTTAAGTATCCTGATGGCCTCTATAACCTTTTCCCTGTCCGCTTTGTCCGTATCGAATTTTGCGTTTTCGAATATGCCCGGATACAGCTCTTCGTCACTACCCAGATACCTTAATGCTATATCGCCGTTTTCATCCTCCAGAGATCTGTAATCCGGTTTATACAGCATGCCGTGATTCCGGCCGAAGTTCCTGACCGCGAAGGCTTCTTCCGGCTCCTCCACGGCGAGAAACAGTCCCCAGGGCTTACCGTTTACGGAAACATCCGCATAACTGCACAGCGGTGCAGGCACCCCCATATAATCCATCATGTCGTAGGCGATATACGATTTCATGTAGCTGTTATCCTGAAACGACGCGTCCAGGGAAAACTTATCCAGTCCGTAGTAGCTTCCGCCATCTGCAAAATGGTCAAACTCCAGCTTCAGGCTGTACCGTGAAAGACCGTACTCGGAGATAAGGTTCAGAGAGTTGTTGCCTTTTGCCCGAAGTCCGATATTATCGAACCTTTCGCCGTCGATTTCCACTGAGCAGCTTATATATTCCTCCTCTTCAGCATCTTCAAGAAACCCTTCCCAGTCCTCGCAGATTACGTTGATTTCGTGCACCCTGCTGCTGTCAAAGAGCCGTTTTGCATATTCCGGCTCTGCACCTGTCCGGGAAATTCCCAGATTGTCGCCGAAAAACAGGACGGTCGCGATCAGTACCGCCGCCGCTGCCGCCCCTATGCAAATTTTGTCCACGTGCCTGTTAACAGTCAATTCAGATCCCCCGCATTCAGAAAGCTATCCCATATAATCACCGTTATACGAAACCAGAACCACTCTGGACACTCCTTCCATGGTGTGGATATCGTTTACAAACGAGCTGTCGTCATCTTTCAGCCTCACCTCGTAGTTAAGCTCTATAAGCCCGGGGGAAACGCTTTTGCTCTTCAGATTCATTTTTTTAACATTAGCGCCTACCAGCCTGCGTACCGCTTCCTCCTGGCCGGAATCCCCGCAATGTATTATGAGTATATACGGGCTGTCCACAGTCTTTTTCCCGGCGAACAGCACCAGCACGATTCCGATGAAAATGCTCCCGAACACGGCGAGAGGAATGAGGCCCGCCGCCAGTACTATGCCTGCCGATATGCTCCAGAAGAGGAAGAGTATGTCCGCCGGCTCTTTTATGGCTGCCCTGAACCTTACTATGGAAAGGGCTCCCACCATGCCCAGCGAAAGCACCACGTTGCTGGACACTGTCATTATCAGCATGGTAGTGATCAGCGCAAGTCCCACCAGAGTGACTCCGAAGCTGGGAGAATACATAACTCCGCTGTATGTCTTCTTATATACGAAAAAGATAAAAAGGCCCAGCATAAAGGCCAGCACCAGGGCTACAGCCATGTCAAACAGTGATATGGACGTCATGTTGTCTAAAAAACCGGATTTAAAAATATCGCGAAAGGTCATAGCAGCCTTCCTCCTTCACATCAGTCAAATCGCCTGCATACGGCGTATTTTGAACAGGCTTCGGCGGTTCTTCCCGGTACGGAGACGGCATGCCTTGCAATATCGGGAAGAAATCTGTCGTACTTCAGCTCCAGAACCGTCACACTCTCCAGGGCAGGCATCGTAAAGACGTCAGGATTCAGAAAATCCACAGAGCCAAGTCCGGTACGTATGTTTCTGTCCAGAGTGATCCTGACATTTCCGGGAGCGTAGACGAACGCTTCTCTCTCATAGGTGACTATGGTTTTCGGGCAAAGAATGCGGCCTTTGATTTCGGAATAAAATTCTTCAAGCAGAGGATCGCCGGATCCTGCAAGGAAACCTGTATCTCCTGACAAAACCCTCGCCGCCTGACTTTCGGTCAGCATCGTGCTCCTCTTTTCGCAGAGTCCGTCTATCCTGGACTTTTTCTCGAGTCTTATATATGAAACATCCTGTCCGTAGTACCTGAGCCGGAACTTCTTTCTCCTGTTCACTCCGTTGATCTTCTCTCTTAAAGCATCGTCGTACGGAGTATCAAAATAGAGGCTGGTCACCCTGTAGGTTCCGTCATCGCCGCAGTGACCATCTCTTTCAAACAGCTTTTCGAGCCTTTGGGAAAGCACCAGATCCTCCCTCAGGTTGATCCGGTGCTTCAACTCGTGTCTCCAATTTCCTCTTTTTTCTGCTTCAGTCATCATAGCCGGAATCCCCGCTGTCATAGCCGGAATTGCTGTATCCCGAATTTCCGTAGCCGGAATTTCCCGAGCTGCCGCTGTTATAGTCCGTCACGCCATCGTTATTAGGGCCGTAGTCGGTGTTATTATAGTCAGTGACGCCGTCGTTGTTAGGACCGTAATCTGTATCGTTATAGTCCGTTACGCCGTCGTTTCCCGGGCCATAGTCGGTGTCGTTATAGCTGCCGAATCCTGCAGTCGACTGCCCTGAGCTGCTGCCGCCGCCGGACGATGACGATGATGAAGATGATGCAGAAGTCTTTACCTTCTCGTGCTGTGCCTTTATTACCTTTCCGGTCACCGCATGAACATCGTAATCATATTCTACTCCTCCGGCTGTAAATTCCAGTTCGAACACCGGAGTTCCGTCGTCATGGTCAAATTCCTTATCCTCAAATTTCGCATCCGCTGCCTTTACGCCCGCCTGAGTAAGGGCAATCTCCTGAGCCTTTGCAAGGGTTATATACTTTGAAGGCTGTCCGTCTTTTTCGTAGGCGTCGTCGTAATCGTCATCGCTGATAGTCACGATTCCCGAGCCGAGTTTAAGCTCTTTTACCGCGCCCTGTGCGCCGGTGCTGATATCGGTCAGAAAGCTCTCGCTAGGGAGAAGGGAGCCCGGCTCCAGCTGTATGACTATGTTCTTCTTATTTCCGTCTATTTCATCCACGAAATATCCGGCTTCGTTTATCTCCGCCACCAGCTCGTTCAGCACGGTTTGGCAGTCCTTTCCGATGTAGTCCGGATATGCGGCGACTATAGCCTTGCCGTCGTCGTTGGCTCCGGTTATGCCTGTAACGAGGCCTTCCTTATCGTACTCGATCCTTATTTCCGGATTCACGCTTAAGGTGATCGCTCCGATTCCCTCTGATTCTGAGTTCTGGTTCTCCGCCGTTCCGCCGCATCCGGTCAGAAGGACTATGGCTGCCATAGCCAGGGAAGATACCGCTGCTGCTAATTTTCTTCTCGTTTTCATAATCAAGGCTCCTTTCTTAATCATTCTTTCTTTTTTCGCCTTATATCAGTAGATTACGGAAGGCTGTTTTGAAAAACGGGGTCGCCGCCTAAAAAATATTTATCAGTCGTCATATCCCGAATTCCCGCTGTCGTAGCCTGAGTTTCCGCTGTCGTAGCCGGAATTTCCATACCCGGAGTTTCCCTGATCTGAATATCCCGAGTCATCTGCCGGCGGAGGGCTGACCGGTGTCTGCGCAGGAGTCTGAGGCTGTGACGTCGTCTGGCTTCCGGTTCCCGTCTGAGGTTGTGAAGGCTGTGACGGCTGAGATTCTTTTCCTGACTGCTGAGACTGACTTTGCGTCTCCTGAGACTTGGAAGTCTCTTCTGTCTCTGCCGAATCCGACGTCGCCGTCCCGTACTTCACCACCTCTACGTTTACGCTCATGATATTTTCCAGGTGATGGTTCACTTCCTGCCTGAGCTCGATGCCGTACTCCCTGAACATTGCATCTTCCGGCGAATCTATGGAAAAGGACACGGTTCCTCCCTCGGACAGAAATCCCATATCTATGGCCCTGTCTACCAGGTCGTCGGCTATCTCGGTCTTTTCCTTGCCGTGGTAGTCATACCCTTCTATGAGGATATCGCCGTCCTCGTTTTCTCCTTCCAGACCTACCACCGTGCCGCTGTGATTCAGATCCATGCTCACCGAAGGATTTATATCCATGTATATGGTGGAGTATATGCTCATATAGTCGCTGTAATAGTTTATGCCAAAAGCTGCAACGATACATGCCGCTAAAGCCGCCGCTGCTCCGCCTATGAGCCGCCTTCTCATGCGAGAAGGCGCCCTTTCCTCCAGCAATACGGGATCCTCCACCCTTTGGCCCGTCTCATAGCCGGGATTTTCAGCCTTTACGAAGCGGCCCTCTTCGTCCAGCAGGATCACATGAGATGGAAAGCATTCCATGACTATGTATTTCATTTTACGCTCACCCCCTTGACCATGTGGCTCAGATGACCTCTGAGTATTTCAAATCCGTTAGTATATATGAGCAGAAGCGCTACCATGTATTTTCTGTGCCTCTCGAGAGTTTTCCTCTCCACGCCGCCGCCCGAAACCAGCCTGCTTACAGGAAGCTTTCCCGATGACAGAAGCTCATCGAGTATTTCCGGGTTTTCTACCGCGTATCGCAGAGCCGCCCGACACGCCGAAAGAGTCCTCTCCTGCTTCGGGCAGTTTTCCGCAACGTCTGTAAGAGTTACTCCGTACTTTGCCATAACCGCTGTCAGCTCTTCTATTTCCTGCCGCGTCGCTTCTCTTTCAACTATCTCGTCCTGATAAACCCTCTCATCGGTCAGGCTTTCAGCCAGAGTCCCTTCATCATTTTCACCGGGTTCATCCAGATAGATGACTCCCTTATGACGCTGCTCCTTTCTGGCATAATCGATGAGCCTGCTTTTAATGATCATGGCCGCAAAGCTCATAAAAGATCCTCTTTCGGGTGAATACGACTTTATTGCCTCGTGAAAAGCGATCATCGCTATACTCAGCTCATCGTCCCGGTCTTCATCGACGCGCCTTCCAAGAAACTTCGACGCTTCCGATTTAATGAACGGCATGTATTCACTTATAAGGCTGTCCGCTTCCGACACATCGCTCTTTGCGGCACGTACCCGCCTGACAATCTCATGTTCGTCCTTCATATGGGCAGTCTCCTCTTAAATATAGTATACGTATAGAAAAATAAAAAAGCGGGGTCCGGTCCCGCTTTTGAATAGTCTCATTATATTTATAATACTTTTCCCTGTTAATCTACCGCGATACGGTTAAATCAAGGTTAAATCCGTGTAAACCGTCAGAGCGAAAAGGCACAGCCCCAGAAGGTCCGCGCTTCCGCCGGGGCTCACGTTCTTCTCTATGCACTGTCTGTCCAGTTCAGTCAAAGCCGCCCTCATATCAAAGCCTGCATGTTCGCTTTTTTCGAGTATCGCCGCAGCTTCGGCCTTGAGCCAGCCGGCCGCCTCCATTCCTCCTCTTGCAATTACGTTGGTGTCCTCAGCCTCGGTTATGATGGCAAGGAGAGCTTTCAGGGCCGCCGCCTCCTCATCACCTGCTTTTATCTCATCTGCCAGTATCGGAAGGCCGACGTCAAAGACGGAAGGATACCCCAGCGCAGCCTCCTTCCTTATTCCTCCGATCCCTGTTTCCCTGTTTATCCTCTCCCCTGCAGTTCCGCTGCTCACAGTCATATACGAAAGCTTTTCACCCAATGACTTTACACAGCTTCTGAAGTCCCGGCCTGATATTTCACTCATGCCGGCGGCACAGGCGAATATGCCCATGGAGAATATGGCTCCCTTATGAGTATTCACGCCGCCGGTGGCTTCCAGCATGGTTTTCTCGGCCGTAATCCCCATGCTTATGAGCGATTCATACACCTTATCATCCCCGGTCATACCGAAGTACATACCTGCATATGCGCAGTCCGTGAAATATCCACGGAGCGCCTCGGCGCTCTTTATAAACGTGCCTTCGTCCATATCTCTGTGAGCTCCCGAATTGAACCTGTCCACGAGACCCGGCTTCGGCCCCGTGTGAACCTCCGCGAGAAGAGAAGTGACCGCATTTTCGGAAATCCTGTGTGCCGTCTCGTCCGCCTGTGCCGATGCGATCGTTTTTATCTGCTTTTCGATGACATCTTCGATAGAATGAGCTCTGCTCCGTCCACAGACAAAAGCGGGTTTTCCGCAAAGTATGCAGGTGCGGCCCGACGCGCCCAGATCTGTTCTGGACACCTTTTTTCCGTCACGGTCCAGAACGTCTATATCAAAAATTCTTCCCAGGGGGTGAAGCTCTTCCGTTTCTGCCATAATCAGCTTAACTTCCCCAGGCTCCGCACAGGCAATCGCCATAAATTCGTCTCCTGCTTCGCCTCTGGTGATTTCCGTTTTTTCGATTTTGATTCCGGCTGCCCCAAGGGCGCCGGCGATCGCATCCACGCCGCGGTCGAAGGCCCACGAAAACAGGGAGCAGTGTTTTACTGCTCCCGCTATGTTAAGTGTAAAGCTGACGATGGAGAATTCTCTGCCGCAGGTTCGGCACCTTTCTATGAGGGATTGCTGCCTCTGCACCCGCTCTTCTCTGGCCCTTAAAAGCTCTGACAAATCGGCATATGCGCCTTCATCGTATATTCTTCTGATACTGTCCGCTGCAGCCTTTGTCGCTGCTATGACGGCTTTATCTCTCATCTAAAACTTTTCCTCTATTACAGTTTTTGTCACATCGGGAACCAGGGACAGGGCTTCTTCCTTCCTTCCCTCCGCCAAAAGCTCTCGCACTCTGGATGCGCTCACCGCCTTTCCCGAAGGGTCTGCCATCCTGGTAATCTCAGTGACCTTCACGCCGTAAGCCGGCAGCATTTCCTTCATGGCAGAATTATACGCCGCCGTAACCTCGGAGTACGGCTCCGTTCCCACGAATCTCGCGTTTATCCCCAGACCACTGGCAAAGTACTCTCCGAAAATCTTAAGGTCCAGCTCACAGCCGATGTCACCGGCTTTTGACTTGTCCTTCAGGAAATAAGTGGGAAACACGGCTTTTGACACCATGTAGTCGCCGGAGCGGTGGACTATGACATTTTCCAGATCCGAGACTCCCGATTTCACCATGGCGAATCTCTCTTCGTCAGTGAAAATACCTGCGTTCTCGGACACGACAAAAACGTGGAGTATATCGCATTCTGCTGCGGCTTTTTCCATGAGATACCTGTGGCCGAGGGTGAACGGATTGCAGTTGGCGACTATTGCGCCGGTTCTCTTCGCCGCCTGAAACTCCGGAAACTTCTCCGCAGTTTCAGCCTTTAAATTCTCAACAAACTCGTCGATGCCGCCTTTTTTGTTTTCCATGAAGAGCACGTCCTTTGTCCGAAGTACGGGGTAAAAGGATACCCCCGAAAACTGGGCGATGTTTTCCGGCTTCGTGTAGAGAAACAGATGGGTTATTCCCCGGCGTACGGCTTCATCGGTAATAAGCGATATGACTCTCGCCGTCAGGTTTTCGCCCCGGTGGCTTTCGGCCACGGCAATGCACTTTATCACCTTTCCCGAAAGGGAACCCGCAGCCGCAGGGGTTCCGTCGTCCTCGCACAGCATGACGGAATAATCCACGGTGTCGTCGTAGTCAAGGCCGGAATCTGATAGAAAGGATACCAGCTTTTCTCTTTTACGTCCTTTAAAAGGAGCGCCTGTCTCCTCGTAAAGCTGTCCGTAAGCCATCACTATTCTCCCGCTACCTGATGAATCTCGTCGAGAAGTGTTCCGTCCCTGTAGAGAACCTTTGCGATGACCTTGTCTCCCTGCTTTATCGGCTTAGGCACGCCGGTTATTTTTTCGCCTATGGCCTTGAGCTCTTTGATGTCGACTACAGGAAGTCCCTTCGCTTTGAGAGCCTCCTCCAGCTGACGGTTTTTCTCTATGGAAGTATTCACCGCGATTCCTCTCTGGGTCACCACCACGTCGACGGTGCTTCCCGGCGTGGAGATGCAGTGGCATCTGTCCGTTATAAGCGGAAGTCTTGCCCTTACCAGCGGCGCAAGGATTATCGCAAGCTTTGCTCCTGCCGCCGTATCGCTGTGACCTCCGGAGCCTCCCATGATGTATCCGTTAGAATCGGTGTGGACGTTTACGTTAAAGTCCGTGTCCACCTGGGTCGCGCCGAGAAGAACCACATCAAGGCTGTCAACTGCGGCGCTTCTTCCGCTTACGCCTGCGTACTGTTCTGCGCTGACCTCCATGTGGCGGGGGTCGTTGTTTATGGATTCTATAGCCTTAAGGTCAAAGCACTGAACGTCTATAAGGGACTCAAAGCAGCCCTCGTTCAGCATGTCGACCATGTATCCGGTGATTCCGCCCATGCCGAAGCTTCCTTTGATTCCGCCCGCCAGCATCTTTTCCTTTACGTACTTTGCAGCGGCAAGGGTCGCGCCGCCGGCTCCCGTCTGGAAGGAGAATCCGTCTTTGAGAAGTCCGGAGGCCTCTATTACCTCGGCGGCATACTGGGCGATTCTCAGGCCCACAGGATCTCTGGTTATCTGGGTGGTTCCCGAAACGATTCCCTTAGGATCGCCTATTTCGTCAACCTCTACCACGTAGTCCACATAGACCTCCGGAATGGAGAATCCCGAAAGAGGGTAAGGTCTGAGGTTGTCCGTTATTACTACTACTTTGTCTGCGGTCTGGGCGTCGGCAAAGGCGTAGCCCATGGAGCCGCAGGCGGATTTTCCGTATTTTCCCGTGCAGTTTCCCATGCAGTCTGCGGAAGGCGCCGCCACGAAGGCCACGTCAACGTGGGACGTTCCCTTTATCATGTCCGAGGCTCTGCCGCCGTGGGTTCTGAAGACCGCAGGGTTCTTAAGCATTCCCCTTGAAACGGCTCTGCCCACTTTGGCGCCCATGTATCCGCACTCTATACCCGTAACGACGCCGTCCTTCATGTAGCCGATGAGGGGCTCGTGGCAGTCGAATATGGAGCTGGCGTTTACGGTTATATCCTTAATTCCTTTTTCTGCGATGACCTCCATCACCATGTTGAGGACTTTGTCGCCGTTTCTCATGTGATGATGAAAGGACACGGTCATGCCGTCTCTGATCCCGCAGAGTTCGACGGCCTCTTTTATAGATGAAATCAACTTGCTCACTGTCTTACGCCTCCAAACATTGCTTCTTCCATTTCAATTACCTGTTTTGCCCTGTTAACTATAGGCGCGTCTATCATCTTGCCCCTGAGCGCAACTACACCTTTGCCCTGGCGTTTGGCCTCCTCGATGGTGTCCATAACCTCGTGAGCGTAGTCTATCTCTTCCTGAGTAGGGCTGAATATCTCGTTTATGGCGGCAACGTGTCCCGGAGAGATGGAGGACTTTCCGGAAAAGCCCAGGCTCTTCGCAAGCTCTGCGTCCTTTCTCAGTCCCTCCATGTCGTTTACGTCGGTAAACGGCGTGTCGTACACGTCTATTCCGCAGGCTCTCGCCGCGCAGACCATTCTGCTGCGGGCGTAGAATATCTCGTTTCCTTCCTTCGTGCGCTTGCATCTCAGGTCGGCGGTAAGATCCTCGCCGCCTAAAAGCATGGCTCTCACTCTCTTGTCCGCTCCCGCTATGGCAAAGGCGTTTTCAACGCCGAGGGCGGTCTCTATGAGAGGGATGATTCCCACCGTTCCCTCGGGAATTCCGTATTCCTTTTCAAGCTGGCCGATGTAATCTGCCACCTGCTTTACGGTTTCAGGTCCGCCCACCTTCGTCGGCATAATCATGGACGGACAGCACTTAACAACTTCTCTCAGGTCCTCCTTCCAGAAGTCTGTGTCCACCGGATTTATTCTCACGATAACCTCGCAGCCTGTGTCTCCCATGGTCTGAAGCATGCTTCTCACCAGAATCCTTGCGGAATCCTTTTCGGCAGGGGATACTGCGTCCTCAAGATCCAGTATGACGCTGTCGGCTCCCAGTATGTCGAAGTTCATGAGCAGGTTAGGCGAATTTCCCGGAACAAAGAGCATAGTCCTTCTCATTACATTTCACCTCCCGCTCTCTTAAGGGCCGTCTCGACTCTCGCTCTTATGACGCAGTCAACGGCTCCTCTGTCGTTTATGGTGATTTTGGCCTTTGATACCCCCAGGGCATCAGTCACGGCCTTCACCTGACTTATAATCTCGTCCTTAAACTGTTCGTATACCACCGAGGTGAGATCCACCTCAAGCGTATCAAAAGGCTCAGCCACCACGTATGCGTCGCTGGATTCCAGCGTTCCCGCAGTGGCAGTCTTTTTAATTTCCATTTTTGACGCCTCCTGTTTATACTAATATACTCTCTCTATCTTATCTATATCCTCGCCGATCTTAGGCGCTTCCTTCTGTCCTACCATACCTACGACCAGATAGCACTTTCTCACCGGATCGTAAGGTATCTCCTTTATAAGCTTGAAATCCTCGATTTCCCCGGTGCTCTTCACGTGGTTTCTCGGAGCCGCGCAGGTAACGATGTTGTCGCCGATGGTTATGTGGTCGTCATCGTAGAAGGATATAGGAAGGTTTTCCTCTATAACCGCATTTACCTTCTTCTCCAGCATCTCCAGAGAAACCATAGGCTTTTCCTTGAAGCAGAGGAGGAATCCGTGCTTGATGTCGGCGTGCTCGTAATTCTTAGGCAGTCCGTGGGACAGGAAGTAGCACGTTATGTCCTCGGCAGAGTGAACCATCTTTCTGTACTTTATGGACTTGCTCACTATGTTGTATATGTCCTGAGGCACAGGGCCAAAGAGGTCAGGTCTGGTTACGATAACCTCTTCACCTATTCCTATGATAAGATCCGCATTGATAGGGCGGTTCTCGCTCTGAGGCGTTTTAAGGAAAGGATATACGAGATCAAAGTGCTCGACCACCACTCTCTTGCCCTTGTCCAGGGCCGTGGTTATGGCCTCCGCAAGCTTTGGCAGAGGAGTGAAGCCCTGCTCGAACCTTATGTCGATGTGATAGGTGTGAGGAGTCGCAAAGAGTGACATTCCGCTCTTCTTTATCATGGCAAGGGGGTCGTCCACCAGCTCCAGAAGGGGCAGCGGCCTTATGTTCACTCCCTCGTCGTCGTTGGTAAGCTCAAGACCGGGAAACATTCCCTTCACCATCATGCTCTTTCCCGAGCCTGCCTCTCCCACTATGCCGATGAGATTGTCCATAGGTCTTAAGTACTGCTGGGCTATCTGCATTCCCAGCTCGCCCATTCTCACGTTGCCTCTCGGTGCAAAATAGATGCTGTACAGATTTCTTATGTATGACATATATTTCTCCTGTTCCGCAGATGCCATAAGAGGCACGCCGTTTTAAACTCCGGCGCGCCCCGACTGCCTGGCATATATTTCTTTCTTAGCTTCTCTTAGCCTCGCGGAGTGCTATGATTCTGTTCATTTCATTATACACTATCATGAAGCCTTCATCTACACCCATTCCCGGCTTTGCGAGAATCTGGTCAGGCTGAGTTGCCATTGCGCAGTTTACGCAGACCTGCGCGGATCTGTCTGTTTCGTTGCAGGTTCCGCCCTGGTATGCGCCGAAACCGTTCTTCTTGCAGTAGAGAACCGCCTCGATAGTGTTGTTTATTCCTCCAAGGTCAGGAGTCTTGATCTGCGCCATGTGTCCCGCCTTGTTGTCGCAGAAGTAGATAACGTCCTCCAGGGTGTTGCACCACTCGTCGGCTACCAGCTCCACATTAATTCCGCGTCTGTCTATTTCCTCTCTCAGACCCTTCAGGCAGAGCATCTGCTTTTCTCTTTCACCTGCGTCCATAGGTCCTTCAATTCTCAGCTTGAAAGGCTTTGCCGCTTCCTCCAGAGTTGCGATGTAGTCTGCCATAGCCTTGAAGTTTTCGTTTCCGAAGGCCTGACCGATGGTTCCGTACACGTCTATGTGCATAACAGGCGCGTAGTCTTTAGTAGGTCTTAAAGCTATGATTCTGTCTCTCAGCCACTCAACGTACTCTCTCAGAATGGAGCCGTCTCTACCAAGCTTTGTCTCAACGTTGTTGATGAGAGCGTGAGGCAGAATTGCCGCGCCCTTTAAAATCATCTTGTCGGCGTTTTCATATCTGTTGTCGCCGGACTGGGTGAAGATAGGAATCTGCTTTTCGGAAACTGTAGTTCCGTATTCGTCTGCGACAACTTCGCACATAAGTCTCCTGGTAGCCTTTGCAACGGCGTCCAGGATTGCCTGGGAAACTCCGTAGCGGATTGCGGTGTGAAGTCTCTTTCCGTCAACTTCAACCTTCTCCACCTCTTCGGCAAGAGCCTTGAAGTTGTCCGCTTCTCTGCCCTCGAGAACAGGCGCAACGTACTTTTCGATTACCGGAATGAAGTTAGAAGCGAGGAAGAGCGGGTCTCTTCCGCCTGCTCCCGAGTACTGAACTGCCGCACAGTCGCCGTACGCTACCTGGCCGTCCTCTAAGATGAGCATTACGGAGATGGACTCTCCGGCCTGTCTTATCTTTTCGAATCCCGGCGTCATAGCCTCCCCGATGTATGCTGCTCCGTCGGATTTTGCTCCGGCTTTGATGGCTTTCTGATCGTCAAAGAAGAATCCCGTGCGTCCTGCGGAGCACACTACCTTTTCTATTTTCATTTTAACTTACCTCCTGAAAGTTCTTCGTCCTTAGTCTTATCTGTATGAATTAGTATCTCGGTCTTCCTACAAGGTGGCCTTTGCTGATTGCGTAAACGTCGTCGATTACCATCTGGAAGGATACGGTTCTGTTCTCAACCTTTGCTCTCTCTTCAAGCTTCTCCTTGTGGAAGTTCTTAAGCTCCTCGGAGAACGGCAGGTTTCCGACCTCGAGAATTCTTACCGCTCCGCTGTTGTCTCTTGCAGGAAGCATAATTCCGGCGTTGCACTTTGCAGGTCCGAACGGAATGTCGATTATACCTGCGTTGATTCCTGCAACTGCACCTGCTGCGATGTCTCCGTATCCCAGCTCGATACACTTGTCAACGATGCTTCTGGTCTCTTCCTTGATGATTTCCTTTTCGGCTTCAACTCTGGAGCCCTGGAGAGTCTGGTCTTTGAGCATATTTGTAACCTGCTTTGTGCAGCGCAGACCCTGACCGTTTGCTTCCTTTGTCGGAACGCCGGCGGCCTCGTGAGGAGTCTTTACGATTACCTTGGTCGCGCTGGAAAGTGCGGCGCAGGCAGCTCCCCAGGCAATCATACCGAAAGCCTTTGCCTCGTCGGCAGGGAAGCCTCCCATCCACTGGTGGAATACTGTGGTTACGGTAACGTCCTCGTAGCCGTACTTTATGAGGTATTCCTCAGTCAGCTCCTCAAGGGTTCTTATGGCTGCAACGTCCTGAACCTGGTTACCGAGCTGGCCGTAGCCTACGGTGATGTTCTTTACGCCCTGCTCTGCCGCAAGGAGAGCTTCGATGATGGCTACGGAGTGGGAGATACAAGGCGGAACCAGAGTTCCCGTAAGCGGTCCGTAAGGCTCTCTGTTGATGTGGGCTCCCGCTTCCTCGTATATCCCCGTAAGTCTGTCTATATACTGCCAGTCTCTTATGGTTCTTTCGATAGGAATGTTCTTGGCGTAAGGGATGTTGTAGGAGATTCCGCCGCCTTCGTAGGAGGTGAATCCGCCTGCGTAGGTTATCTCGGCCAGAAGTCTTGCGTCAGGAGTGCCGTGTCTTACCTGTACAGGAGACTTTGTCGCCTCGATGACTCTTCTGCATCCTTCAACGCCGTGGTTTACTGCAGGGAATCCGTTAAGGTAAGGGTGGAACATGCCGTCTACCATGCTCTCCTTCTCTCTCCTTATACCCTCTGCGCAGTTTTCGTACTGGTTCTGTCTGGTGTATGAGTCGATGGTGGAAGGAAGCAGATCAGCTTCGCCTTCGTTTTCCAGATACTGAAGAAGCTCGATGTGGTTTTCCACAAGGCCTACGCCTGCTCTCGGCTGAACGAGAGTCACCTTTTCTTCCTTTGCTTTCTTCAGCTTAAGGGAAAAGTTCTTCGTTTCGGGAAGGGACTTCTGATAGTCGATGCCCTTCTTTATGTCTCTTACGCCCTCGCCTGTCTCCCATGTCTTCAGGACTTCTTCACGGATACTGTTAAACTCGTCGTCGGTGAGTTTTTTATTCTTTATATCAAGAAACTCCATTTTTTTCTAACTCCTTTTTCATTATTCGTAAGGCCGCGTCCGGGTACTCCGTACTCAGCAGACCCATCGCCGCCAGTATGTACTTTCTGTCAACCAGGAATTCCGCTTCCTTAGGTTTAAGGGAAAATGCGTCCTCCGGCTTCGACAAAGTGTGCTTCAGAATGTCTCCCGTCCGCTTCGTGTGTATGAGAGCGCCTCCCGTGGCAACTACGGTTTTAACGCCTGTAAGATCCTTTCCCGTCTGCATGTAGCTTATGCCCGTCGGCGTGTAAAAAGGCTCCAGCTTTCCGGCGTGTCTCGTCACTGCGGCCTCTACGGCCATCGACGCCAGGGCGTAGTCCAAAGCGATGAAATCCGGTTCGTCGTCTCCCGGAACCTTGTCGGTGTGAACGGAGAGATATTCTATCATCTCCTCGCACTTTCTCTCGGAAAGCCCGGAAAGGTCCGAAATCCTCATTATGTCGGACGCCGCTACGATGCCCTTTATGCTGTAGCGCATTCCGATATCGCCTTCAACGGTTCTCTTCGCGTAATCCTCTCTGAGGCCTTTGAGAACTGCGGCTCCCGTCTGGGGAAGTCCGTACGACATGGAGTACACGTCCGTTGTTGCTCCTCCAAGGTCGACTCCCACCAGATCGCCGATGCCTTCTTCCGTTTCTGTTCCCTTTGCGAGAAGCTTCATAGCCTCAAGCATGGCCGCCGGCGTCGGCATGAGTATTCCCTTTATCAGCTCCTCCGCCTGACTCAGCCCCTTGGCAAGGACTATCTTCTTCAGGAATATGCTTCTGATAAGCTCCTGAACCGGCTCCACGTTGGGGATATTCAGCTTCGGCATTACGTTTTCGCACTTGAATGTCTCAAAGTCTTCAAGTATTTCGGCAACCCGGTCGGTGCAGCTTCTGTTTCCTGCAATTATTATCGGAAAGCTTCTGCTCTTAAGCTTTGCAAGCTGGTGGGCGTTGTGGATTATGTTGTCCTTGTTCCCTCCGTCGGTGCCGCCTGTAAGAAGAAGTATGTCGGGATTTATTCCGTCTATCTCCTCTACGTCGCCGTCGGTCAGCTCGTATGAGTATGTCTTTACAACCTTTGCTCCCGCACCCAGGGACGCCTGCTTTGCCGCCTGCGCCGTAAGCTCGGGAACAAGTCCTATGGCCACCATCCTGAGACCTCCCGCGGCGCTGGAGCACGCGTACTTTTCGCTGAACTCCAGAGGCCCCGTTTTCTCTTCGAGAATCTTAAGAGCGTTTTTAAGGCCGTCGTTGATGTCGGTTTCTATGGTTGTGAAGCTCTGGGCCGTACCTAAGATTTCTTCCTTTTCGATGTCAACTGCCGTAATCTTCGTGTAAGTGCTGCCGAAATCTATAAGTAAAACAGCTTTCATCTTATATCGCCTCCGGAATCCCTACTCTTCGGAGCCCCGGTGATGATGAAGTCTGCCTTTTGCAAGGTCCTTCTTCAGAGCCGCTATGGTCACGGAAGGGTCCGTCCCCGGTCCGAATGCCCTGTCAAATCCCAGAGCCTTGTATCTTTCCTGAATCTCCTTTTCGGGAACCTTTCCCACTACCAGGTTTCCGCCTGCGTACAGGAGTATGTCCTTAAGGCCCGCCTCCTCGCACTTTTCTCTCATTCCGGTGCAGTCGATCTCGCCCTGACCGTAGAGAGATGAAACGAGAATTGCGTCGGCTCCGTCCTCAACTGCGGCTCTGATCATTTCCTCCTGAGGAACCATTACTCCCAGGTTCGTCACTTCAAATCCCGCGTCCTGAAGGGCCCTGTTCAGAATGGTGTTTCCCACAGCGTGAACGTCAGCACCGATTACTCCCAGTATTATTCTGTGCTTTTTCTTTTCTTTTTCCATTGGTCTAAGTTTTTCCTTTCGTTTCGCTTACCTTTATATAAAGTTATTTTTTAACCGATTCCAGATATTCCTTCCTTCCGGACTCGTAGAGGTTTCCGCCGTAGCAGTCCATTATTACGAAGAGCGGCATGTCCTCCACTTCCAGTCTGCGTATGGCCTCGGCGCCAAGATCCTCGTAGGCTATGACCTCTGCCTTCTTTATGGAGTTTGCCAGAACGGCTCCGGCTCCTCCGATGGCTCCGAAGTAAACCGCCGTACACTCCTTCATGGTCTCTCTCACCTCATCCGAACGCTTGCCCTTTCCTATCATTCCCTTAAGGCCTTCTCTTATCAGGGCCGGAGCGTAAGCATCCATGCGGTAGCTGGTGGTAGGGCCTGCCGAACCGATGACCTTCCCCGGTTTTGCCGGAGCGGGGCCTACGTAGTATATGACCTGATCCTTCGGGTCAAAAGGCAGCTTCTCGCCCTTTTCCAGAAGCTCGCAAAGTCTTTTATGCGCGGCGTCTCTGGCCGTGTAGATGACTCCGGACAGGAGGACGGTGTCTCCCGTTCTCAGATCCTTGACTTTTTCTGCAGTAAGAGGCGTAGTTATTCTCTTTTCCATCTTATCCTCCCTCCTACAGTACCGCCGAGCGGTGTCTTGCAACGTGACAGTTTATGTTTACGGCAACCGGAAGTCCCGCAATGTGGGTAGGCATCTTCTCAATGTTTACCGCAAGAGCCGTAGTGGCTCCGCCCACTCCCTGAGGTCCGATTCCCAGCGCGTTTATCTTTTCAAGCATTTCCTCTTCAAGGTCGGCGTAAAGCTTATCCTCATTTCTGACGTCGGTGCTCCTCATAAGGGCCTTCTTCGCCAGAAGGGCCGCCTTGTCAAAGGTCCCGCCGATTCCCACGCCCACGACTATAGGCGGGCACGGATTAGGTCCTGCGTTTTCCACAGTTTCAAGAATAAATTTCTTCACTCCCTCTATTCCGTCGGACGGCTTCAGCATCTTTATAGCGCTCATATTTTCGCTTCCGAATCCCTTAGGCGCCACCGTAATCTTTAGCTCGTCTCCCGGAACTATTTCGGTGTAGAGCATTGCAGGTGTGTTGTCTCCCGTGTTCACTCTGTCGAGAGGGTCCTTTACCACGGATTTTCTCAGGTATCCGTCGGTGTATCCCTGCCTTACTCCTTCGTCAACAGCCTCTCTCAGATTGCCGTTAATGTGTACGTCCTGACCTATCTCCAAAAAAACACAAGCGACTCCCGTATCCTGACAGATTGGAACAAAATCGTTTTCGGCAACTGAAAAATTTCCCTCGATAACTCCGAGGATATTCTTCGCCAGGTTCCACGTTTCCGTCATTCGGCAAGTCGCTATTTTTCCTTTGATATCATCAGGCAGATACGAATTAGCTTCCATGCAAAGTCTTCTGATAACAGAAGTTATATCCTCTGCACTTATCTCTTTCATCGTTATTTTGCCTCCTAAAATATTTCGCCCGCAGGCTTTATCCGGTCGTCCTTAAGCTTTCTGCCGGAGACCGGCCATTTCCTATTATACATAACCACCCATATATTAAAACCCCTATTCCGGAAAAAGAACATAAAAAGCACAAACCTGTGATAAGTGTTTTTTATTTTATTCCACAGTCCCTGGAAAGTCCCGAAAATCAGACTTTTTCTCTCTACCCCAAACCCTTGACATTGTTTTCACACAGTATGAAAAAACATTTTTCAAGGGCGGGTTTTACACGGCTAACCTCCTTCCCGCTCAGCCCGGCCGGGCGCAGGTTATACGCAGCTAACTCTCGCCCGCTTTTGCGCGGCCGGCATTCCGGTTCTACGTGGCTAACCCATTTCCCGTTGACAGGGGCGCACTGAAAGGGATATAATCTATCTTGTTCCTGTGAGGGAGTAGCAAGCGCCGCAGGCGGCGGCGTAGCAAGTCAACATACTGGCTCTGCGTTCTTTACGCAGCCTGGCTTGTTTTAAATTGCGAGACTCATGTACGGCAAAGGCTGTACGTGAAGTCTCTATTTTTTTAGTAATAAATGCCCGGCTTGCAGGGGCTGCCCGCTTTGGCGGACAAAGCCTGCATCTTCTCAGGGCGGAACGGGAGAACCCTATGAGCTTTGACTTTACGTTTATCTTCACCAGCATTTCCTTAGGCGTGGGCCTTGCAATGGACGCATTTTCGGTGTCCCTTGCCAACGGCCTGAACGAGCCTCATATGAAGGGCGGGCGCATGAGTCTCATCGCCGGCGTTTTTGCGGTATTCCAGTTTCTCATGCCCATGATAGGCTGGTTCTGCGTCAAGACTGCCGCCGACTATTTCGCCTTCCTCCAGAACCTGATCCCGTGGATTTCCCTCATACTTCTCGCGCTTATCGGTGGAAATATGATTCGGGAGGGTATAAAATGTAAACGTGAGCCTGAGGAGGCAAAAGTCGAGGCGGTAAGCTTTTCTCTCCTCATACTTCAGGGCATCGCCACATCTATAGACGCCCTGTCAGTAGGCTTCACCATCTCCGGCTACGAAGTTCTGACAGCCCTTTCATCTGCTGCGATTATAGGCGTGGTCACCTTCTTCATATGTCTTGCCGGACTTCTCATCGGCCGCAGATTCGGAACCGGCCTTTCCTACATGGCCCACATCTTCGGCGGATGTATACTGATTATTATAGGTATTGAAATTTTCATCAAGGGAATTTTATAGGAGAAACAGATTATGAAAGTAATGATTGTAAACGGCAGCAGCCACGAAAACGGCACCACAATGGTCGCCATCAACGAGATGATTAAGGTATTTGACGAGGAGGGCGTTGAAACCGAAGTGATTCAGCTTGGAAGCAAGCCTATACCCGACTGCCTTCAGTGCAACTACTGCGTCAAAAACGGCAGATGCGTGTTCGATGACGAGGTAAACGAATTCGTCGAAAAGGCCGCTGATGCTGACGGTTTTGTCTTCGCCTCGCCCGTGTACTACGCCCACCCCAGCGGCAGGCTCTATTCATTCCTCGACAGGGTGTTCTTTTCAAGCAGCTGCGCCGACGGCTCGGCCGCGTTCAGGTTCAAACCGGGCGCCGCAATCGCCGTTGCCCGCCGGGGAGGAACCTCTGCAACCTTTGACGGCATAAACAAATACTTCGGCATTTCCCAGATGCCCGTAGCCGGCTCCACTTACTGGAATATGGTTCACGGCCTGAGAGCAAACGACGCGCCGAAGGACGAGGAGGGCATGCAGACCATGAGAAACCTTGCGAGAAACATGATCTGGATGATGCGCTGCTTCGAAGCGGGAAAGCAGGCGGGAGTTCCTTATCCCGATACGGAAACGGGCGCGACGACCAACTTCATTCCAAGGTAGGCCTGCGACGATGGTTTGTTAGCTGTGGCAAAATCCCCGGAAGTTTAAGGCATACCAAATAAAACAGCTAATAGAAATTTTAGAACAGGAGGGTCTTATATGAATAATACAATACAGTACAAAGGATATGTGGGAAGCGTTGAATTTTCGGAAGATGACGGCCTGTTCTATGGTAAAGTCCTGGGCATACGGTCATCGATCTCCTACGAAGGCGAATCTGCCAAAGAGCTTATCAACGATTTTCACGGCGCAGTAGACGATTATCTGGCCATGTGCGAGGCCGAAGGGAAAAGCCCTGAGGTTGCATATAAAGGCAGCTTTAACGTCAGGATTTCTCCTGAGCTGCACAAAAAGCTTGTCATTTATGCCACAGCTCATAACATTTCCCTAAACAGCTATATTGAAGACACTTTGAAAAATTCTCCCGCCGCTTTGGAATTGTAATGCGCTGATGGTGAGACTATCAGAAACCCCGGTGGTACCTTTTCTCAAAATACGCTTACAGGAGCACCTATCCTTCGAATTGACCGGGGCGGTGCTCCTGTTTTAATTATGCTCAGCTTCGGGGTTATAGGACAAAAAGTGTTGATAATGAACTGTTGCAAAGCGATACTATCAGGCAACAGGTTCAACCATTCTGTCAGGATTTCCTGTTTTGGTTTAACGATATTCTACCTTTCACCGGGCTTCACTCGATTTGTTTGAAAATTGTAGGCAGATTTCAGCTCATATGAAGGGTGGAACGGTGAAAAAGTAAACCAGAATCGGGCGAGGCTTGTAAATGATTGAATTTTATTAAACCGAATCGCAGGTTTGCCTGGGAAAAATTGAACTGAGTGTTACCTTCAGAGTATTAATATCAACACTTTTTGTCCTATAACCTTAGCTTCGGCAAAGGCGTCTGTTTTCTCGTCAAAAATGTCGAAAAAGCCTTCGACAACTTGCCGGGAAATCCGTCTCGTTGTCGAAGACTTTCTTAAAATCTTATATGATTCCAACGCAGCCCGTCACACGCGCGGCGAAGGCTTTGTCGGCTCCGTTTAAAACTCGGCGTTCTTCGGCGTTCTCGGGAACGGAAGCACATCGCGAATGTTGCTCATGCCCGTCAGATACATGATCATGCGCTCAAAGCCCAGTCCGTAACCTGCGTGCTTTACTCCGCCGTAGCGGCGAAGATCCAGGTACCATCCGTACATTTCTTTGTCAAGGCCCATCTCGTCCATGCGGCTTTCCAGAATATCGAGGCGCTCCTCTCTCTGGCTTCCGCCGATGATCTCGCCGACTCCCGGAACCAGGAGGTCGCAGGCGGCAACGGTCTTTCCGTCATCGTTGAGCCTCATGTAGAAGGCCTTTATGTCTTTAGGATAATCGGTTACGAAGAGAGGCTTTTTGAATATCTCCTCCGTAAGGTACCTCTCGTGCTCAGTCTGAAGGTCGATTCCCCACTCAACGGGATACTGGAATTCCTTGCCGGATTTTTTCAGGAGCTCCACTGCCTCAGTGTAGGTGACTCTTCCGAAGTCGGAGTTCACTATGTGATCCAGCCTCTCCAGAAGTCCCTTGTCTATGAAGCTGTTGAAGAATGCCATCTCTTCAGGAGCGTTTTCTCTCACGTAGGTGATGATGTACTTCACCATTTCCTCGGCCAGCTCCATGTTGTCCTCAAGGTCCGCAAAGGCTATTTCCGGTTCTATCATCCAGAACTCGGATGCGTGTCTGGCCGTATTGGAGTTTTCCGCCCTGAACGTCGGCCCGAAGGTATATACGTTTCTGAACGCGAGAGCAAATGTCTCGGCCTCCAGCTGTCCGCTGACCGTAAGGCCCGTTTCCTTGCCGAAGAAATCCTCG
>CALXBQ010000037.1 GCA_944386595.1 uncultured Clostridia bacterium
TCAAATAGACGACAAAGTAGAAATTAAGCTGCATGAGATAGCAAGGACGCAATATCTGCAGGCAGCTTAATGATAGAGATTAATATTTACCTGATAATGATTTTACACACAAATTTGGACTTGACTGAATTGGATGAATTGTTTTTACATTATCATATGTATTTAGATGACGAAACTATTGATATCATTACGGAAATTAAAGATTGTAGATTTTTTGATATGTTTCTTGGAAAAGGACATTCTTTTTTGACTTTGCTCCATGCACAAAAAGATAAAATCGGTTATTATGAAAGTATGCCGATTGGGAAAATTTACGAACAGAACAGTCTAATGACACCAGTGTTTCAAGATAATAATGGAGTTGAAAATAATAGGATATTAAAAGAATATGTTTCTATTTTAAAGAAGGTACAGGAGTTTTCGAAGATTTACAAACAAAAAAGTAATTTGGATGTTTTTGATGAAGAATATGCAATAAGTAAGCTACAGAAAAAAGATATTGGACATTGTAATACATCAGTTTTTAAGATGCCAGATACTAAATAATAAGTCACTGAAAAAGAAGGAAGCATTTATGTGATTATGAAGGACATCTTTGTCTGATATGCGAAATATAATCCGTGTTAATGAAGTAGAGTGGATTAATCGCAAAATTATCTACTACTATTTAGGGGGAGATTTAATTTGTGATACAAATAAGTTATATATAAAATATTAAAATAAGTTAGTACTGAATTATTGGATCCAGAGAACGCTAGTCGATAGAAAAATCGATGAAGTCAATGAGGTTCAAACTTGATGTTGGTCGTTGGATAATTACGCAATTTGTAATTTTGAGGTGAATAAATATAGTGGCTACAATTTGGCTACAAAAATATTGTGAACGAAACAGATCATGCATATAAAATAACATAAACTGGACGTAATACGAATCCATAATACATATTATTTATAACTGTACAAATATAAAAGTGGAGTTTGAATAGCAGACAAAATATGTAGATTTCAGCAAGTGTTCGATGAAAAGCCGGTTTTCTGGCGATTGCATCGAACACTTTTTCGATGTAAACGACGCTTTTCGTGATATTCATCGAACATTTACTGGTGCTGGCAGGTGGGTTTCGCAGAATTTGTTCGATGAAAAAGGCGTTTTCAGGCTTTGAGGTAGAAAAACCGTTCGACCTGAGAGGCAAAATCGGGTCAGGACATCGAAAACCCCTTTAAGCAGTATAAAGCGGCGCTCAAGCCCTGCCTCGTCACTTTGGAATTTCCTATAGTAAGACTTTGGATTTTCCTAAGTGTTGACTTTCGATTTCCCGCCCGTCACTTCCTGTACTCCCGCGGCAGCACGCCGTAATAGGACTTGAATGCGGAGGTGAAGCGGCTCTGGCTGTCGTAGCCTACGGCACGGGCGATATCGGCGATGGAAAGGCCAGTTTCCCGGAGCATGCGGGCGGCCTCCTCCATTCTGTGCTCCTTCATATGGGCGGCTATGGAGTTTCCGTATACGGATTTAAAGGCGACCTTCAGGGTGGTAGGATTTATCAGATACTGCCTTGCAAGGTCGTCTATTGTTATCCTTTTGTCAAGGTGCTCAGTGAGACGGTCATGGATTTCCCTGATTACCGTCACCATTTCCTTTTCATATGGGGTCGTCGCTTTTGGGCAGGTTATTTCCATGACCTGCTCGATCATCTCGTGGAGAAGTCCCGCCTGAGGCGTGTCAGCGGCCCGGTAGTAGACTTCTTTTCCTTTTCTCCGGCTGACTATGAGGCCGCAGTCCTTGAGCGGTCTCAGGTGGTGGGAAACTGCGGGGCTTGACATCTCCAGCATGGCGGATATGTTTATGACGCATTCCTCCCAGTGGCACAAGAGCCAGAATATCCGGACTCTGGTGGGATCGCCCAGCTGTTTGAAAACCGCGGAAACCGCCTGAAAATCGGCGGTTCTGCCTATCTGCTCCTTCATTGCTTTAAGTCCGTGCTCTTCACCGTGATCGTGGGGAAGTCTGATTTCGTTCATTTTGTCTCCTTTCGCCCTATCGGAAATACTTTTCGCCCATTCGGGCAAAGAGGGCTCCGTTCCGTTGACTTGTACCGTTAAGGGGATTATACTTCAGGCATAAAGATTAAACAAGTACTTAATTGTAAAATATTAAAAGCGGACGCTATGGCCTGGCGGACTGCAGTGAAAATGCAGACAAAAAGCGGGCAGAGGGTAACGCAATATGAGGAGGAAAAACCCATGAAAAAGACTTATGAGATCGAAGTTGACTGCGCAAACTGTGCAAACCTGATGGAGGAGGCCACTAAGAAGACTGAAGGCGTGGCCGACGCAACCGTAAACTTCATGACCCAGAAGATGACTGTGGAGTTTGAAGAGGGAGCGGAAGAAAAAAAGGTTATGAAGAGCGTGTTCAAGGCGTGCAGAAAGGTTGAGCCTGACTGCGAGATCGACTTTTAATCAGGCGGAAAGGAGGCCTTATCCGTGCAGGAGATTATTATAAACGCCCTGCTTGGTGTGGTCATAGCAGTATCGGCGGTGTTTCTCATCGTTATTGACCGAATGAAGCGGGGCATGACAAGAAAACAGAGAAAGATGATGATGAGAATATTTATTGCCGCCGTCTTTCTCCTGATAATAAGGATGATACCGGAAGGAGTATTTGAAGCCTTTGACGATGCAGCCTTTGTCGGAGCGGGAAGGCTGGCAAGATTCATTCTCTACGCGGCCGACTACCTTATAATAGGTTACGACATACTGAGGAAAGCCGTCAGAGGAATTTTGAACGGCAGGGTGTTCGACGAGAACTTCCTCATGGCGGTTGCCACGGTGGGAGCCTTTGCCCTTGCCATATACGAAAACGGCGATTACATGGAGGCCATTGCCGTAATGCTGTTCTATCAGATAGGCGAGTGGTTTCAGAGCTACGCCGTGGGAAAGAGCAGAAAGAGCATAACGGAGCTTATGGATATCCGGCCCGACTACGCCAATATCGAGGAGGGCGGAAGTCTCAGGCAGGTCGATCCGGACGAGGTGCGGGTCGGCACGGTTATCGTGGTTCAGCCAGGTGAAAAGATTCCTATCGACGGCGTGGTGGTCGAGGGAACTTCGGCTCTTAATACCGGCGCCCTTACGGGAGAGAGTCTTCCTAAAGAGGCGGGTCCGGGAGACGAGGTTATCAGCGGCTGCATAAGCATGTCGGGACTTCTTAAGATTAGAACCACAAAGGAATTCGGCGAGTCCACAGTGTCTAAGATCCTTGACCTTGTGGAGAACGCCAGCTCGAGAAAGTCGAAGTCGGAGGACTTCATATCGAAGTTTGCGAGAATCTATACGCCGGCAGTGTGCTTCAGCGCTCTGGCTCTTGCGGTGCTGCCGCCGGTTATCACCATGGCAGTCTTTGGGGCAGATCCGGGCTGGGGAGTATGGCTTTACAGAGCCCTCACCTTCCTCGTAATAAGCTGTCCGTGCGCCCTCGTAATCAGCATACCTTTAAGCTTCTTTGCGGGCATAGGGGGAGCAAGCAGCCAGGGAATCCTTGTAAAGGGCTCCAACTACCTGGAGATTCTTTCCAAAGTGCGGACCGTGGTGTTTGACAAGACGGGAACTCTGACAAAGGGTGTGTTCAGGGTAGTCGGAATACATCACAGCGAAATGGAGGAGAAAAAGCTCCTGGAGTATGCGGCTCTTGCCGAAAGCTCGTCATCTCACCCTATAAGCAGGAGCATAAGACAGGCATACGGCGAAAGCGTAGACAGAAGCCGAGTAACGGACATTCGCGAAATCGGCGGAGGCGGCGTAATAGCCAGGGTTGACGGAATCGAAGTGGGAGCCGGAAACGACAAGCTCATGAAGGAGATGAACATTCCTTTCATCGAGTGCAGCCAGCCGGGAACCGTGGTTCACCTGGCCGTGGACGGAAGGTATGCGGGACATATACTCATAGCGGACGTTGTAAAGCCTGAATCAAAGGACGCAATATCCGCCCTTAAGGCTTCGGGCGTTGAAAACACCGTGATGCTTACGGGAGATTCGGAGAAGGTAGCCGGCAGCGTAGCCGCGGAGCTTGGCATAGATACCGTTTACAGCAGGCTCCTTCCGGCGGATAAGGTGGAGAAGATAGAAAGCATCATAGAAGGCGCAGGCAAGGGAAAGGTCGCCTTTGCCGGAGACGGTATAAACGATGCGCCGGTGCTCTCAAGAGCGGATATAGGAATAGCTATGGGAGCCATGGGTTCGGATGCGGCAATAGAAGCCGCCGACGTGGTGCTCATGGACGACGACCCGCGTAAAATATCCAAGGCCATAAGGATTTCGAGGAAGTGCCTCAGAATAGTCTATGAGAACATCACCATGGCCCTTGTGATAAAGTTTGCCTGCCTCATACTGGGAGCGGTGGGTATAGCCAATATGTACCTTGCCATCTTTGCCGACGTAGGCGTTATGGTCATAGCGGTCCTGAATGCTGTAAGGTGCCTTATGGTAAAAAAGCTTTAATACGATTTAATACGAAAAGAAGAAATTGCAAATATGCCCGTGCGGAGATTTCCGTGCGGGTATTTTGCTGCCCTGTTTCAGGGAGAAATGTGATAGAATCTAAGTATGAGATTATCGCAGAGGAAGGTGACCATATGTACGAACTTATACAGCTTACTGAAAACGACTACTATATAGACTGTCCCGCCAAGATCGGGCTGGTGAAAACGGGGCCGGAAGAGGTCGTGCTTATAGACAGCGGAAACGACAAGGACGCAGGCAAGAAGGTTTTGAGGATAATAGAAGCGGAAGGCTGGAGCCTTAAGGCCATATATAACACCCACTCCCATGCGGATCACATCGGAGGGAACCGCTACCTTCAGGAAAAGACCGGGTGCAGGATCTTTGCAAAAGGAGCGGAGCGCGTGTACACGCGCATGCCTGCTCTCGAACCGACGGGGCTTTACGGCGGCCTTCCCTTTAAGGAGCTGAGAAACAAGTTCCTCATGGCGAAGGAAAGCGGGGCCGGAGAGCTGACAGGCGATGTGCTGCCCGAGGGAATGAGGCTTTTGGAGCTGGGTGGTCACTCCTTTGAGATGGCAGGCTTTCTCACAAAAGATGGAACCGCATACATAGCGGACTGCGTCTCGTCGGAAGAAACCCTGTCAAAATACGGGATAGGCTATATGTGGAACCCCGAGGAGGCCGTAAAAACACTGGAGTATGTGAAAACCGTCGAGGCTGCGCGCTTTGTCCCGTCCCATGCAGAGGTGGCAGAGGACATAAGAGCCCTTGCGGACTTTAACATAGAGGCCATAAAGGCGGTGAAGGAGAAGATCGCTGAACTGTGCAGGGAGCCTGTGACATTTGAAAGGCTTCTGAAGAGGATTTTCGACGAGTATGGCCTCTCGATGAACGTGGGACAGTATGCCCTCATCGGAAGCACCCTGAGAAACTACCTTTCCTGCATGAAGGACGGCGGCGAGGCCGGGATAATTATAGAAAACAACGAGCTTCTATGGAAAAGCGTATAAGGAGAAGAGATGAAACCGGACAGAAAGCTGATAGAGAATATTTTCAAAAACCACAAGGCGGAGCCCATAGGACGGCACAGATTTTATTCGGTCCTGGTGCCGTTTGTGGAAAAGGACGGGGAGCTGTGGCTGCTCCTTGAAAAGAGGGCCGACGACATACCGTCGGATCCCGGTGAGATATGTTTTCCCGGAGGAAGAGTGGAAGGAGATGAAACGGCGGAGGAGTGCGCTGTCAGGGAAACCGTGGAGGAGCTGGGAATTCCGGCCGAAGCCATAGAGCTTACCGGAGAGGGAAACACACTGTACGGATACGCCAATTACACCATCTATTCGAGAATAGGATTCATAGATTATGAGACTTTTGAAAAGATCAGACCTAACAGCGCTGAGGTAGGGGAAGTCTTCCTGCTGCCTCTGTCATATTTTATGGAAAACGAACCGGAGGTATACACGGAGCCTATAGATTTCAGACCGAAGAAATTTCCTTACGAGAGAGTTGACATACCCGAGGACTATAAATGGCGCACGGGGAAGTGGGAAATTCCGGTGTACGAGACGGAGGGACGAATCGTCTGGGGGCTCACTGCGAGAATCATAAGGAGCACGGTCGGGACGATTAGGAAGAGCCTGTGTGGTTTTTAAGGTCAAAAGGTGATGTATACTTAAAAAAGACTTTCACTTTACTTTATTTTGTTATATAATTTCAGTGTATTCTTTTTAAGAAAAGGTTAGGAGGAAAACATGAAAAAGTTTATTTCAGTTCTGCTCATCGGTGCAATGGTATTCGCATTCACCGCATGCGGCGGAGACAAAGAACCTGCTGAAACCGATGAGCAGGGCGGTACTACCGCTGAAAGCGGCGCTATCGATTACAATTCCATTCCTGACACTATGGAGTCTGAGGACGGAAAGTATCAGATAGCATTCATCACTGACGTAGGCGCTCTTAAGGACCAGTCCTTCAACGAGTTCACATGGAACGGTGTTAAGGGATATGCTTCCGAGAACGGCAAGTCCTACAAGTACTATCAGCCGGCTAACGACCAGGCTGCAACCGACGCTGACAGATACGATGCAATGAAGGCAGCTGCCGATTCCGGCGCTGAGGTAATCGTAGCAGCAGGATTCCTTCAGGAAAAAGCTTTAAAGCAGGCTGCTGAAGAGTTCCCTGACGTACACTTCATCTTCATCGATGGAGCTATCGAAGGATACGACAACATCGCTTCCGTAAACTATAAGGAAGAGCAGGCAGGTTACCTTGCAGGCTATGCAGCAGTAATGGACGGCTTTACCAAGCTGGGATATTCCGGCGGTGGCGGCGGAGCCAACCCTGCTTGTATCAGATACGGATACGGATATGTTCAGGGCGTTGAAGCTGCAGCAGCAGAAAAGGACGTTGACGTTGAGATGAGATACAGCTGGGAATACGGTGACACCTTCTCCGCTTCTCCGGACCTTACGGCTATGCTGAAGGGCTGGTACGAAGCAGGTACTGAGGTTGTATTCATGGCAGGCGGATCCATGTTCCAGTCCGGAACAGAGGCAGCTGCAGCCAACAACGGCGCTATCATCGGTGTAGACGTTGACCAGTCCGGTCAGTCCGATACCGTTATCACCTCCGCTATGAAGGACCTTGCAGGTTCTACCATGGATGCTATCGGAGCGCACTACGATGACAAGTGGGCAGATTACGGCGGAAAGGTTACAACTCTCGGAGCAGCTGACGACAGAGTAGGAATCCCTACCGACACCTGGAAGCTGGAAGAGTGGACTGTAGACGATTACAATGCTCTCTACGAGAAGGTAAAGAGCGGCGAAATCGAAATCTCCAACGAGGAAGTTGCTGATCCAAGCACTCTCGAGTGGGAGCACGTTAACTTTGTAAAATAAGCCTTAGAGCTTAATCAATCCGTTTTGAAAAGGGGGAGTTCTTCCCCCTTTTTGCGGATTATAGGATAGACGTTATACAGGGTGATTTCATCCGAAAATCTAAATAGAACAGGGAAGATGCTATGTCAGAATACGTAATAGAAATGAGGCACATCAGGAAAGAGTTTCCGGGAATTGTTGCCAATGACGACATAACCCTCCAGCTGAAAAAAGGAGAAATACACGCTCTGCTCGGTGAAAACGGAGCGGGCAAGTCCACTCTTATGAGTGTTTTATTCGGACTTTATCAGCCTGAAGAAGGCGAAATATTAAAGGACGGACAGAAGGTCAGGATACATAATCCTAACGACGCCACCGCCCTTGGAATAGGAATGGTGCACCAGCATTTCAAGCTGATTGACGTGTTCACCGTTTTAGACAACATCATATTAGGCGCCGAGACTACCAAGCTCGGATTTTTACAGAAGAAAGAAGCCAGAAAGAAAGTCCTTGAACTGTCCGAGAAGTACGGACTTAAGGTAGACATAGATGCCAAGATAGAAGATATCACCGTGGGAATGCAGCAGCGCGTCGAAATACTTAAGATGCTCTACAGAGAAAACGAGATTCTCATATTCGACGAACCTACCGCCGTTCTGACTCCGCAGGAGATAGAAGAGCTTATGGAGGTAATGAGGGGCTTTGCCAGAGAGGGAAAATCCATACTCTTCATAAGCCATAAGCTGAACGAGATAATGGCGGTCTCCGACAGAGTAACGGTTCTTCACAAGGGCAAGTGCGTAGGTACCGTAAATACGAAGGATGTGACCAAGCAGGAGCTTTCCACCATGATGGTGGGCCGTCCGGTGCAGCTTGAGATAGAAAAGAAACCGGCCGAGCCGGGAGACGTAATCTTCTCGGTGGAGAATCTTACGGTTCCGTCTAAGCTTCATAAGAACGACGCGGTTAAAAACGTCTCCTTCGACGTGAGAGGCGGAGAGATAGTATGTATCGCAGGTATCGACGGCAACGGCCAGAGCGAGCTGGTTTACGGAATCACCGGCCTTGAAAAGGCAAGCTCTGGAAAGATCACCCTTTGCGGACAGGATATTTCCGGCGCCAGCATAAGAAAGAGAAGCATGACCGGAATGAGCCACATAGCAGAGGACAGACATAAACACGGACTTATCCTGGACTTTACTCTGGAGCAGAACCTGGTTCTCCAGAAGTTCAGAGAAAAGGAATTCCAAAAGGACGGATTCATTAAATTCGGAGCCGTCAGAAAGTACGCCGAAAGGCTCATCGACGAATACGACGTGAGAAGCGGACAGGGACCTGTTACCGTGGTAAGGAGCATGTCCGGCGGTAACCAGCAGAAGGCCATCATAGCCAGAGAACTTGACAGGGACGAGCCTCTGGTAGTCGCCGTACAGCCGACGAGAGGTCTCGATGTGGGAGCCATAGAGCACATACATAAGCAGCTGGTTGCAGAGCGTGACAGGGGAAGAGCCGTTCTTCTCGTGTCCCTTGAAATGGACGAGGTAATGAGCTTATCCGACAGAATCCTCGTAATGTACGAGGGCGAGATAGTGGGAGAGCTTGATCCCGAAAAGACCAATCCTCAGGAGCTGGGCCTTTACATGGCCGGCGCCAAGAGGCAGGATAAGGAGGTGGAGTAATGTACAAGGTAGATCCTAAGACGGGAAAGCAGAAATTTTACTCCACGGCGGGATTTCAGAGCATAGCCTCTGCCCTCATATCCATACTCATAGGTCTTATCGTAGGTATGCTCATAATCATATTTGTGGGTCTTACCAGAGAAGAGATAAGCACCAAGGGTATGCTGGAAGGCGTGAAGTTGGTGTTCTTCGGCCTTTTCAACACGGGAAGAGTGGATAACCAGCTGACCTTCGGGTTCAACCCGGTAAACTTCGGAAACATGCTGTTCAGAGGAATTCCTCTTATCATGACAGGACTTTCCGTTGCGGTTGCCTTTAAAACGGGACTTTTCAACATAGGAGCGCCGGGCCAGTACCTTATGAGTACGGCCGCAACTCTCTACGTTGCTATAGTGGTGCCTACGGAGACCGTTCCCGCATGGCTCGTCTGGGTATTCGCCTTCGGCGCAGGAATAATCGCCGGAGCTCTTTGGGGAGCGATTCCGGGACTTCTCAAGGCGACCTTAAACATAAACGAGGTTATAACCTGCATCATGACCAACTGGATTGCCGCCAATCTTGTAACCTGGTTCTTCGATGTGAGGGATTACCTCAAAAACAGCGACGAAGCGGGAAAGATAGGATACATAAAGACCACGGCCTCCAACGGAGTGGAGACGGCCAAGATGGGTCTCGACAAGCTGTTCCCGGGTTCCCAGGTTAACGGCGGAATAGTCATCGCCATAGTAATAGCAATACTCATATACATAATGATGACAAAGACCACCTTCGGATACAAGCTGAAGGCGTGCGGAAGCAACCGCCATGCGGCAAAATATGCGGGCATAAACGACAAAGCCAGCATAATAGCGTCTATGGCCATAGCGGGAGGCCTTGCAGGCGCGGGAGCATCTCTCTACTACCTGTCAGGTCACACAGAGTTCTACTGGTCCACCTATATGTCCCTTCCTGCGGAAGGCTTCAACGGAATCCCGGTAGCGCTCCTTGCATCCAACCATCCGATAGGAGTAATATTTGCGGGCATATTTATGTCTCTCCTGAATATAGACGGACTTATGATTAAGTCTCTTACCGCATATAACGAGTATATAGCGGACATAATCATAGCATCTATCGTTTACTTAAGCGCGTTTGCCATGATAGTAAAACAGGTTATCGGAAGAAAAGGCAGAAAGGCCGGAAACACCAACGTCAATGACGAACCTGATCCGGCGCTGCTCGAAGCCCAGAGAGCCGCGGCGAAAGCGGCGATGCAGGTCGAGGCGAACGATGCCGAACCAGCTCCGGCAGAAGAGGAAGGAGGGAATAAGTAATGGTATTCTTAATACAGCAGACTATGATTTACGCTATTCCCCTTATGATAGTGGCCCTTGCAGGTATTTTTGCTGAGCGAAGCGGCGTAATCAACCTGGCTCTTGAAGGTATCATGATATTCGGAGCCTTCATAGGCGTTCTCTTCGTAAGAACCATGCAGGAAAATCAGACCTTTACCCAGGAGCAGGGACAGCTTCTCGTGCTTCTTGCTTTCCTGGTTGCAGCCGTTTGCGGAGCGCTGTTCTCGCTGCTTCTGTCCTTTTCGGCGATTACCCTTAAGGCAGATCAGACCATAGGCGGTACGGCTCTTAACATGCTGGCTCCTGCAATAGTCCTCTTCTTCATAACCATGATAGCTCAGCAGAACGTACTGAGAATGTTCACGGGAGACTCTGCAAGCTGGTTTATGATCAAGCCGACCACCTTCGGATACGACAGGGATTACGAGTTCGGGTTTTTCGGAAACCTGTTCCTGAATAAGGTATATATCACGACGTACCTGTGCATCATCATATTCGTTGTCCTGTCCGTAATACTCTACAAGACAAGATTCGGACTGAGACTCCGTTCCTGCGGTGAAAATCCGCAGGCTTCCGATTCCCTTGGAATCAACGTATACAAGATGAGATACATAGGAACCACCATTTCAGGATTCCTGGCGGGAGCAGGCGGATTCACCTACGCCCTCACGACCTCCAACTGCGCCGCTACCGGCGAGGTTGCAGGCTACGGATTCCTGGCCCTTGCCGTAATGATTTTCGGTAACTGGACTCCGCTGAACGTGGCTCTCGGAGGCATACTCTTCGGACTGTTCAAGTGCATAGCGGCCACATACGCTACACTTGACATCAACGGAGACGGCGTGTATATGCTTGCGGAGATAGGAATAAGTCCTTACGTCTACAGGCTTCTTCCTTACCTCATCACTCTCATAGTTCTGGCGTTCACGTCAAAGAAGTCCAGAGCGCCTAAGGCGGAAGGAATTCCATACGATAAAGGTCAGAGATAGACACGTTGATCTGAGCGCGGCTTATGGCTGCGCTCTTTTTACAAAGACAGCATTTTTGGAGAGGGAGATTTTTTCATGTTTTTACCCGTAAACAGAAAAGACATGGAGGAGAGAGGCTGGGACGAAGCGGATTTCGTCCTGGTCACCGCCGACGCATATGTGGATCACCACACCTTCGGAACGGCCATCATAGGAAGGCTCCTGGAAAGGTTCGGGTACCGGGTGGCGGTTCTGGCACAGCCTGATTATAAATCGGCCGACGATTTCAGGCGGTTCGGAAGGCCGCGCCTGGGATTTCTCATAAACGGCGGAGCGGTGGATTCCATGGTGAACAACTACTCGGTGTTTAAACGCCGCCGTAAGACCGACGAATACTCGCCGGGAGGAAAGCCGGGAAAGCGTCCCGACAGAGCGGTCATAGTATACAGCAATCGGGCCCGGGAAGCGTATAAAGACGTTCCGGTAATAATCGGCGGAATAGAGGCGAGCTTAAGACGCCTTGCCCACTACGACTACTGGAGCGACAGGGTCCGCCGCTCCGTGCTTCTGGACGCCAAAGCCGACATTCTCATATACGGAATGGGAGAGAGGGCAATCATAGAAATTGCGGAGGCCCTTGCTTCAGGTATAGATGTGAAGGATATCACGTGGATCCGGGGAACCTGCTATAAGGGAACCAGGCCCGAAGACGACGGAGAAACCGTATTTCTTCCTTCCTTTGACGAAGTGTCGGAGAGCAGGGACAGGTACTGCGACAGCTTTGCCCTCCAGTACAGAAACAACGACGACATAAGCGGAAAGCGGCTTGCAGAAAAATATACGGATTCGGTTTACGTGATTCAAAACGTGCCTCAGCCGCCCCTTACAAGGCAGGAGCTTGACGACGTGTACGAGCTGCCATTTGAAAACGAGGCCCATCCGTCCTACGACAAAGACGGCGGAGTGCCGGCTTTGAAGGAAGTAAAGTTTTCCATAGTCTCCAGCCGCGGGTGCTTCGGAGGCTGCAGCTTTTGCGCGCTGACATATCACCAGGGACGCCAGGTCAGGTCGAGGAGCATTGAATCCATAAGGAAAGAGGCGGAGGCCCTCACGAAAAAGCCCGATTTCAAAGGCTACATTCACGACGTGGGAGGCCCTACGGCCAACTTCAGAAGTCCGGCGTGCAAAGGCCAGCTGGAAAGAGGCGTGTGCAGGAACAAAGACTGCCTGTACCCGTCGGTATGTCCGAGCATGGACGTTGACCACGTCGATTACATAGAAGTTCTCCGGGCGGTGAAAGCCGTGGCGGGAGTGAAGAAGGTATTTATCAGGTCAGGAATAAGATACGATTACCTCATGGCGGATCCTCACAGGAGAGAATTCATGAGGGAGCTTTGTCGCGACCACGTCAGCGGAACCCTTAAAGTGGCGCCGGAACACGTGTCCAAGAAGGTTCTCTACTATATGAGAAAACCGGAGCCAGAAGTGTTCGACAGGTTTGCCGCAGAGTATAGGCTGATGAACGAGGAGCTTGGAAAGAAGCAGTATCTGATACCGTATTTCATAAGCTCTCACCCGGGAAGCACCCTCGATGACGCCGTAGAGCTGGCTCTTTACCTTAAGAAGTTCGGGTTCATACCGGATCAGACTCAGGATTTCTATCCTACGCCGGGGACTCTGGCAACGTGCATGTACTACGCGGAAAAGGATCCTTTTACGGGAAAGCCGGTTTACGTGGCAAAGGACCTTGAGGAAAAGAAGATGCAGAGGGCGCTCATACACTACAAAAAGCCCGAAAACAGGGATACGGTCATAAGGGCGCTGAAAAAGGCGAAAAGAGAGGATCTCATTCCGGTGCTCCTGGGAAGGGGCGGCAGGGCGGCAGGCCCTAAAGACGGCAGAAGGGGCAGGAGGAAAAGACGATGACTGTAATGAGCGAGCTGGGAAGAGCTTACCGAAACGGAAAGAGCAGATACACAAGGCTTAAGAAATCGGAGCCTGCAGGACTCGTAATGAAGGAGCAGTACGGGAAGAAGCCGGAAAATATGCTCATTCACGGCGACAATGCGAGAGTCATGGATTCCCTTTTGAGAAGAGAGGGAATGGCCGGCAGGATAAACATGATATACATAGACCCGCCTTTTTTCTCAAAGGCCGACTACGATGCGGTACTGAAGGTGGGAAACGAAACCATAAGGCACACGGTCTACGGGGACAACTGGCGCTTCGGAAAGGCCGGATACTTTTCCATGCTCACGTCCTCGCTGATGCAGATGAAAGAGCTTCTGGCAAAGGACGGTCTCATATGGCTTCACCTGGACTGGCACGCCGCAGCCTTTGCAAGGCTCATAATGGACGAGATATTCGGAGAGGAAAACTTCGTAAACGAGATAGTCTGGAATTATAAGTCGGGCGGAAGCAGCAGCAGGCATTTTGCAAGGAAGCACGACACCATACTGGTCTACGCCAAAAGCCGGAAGTACGTTTTCTATCCCCTTCAGGAAAAATCCTACAACCGTCAGCTGAAGCCTTACCGGTTCAAGGGAGTGAAGGAGTACAGGGACGAAGTGGGCTGGTACACTATGGTGAATATGAAGGACGTGTGGCAGATAGATATGGTGGGTCGGACTTCGTCTGAGAGGACGGGGTACGCAACTCAGAAGCCGGAGGAGCTTCTTAAGCGGATCATTCTTGCCTCGACAAAGGAAGGAGACCTGTGCGCCGACTTCTTCAGCGGAAGCGGAACTCTGGCGGCAGCAGCGGCAAAGACCGGGAGAAGGTTCATCGCCTGCGATACGGGGCCTCTTGCGGTGGAGACTTCGGCGGCAAGGCTGACGGCCTGCGGCGCAGAATTTGGCGTATACGAAGAAGAAGGCAGGCCAGAAAAGAAAAACCTGAGCCTGAAGTACGAGATATCCGTCGATGAAATTCCTTTTTCCGACGACAGAATGGTTAAAATAGAGCTTAAATCCCTAAGAATAAACGGACTTTCGGAGGTGACGGGAGCTGACGAAGCGGTTCGCGTGAAGGAGATGATAAGGGAAAGACCCCTTGATTTTCTCGAATCCTGGAGCGTGGATTTCGATTTTGACGGAAAGCTTCACAGTCCGTCCTTCGTTTCGGCGCGCACCGGAAAGGGTATAGAAACAGTATGCTCGGGGATTTTGAGGAAAGGAAAGAGATTGAATATAAAAGCTGCTGACATTTTTGGAAACAGCGTTTTTATAGAGCCGGAAATTTAGAGATTGATAATCCGAGAAAAGGAGGAAGCAAAATGGCTAAGTACAGGTGCAAGGTCTGTGGATGGATCTTTGACGAAGAGAAGGAAGGTATAACCTTCGAGGAGCTGACGGAGTGCTATCTCTGCAGCGCCCCGAAGAGCGAGTTCGAGAAGGTGGAGGACGACGGCGCAGATGCCGGTGCAGGTACGGCGGGAGCAGCGGGAATTCCGGCTTCCGGCGGAAACGAGCTTGCCGTGGATCCGAATCTGGTGAGAAAGGACCCGGACATGCGCTACATGGCGGAAATCCACCAGATGTCTGAAACGGGACATTCCATAGACGCGGCCATGGCGACAATGATGCCTATGCCCGGCTGGGACGACGTGCTTCTCATGGGAGCCCAGCTCGATCCTATGCCCCTTGACGACGACGCGGAGGTGAGCCTTAAGACCGTAATAGGAAAGAAGGCCGCAAAGCCTATGGAACTGGAAACGCCGGTGTACATTTCCCACATGTCCTTCGGCGCCCTTTCCCGTGAGGCTAAGATAGCCCTGGCAAAGGGAAGCGCAATGGCAAAGACCGCTCAGTGCAGCGGCGAAGGCGGAATACTTCCGGAGGAAATGGAGAACGCATATAAGTACATATTCGAGTATATCCCAAACAGGTACAGCGTAACCGACGAAAATCTCAAAAAAGCTGATGCCATAGAAATCAAAATAGGCCAGGGCACGAAGCCGGGAATGGGCGGACACCTTCCGGGAGAGAAGGTTACCCCTGAAATTGCCGAAATCAGAGGCAAGAACCCGGGAGACGATATTCAGAGCCCTTCGAGAATTCCGGGAATAGAGACGGAGGCAGACCTTAAAGCTCTCGTTGACGAGCTGAGAAGCCGCTCCGAGGGAAGACCTGTCGGAATCAAGATTGCCGCAGGAAGGATAGAGGCGGATCTTAAATTTGCTCTTGCCGCAGGTCCCGACTTCGTGACGGTGGACGGCAGAGGGGGAGCTACCGGCTCAAGCCCTTACTTCCTTCGCGAGGCCACTACTGTGCCTACGCTCTTTGCCCTTTACAGAGCGAGAAAGTATCTGGACGAAGTCGGCTCTGACGTGGAGCTTGTCATAACCGGCGGACTGAGGGTTTCCGCTGACTTTGCAAAGGCCATCGCCATGGGAGCCGACGCCGTTGCAGTCGCCACGGCAGGAATGATAGCTCTTGGGTGTCAGCAGTACAGAATCTGCGGCAGCGGCATGTGCCCTCTGGGAATCGCCACCCAGAACCCTGAGCTGAGAAAGCGCCTTGATATCGACAAGGCTTCCCGCCGCGTGGCAAATTACCTGAACACTACGGCGGCTGAGCTCAGAACCTTCGCAAGGGTAACTGGACACAGTGATATTCACGACCTGTCAAAGGCTGACCTTTTCACCACCAGCCGTGAGGTTGCGGAGTATACGGACATCAGGCACTGCTAACAGGAGCAGGATAAAGAGTCTTTGATATATGGAAAAAGTATTTTTTAAACCGGAAAGGGCCGGGGCGGACGCTCTGGCCCTGAGGGTACTTACAGAAAGGCTTGGTGTTGACACATCAGGCGCCGCTTCTATGCAGATGCTACAGGGAGCGCAGAAAGTGCGCAGCATAATATATGATGATATAAAACTTGCGGGAGAATGCGTATCTTTCAAAGCAGGCGAGTTTACTCTTTCCGGCAGTCTGCTTACGGCGGGCGGAGTTACCGTCGAGTGCAGGGCTTTTGAAAGAATGAAAAAGGAAGCAGTGAGGAACGTGTACTTCTGCGCCTGCACGGCTGGAGATTTTGCGTGCACCAGCGAAGATGACATGGAAAAATTCTATGCAGATCTGTGGGGCGGCGCGTACCTCGACGGGCTGCGGACTTTGTTAGAAGATGAACTTGCGGACCGGGCAGCCGAAGAAGGACTTACGCTCAGCCGAAGCTTCGGGCCGGGGTTTTACGGAATGGACGTTTCGGAAACCGCAAAAATAGCGGAAATCGTTGATTTTGATGAACTTGGAATGAGAATAAATTCCGCAGGCGTAATGGAACCGCCAAAATCCTGCGCAGGCCTTTATTTTGCGGTAAGGGAGGGCTTTGGAGATCCCGGGCCCGAGTGCAAAGACTGCCGGGGAAACGAGGGCGGCTGCAGATTTTGCCTGGTAAACAAAAAGGGCTGCGACTGATCGCAGCCCATATGCTTTGACGTAAACCTGTTATCTGGCGCCGGAATGTCTCTTCCTGGTTACCGCGGCTATTGCCGTGATGAATGCCGCAACGCTTACGGCCAGCGACGCTATGCTTAAAACAAAAGATGCTACTTTCATGATTTCTGTCTCCCTTCTGCCATTTGACTATACATATATAATGACCCAGAAAGGGGAAAATTGCAAGGGGAAAATGAAGCGGAAGGGGGGAGAAAATGCGGCGGAAATTATACTTGCAATAGCGCATTTTTTATGGTAAAGTAATATAGTCGCAGGTTTATGGAGGATTGACCGAGTGGCTAAGGAGCTCGCCTGGAAAGCGAGTAAGGCGTAACAGCCCCGCGGGTTCGAGTCCCGTGTCCTCCGCCAGTGAAAAACGTTTAAATCCCAGTCTTTATTTAGGCTGGGATTTTGCTTTGTCGCCGGGATTGTCGCCATTAAATTGAATGTGCAGAGGGGGAATTAAAGGGAAAGGATGTGAGAAGCGTGAAGGAAAAGAGAGAACTGGTTATTTTTGAAACGAATGACAGCGCGGTAAAACTTGAGGTTCCAGTGGAAAATGAAACCGTCTGGCTGACGCAGGCGCAGATGGCGGAGTTGTTTGATACGGCGCGATCTTCAATTGCGTATCATATAGGAAATATTTTCAAAGAGGAAGAACTGGAACGGAATACTTCTGTCGAAATTTTCGACAGAAGTGGGAATGCTTCGCGCCCACCTAAATATTACAATCTTGACGTCATCATCTCCGTCGGATATCGTGTTAAATCCAAACGAGGCGTTGAATTCAGGAAATGGGCGAATTCCGTTCTCAAACAGTACATATTACAGGGCTATGCCGTGAATAATAATCGCATAGCGCAGCTTGGGGAAGTTGTGCAGATTATGAAGAGAACTCAGAATGAGCTCGATTCACGACAGGTGCTCGATGTAATCCAGAAATACAGCAAGGCGCTGGATTTGCTCGATTCGTACGACCATCAGACAATGGAGCGACCTGAAGGAAATGCAGCAACGTACGAGCTCACCTATGAGGAATGTATGGATGTGATTTCCAGAATGCGCTTCGGCGCCGAATCGGATTTGTTCGGCAGAGAGAAGGATGACTCCTTCAGGGGCAGCATCGGGAACATATATCAGTCATATGCCGGGCAGGAGTTGTATCCGACGCTGGAAGAAAAAGCGGCGCATCTTTTGTATTTTGTAACCAAGAACCACAGTTTTCTGGACGGAAACAAAAGAATAGCGGCCACGATGTTTCTGTACTTCCTCGACAAGAACGGCGTGCTGTTCGCCGGCGGCGAGAAGCTAATAGACGATCACACACTCGTGGCACTGACCATTATGATTGCGGAGTCTAAGCCGGAAGAAAAAGATATGATGATTACGGTCATTATGAACTGTTTAAAGCCATAAGTTATTTCACGTGCTTTCAGGAAAAAATTTTACAGGAGTGAGTTTATGAAATTAAAAATCAGATTTTCTGCTGCGGCGTTTTGCTTGCTGCTGATTTTGTCCATGACGGGATGCTCGGACGCCATAAGCAGCGCCTTAGAGGATGCGGGACTGCTTCAGGAGGAGAAGCAGGTAGAGAGCGTATCCCTGGAGGACGTACCCGAGTACAGCGGCGACGAGTACATAGAGATAGACGGCGGAGTGCCTGATTTCTCGGACGACGGGGATTTCCAGCCGGGCTACGAATACTACAGCGACCTTGACAGCCTTGAAAGGTGCGGGCTGACGGAGGCTCTGGTGGGGCCGGAGACCATGCCGACGGAGGAGAGAGGAAGCATCGGAATGATAAAGCCGACGGGCTGGCATACCGTACGCTACGATTTTGTGGACGGAAAGTATCTGTATAACAGGTGCCATCTCATTGGATTTCAGCTTGCCGGAGAGAACGCCAACGAGAAAAACCTCATAACGGGCACGCGCTACATGAACACCGAAGGAATGCTGCCTTTTGAGGACGAGGTGGCGGGCTACGTGCGCGAAACGGGAAACCACGTGATGTACAGGGTTATTCCGGTATTTGACGGAGACGACCTTGTGGCAAAGGGCGTGCAGATGGAGGCAAAGTCCGTAGAGGACGACACCATCTCCTTTAACGTATTTGTCTACAACATTCAGCCGGGAGTTGAAATCGACTACGCAACCGGTGAAAACTGGGAAGCGGAAAGCGACGACGTCCGGGCGTCCGGTGAGACGGACGACGATGAAGCTGCCGCGGGCAAAATCCGCGGAAACAAGCGCTCCAAGATATACCACACACCTGACCAGGAGACCTACGACGACATGGAGGGCTCTAAAAACCTTATTCTCTTCGACACAGAGGAGGAGGCTCAGAAGGCCGGGTACAGGAAAGCGCAGAGGTAGAGAGATAGAACAGTTTGAAGCAAAAGGACTGTGTGCCATCGAAAAATCGAAGGCATGCAGTTTTTTATTTTATGTTGATTTTGTAAAAATATGGGATATAATACAGATATATAATGTAATTTACTGTAAAACGACAGGAGAGAAGGAATGGATGTAAAATACGTAGTTGCAAAGGAACTGCAACAGAACCGCGCAGTCAGAAAGGAATGTATCCGGAAGCTGTCAGGTCTTCCGAAGGGCACTCTGCGCGCGGAGAAAAGGAACGGCAAAACCTATTACAGGACAAGGAGGGACGGCAAAAGTGTCTATGTGAAAAGCGATGACAGTAAAATCATCAGTCTGCTGAAGGAGAGAAAGCGCCTTGAAACAATGGTAAAAGTGATAGATAAAAATATCGAGGCGCTGCAGCAGGTATATGACAGCTATTGCCCGTACAGCGAAGCGTATATAGAGAGACTCCTTCCGGAATCGTATCGACGAGATGCTGCCGGTTCAAAGAAAATTGACGGAAAGTACGACAGTCCTGAGGATTGGGCGAACGCCCGTTACAGGAAAAAGGAGTGGAATCAGAATTACAGGATTCCGGGGCAGGTGACTCTAAAGGGCGACCGGGTTCGGAGCAAATCGGAGCTGACCATTGCGAATATGCTTTATACTATGGGAATTCCATACCATTATGAGGAGGAAGTGGTATTGAGCGGAATAAAGGTCGCTCCGGACTTTGTCATATACGTCAAAAGCAAAAACAGGTTTGTGATACTGGAACACTTCGGACGGATGTTCGATCCGGGCTATCAGTCGGAGTATGGCAGCAAAGTAGGCTTATACATATCGAACGGTTATATGCCGGGTCGGGATCTTTTTATGACATACGACGACAAAGACGGCAATCTGGATACGAAGCAGATCGAAGAGCTTATAGAGATGTACTTAATGTAGAGGAATGAAAGTGCAGGTGGGCCAAAGAACGGTGCACAGGGCAGTTGGCCCACAGACGACGTTTAGCTGCGGGCCAAATTTCAGTACAGAGGGTATGTGGCCCGCAGCCTGAGAGAAATTGCGGGCCAACCTGCGAGTTAGAACTAATCTGGCCCACAACATAGAGAAATATATGGGCCATATCATAAAAAAAGATGCGTATGGCCCGCAGCAGAGGGTGTCTTTGCGGGCCATACGAGTCAGAAATCAGTATATGGCCCGCAAACTTGATTAATATGCGGGCCAAGCACTTCTGATAAACGCATCTGGCCCACAAATCAGACGGACCTGCGGGCCAGATGACTGGGTAGAAGCTATCTGGCCCGCAGCTGTAGATGGAACATTTGATGACTGGCCCGCAGCCGGCGCCGGCCTTAGGCCCGCGCGTTGATGCGCCGGCGGGCCGCCAACTTTATTTTTTTAAGAATTTGTCCGATGAGAGGATTTTTCGTTGACAATTATAGAAAAAGTGAGATGATTAGACTATAGTACAAATTGGACAGGAGTCCAAGTGTGCGGCAGGCCGAAGCGACGGATGTAAAACAGCCGAAGAACAGCCGCATTTTACACGAAAGGATTTCCCTATGGAAAACACCAAGAGAGATATGACCAGGCGCACCATAATGCGCGCGGCCAGGGTCGTATATGAGGAAAAGGGAATAGAGAACGCCAGCTTCAGCGATATTGCGGAAAGAGCGGGAGTTTCCAGGAGTACGGTTTTTAATCACTTTGCGGGAACTCAGGAAATGCTCACAGCTCTCTGCGGAAAGGAGATTGCGGATCTGGAGGCGGCGTACGAAGCGGGCGGACACAGAGGAAAGGAAGGCATTATTAGTATCTTCGAGACTCTTGTGGAGGATACCGCGAAGTTTCCCAAGCTTGTTACCAGCATCATTTATTCTGCGCTGGTGAGCGGAAGCGAGGATAATCCGCTGAAGATGATTGAAGAACTTCTGGCAAGGAATCTTGAAGACGATGAGGACGGCATAAAGAACATGCTGCTTATGGGGGCTTACTACGGACTTGTAAATCATTACCATATGAGCAATCTGCCTTTTGAGGGAGAGAAGATGAAGGAGCAGATGCGGGAAATGATTGACGCTGTAATTTAGATTCTGTAAGGAGGAGGACGATGGCAGTTAAAGTAATTACTTACGATGTCGGAACTACGGGCATGAAGGCGTGTCTGTTTGACATTTCTGCCGAAGAAAGCGTTAAGTTCATCGCAGGAGAAACCGACGGCTATGAGCTTCACGTCATGCCTAACGGAGGAGTGGAACAGGATCCGGAGGACTGGTGGCAGGCCATGGCAAGAGCCACTAAAAAGCTTCTGGAAAAGACGGGAATTCCGAAAGAGGAGATAAAGGGAGTGTCGTTCAGGGCTGGTATCCGCTGGGCGGCAGAGGCCATACGGCTGAATTGCTCGGAGATCCTGTCATTTCAGAAATCGCAGAAGCGCACGGCGTATCTTCTGCACAGGTGATTTTGCGCTGGAACCTGCAAAAAGGCGTTGTGGTGATTCCCGGCTCCAGCGCCCCCCGACCATATCAAGGAAAATACACAGCTTTACCATTTTGAACTTACCGAGAACGAAATGAACTGTATCAATGCGCTTCGTGAGGCAGCCGAGGAAATCGTAAATCTACTTAAATAAAAATGTCGCAGTAATGATTTGAGTGTGTGAAATAATTTCTGTAAATTATCTCTTCCATGGTAATTAAGGTGAGAAATTGCCTGAACGGCAGATTCAGTTTTACATATTCAATTTAAAATATGAATTGTTGCATGTCAAGCGAGACCTTCTAATAATGGCCTCGCTTGATTCGTCTTCACAGCCTCAGATAGGCAGCCTGCCATCGTACATAATACTGAATTCTCCATAGACCTTAGCCCAGTTTCTGAGTGGCTGATTCCACTTTCTGGTAGCCTGAAGGGTTGAAAGATACAACGATTTCAGTAAAGCTGTATCGCTTGGAAATACGGACCTCTGACGATTGAGTTTCTTATATGTACTGTTAAGACTTTCTATTGCATTGGTAGTGTATATCACTTTACGGACATCTGCTGAAAACTTGTAAATCGGAGTCAGCACATCCCAATTCTTCTCCCAGCTCTTCATAGCATTAGGATATTTTGCGCTCCATTTCTCGGTTACACGAGCCAGATTGGCTCTTCCCTGCTCTTCGTCAGGCGCCAGGTAGATTGTCCTTAAATCAGTAGCAAATGCTTTCTTATCCTTGTATGGAACATACTTTAAGGTGTTTCTGATCTGGTGAACTATGCAACGCTGATATTCTGTTTCAGGAAACGCTGCTGCAATTGCTTCCTTTATTCCGGTAAGGCCATCGGCACATATGATCATAATATCCTTTACACCCCGGTTCTTTAAGTCATTGAGGACTCCCAGCCAGTATTTTGCACTTTCATTTTCTCCAATTTGAAGACTGATTACATCTTTCCTGCCATCCATGGTGATCCCCATGATAACATATGCGGCAAGCTTCTTTATGATGTGATCTTCTCGTACTGAAAAGTGAACTGCATCAATGAACATAATCGGATAAATCTCATCAAGCGGTCTGTTTTGCCAGTCAGCTATTTCCTGTAGAATCTTGTCTGTAACATCTGAGATAAACCCTTCACTGCATTCAAACCCATAGATTTCCTCAATCTGTTCAGAAATCTGTCTTGTTGTAAGTCCTCTGGCATACATACTTATGATTTTACTGTCGATGTCGGAAATATCTTTCTGTCGTTTCTTGACAACCTGTGGTTCAAAGGTACTATTGCAATCCTGTGGAACATCAATCTCAAATTCGCCATAATTTCCGCGTACTCTCTTTTTCTTAGTACCATTACGGTAATTATCATTATCGCTGCGCTCATAGCTTTCGTAACCAATGTGTTCGTCCATTTCTGCTTCCATCATGGATTTGATGGTTCCGCCCAGGAGATCCTTAAGTGCTTCCTGAATATCGTCAGCTGTTTCGATATCATATTCTTCGATTAGAGCTGCGATGATATTTTTCTTGTTTTCATTGAGCGGTTTAACGTGGTAAACTTCTTTCTTCTTATTAGCCATAAAAATATCCTCCTATGGTTGGTTAGATTTTACCATAGAAGGATAATCTCATGTCGTATTTACAGACTTTTTTTCACAGACTCAATGATTTTTCAAATCATTACTGCGACATTTCCGATTCATTCACTTTTTCAATTTCAGTCCGTCTTTGAATGCTTCGCCAACACGCTCAGTCACTTTGTAATAGCCATGAGTATACGGATCAAAGGCAATGGCGTTTACCAGAGACATATCAATCTTTCCATCTACCATCACCTTTTCATCCGCCGTAACATTCACGACTTTGCCAATAACGCCGCAGCCGTATTTACTATCCTGATATTCGATAAATTGACATTCCAAACAAATTGGGAATTCGTTGATAACCGGTGCATCTACCGTCTCAGCTTTGCTGGTGGTCAGGCCGCTGGCGGCGAGTTTATCCGATACACGGTTGCCGGACTCTACACCGAAATAATCCGCTTCTACTACATGTTCGGCATCGGCAATACTGACCGTGAATGCGCCTTTGGCTTTGATGTTCTGCACGGTCTTGTGACTCTCGGTCAGATTGAGGGCAACCGTATCCCTCTCCTGCATGGTGCCACATGCGGCGTTCATCACATTGACGCTTCCGTCCTCGTTATAGGTTGCGACCATCAACACAGGCATCGGAAAAATGCCTTCGGTGATATTCAGCTTTGTTCTCATATTAACTTCTCCTTTTGGTATAATTATGAAATCAATTGACAGGATTGGATGTCCTGCTTAAAATTATAGCTATGCAAAGCAAAAATTCAAGTACTGTCAATAAAGATAGGTACTACCTCAGGAGAAAGTATTGTGATTCAGAAATATATTGAAGATGCCAATTTTGAAGATACAGGTTTTTATTATACCTTGTCCCTGATTTCCGGAAAGCATAAAATGGTCATTTTGTACTGCCTGATGGAGTTTCAGGTGGTACGGTTCAATGAACTGAAACGGTATTTGAAAAACATTTCAGATAAAACGCTCAGCACAAATCTGAAAGAACTGGAAGCGGACGGGCTGATTATCCGGACGGAATACCCGCAGATCCCGCCGAAGGTGGAATACAGCCTCAGCGGCCGTGGAAAATCCTTGATGGTTGTTCTGGATCAGCTCTGCATATGGGGAGAAGAAAACAAGCCAAAGAAATAATATATCAATCTCTGTTTAAGCGCGGTGGTGCGCTACGCTTACGATGACCGGCCGGCCCAGTGGCTTGACGGAATGCTTCGCTATATCGACACGGTGAAGATCCGCGAGGGGAATTCCGGTGGTGGTGATTTCCGGAGGGTTCAGGCAGTTCTCGGAGAGAAAGCTTGCTCCTTACATGAAAAAAATCACCGCCCTTCACGCCGTTGACATGACGGTAGACGGTGATAAGCTCAAGCTTGTTTCGGGTTATGACGACGGCAACGAGCTTCTAAAAAAGACCGACGTCATGGCTCTCTACGACTACGATTTTGCCATAGGGATCGGCGACAGTTACACGGACAAGAACATGGCGAAAGCCGTGGACAGATGCTTTGCCCGGGACGTCCTCGCCGCATACCTTGACAAAACCGGCACCCTTTACATTCCGTACGGCGACTTTACTGACGTTATGAAGGGAATAGACAAAATACTCGAGGAACAGAAATAAATCAGCGGGATTTTGAGACGAGCATTTCCAGGTAGGATTTTCTCGTCAGATTTTCCCTGCTCACATTGAGATTATCGAGGAGACTGAGGAGTTTTTCCACGGTCTCTTCTTTTTTTTTTCGTCTTCGGTCAGCGCCTCAAGCTCTATGAAGTCTCCCAGGTTTTCCACCCTGTCAAGGCAGAGAGTCACCCCGTCCTTAGAAAGCTCCGTGCGGGTCTTTGAAACGGTGAATACGGGAACGTAGCCTAGAGAAGTCAGAAGGCTATACATAGTCGCGAAGTCTTCCACTCCCGTCTCAAATTCCGTTCTCGTGTTGGAGCGGGAATCGGTTTTAGGCCCCTTATACGTCACCGCCGTATTTGAAGTTTCTGCGGCGAGATCCTCGTATGTTCTGAGCCTCAGCGCCTCGTCGGTTTTCATAAAGTTTCTGTCCGGGGCGTTAAAGTATACGTCGGTTTCTTTAAGTATCGCCGACTCCTCAAAGCCTGCCGTTTCAGCTTTTGTCCTTATATCTTCAAGGGTCATGGGCGCTGCCGCCGCCTTGATTTCCACTTCTGTCATAATCATCTTCCTTTCTCATGCCTGTGGTGATAATTACGTATAAAGTATACTCCCGTCAGTCGCAAACTTCAATTACGGAATCGGGAGAGAGCAGATGGGACGGAGACGTCAGATGGAGCGGTGACGTCAGATGGAGCGGTGACAAATAGATGAATTTGGTGCTGCTGTGTCACCTCTGTCACCACAGAGGGACACAAAGTGCGGAATGTGGTGACATATTCTACTGAATGCGGCTTATCTGTCACCATTTTGCGGGAAAATCCGCTGAAATCGGGGTGATGCGCATGCTGTGGTGACAAAAGAGGAGACAAACATCACATCTGTCACCACCAAAGCAAAGCATCTGTCACCACCAAAGCAAAATGATTGTCACCAACGAAGCGCATTTACCGCCGCCAGGGCATCCGCCATTTCGATATCAAAAAACGCCCTCATTCACCGCAGCTATTGATATATGACGCAGCGGAGCATATAATCGAAGGCAGGAGGGCGGAACCGGTATGAGTAAGGTTACGAAAGGCAGAAAGAAAAAAGCGGCGGCGCTGATAATAGTCGCGGTGCTGGCGGCGTTCATATGGTCCCCTTTTTCCAATTACGGCATTTCCCTTGCGGTGATGAAGGTTTACAGCGGAATCCACGAGAGGGAAAGCCTGATGGCGGAAGCGGGAATCGAGATTGAAATTCCGGGCGGCGGAGCGACTGAGGAAAAGGACTGGTATCCTTTTGTTATGACCTACAACCCGGGGGACGGTTTCAAAAGGTTTACAGGCGAGGACGCGGAGCTTTCCATAATGTACAACTTTCCTGCTTTTGACGTGACAAAGGGCGGGAGCAGGCTGTTCGACCGGTCGTCACCGTACTACAACGGCTTTTACGGAGCGTATATGATAGAGGGTGAGGACGGCGAAGGCAATCCTTATGGCTTCGACAAAGACGGCAGATTGGATCTCGACGCCGTATCAAAAGTGCCGGAGTTCGATTTTCAGTATCTGGTTCTGGCTGACTTCGGACTTGAGCGGGAGGATATGGTATTTGAGTGGGAGATTGCGGATTTTGAGGAAGGAGTGAGCTACGCGGGAAGCGACGGCTGGACCAGGGTGGACGCCGGGCTTACGGTAAACGGGGCGTATCACCACAGGGACAAATTCCGCAGGTCTTATCTTCAGTACGGAACGCCGGCAGGCTTTGACGGAAAGGGCGCGGATTTTGCGCCGGTTGAGATGAAGGGGCGGGTTTACGGAAAGTATTTTGACGAGTACGGAGCAGGCATATTCTTTTACGTAATGGCGGCGGACGAAGGAGTTCTCAAAGCCTGCGACGAAGAGATTCTGTCGGGCAGCAGAATCAGGGAAGTATCCTGAATTTATGAATGATTTTCAGGTCAGACACATCTGGGAGAGAATGCGTAAAATTTCTCCTTGCACGCCACCCTGAAAAATAGTATAATATTGCCGTTATAGGCTGACACTGTTCACAGCTTCATATTTCAAGTTAGTCAGGAGGTGAATTGGAATATGGCACAGGTAATCGTCAGAGAAAATGAAAGTCTTGAGAGCGCTCTTAAGAGATTTAAGAGATCTTGCGCCAGAGACGGCGTTATGGCTGAGGTTAGAAAAAGAGAGCATTACGAGAAGCCAAGCGTAAAGAGAAAGAAAAAGTCTGAGGCAGCCAGAAAAAAGGCTAAGAAATATTAATTTTTGTTCTGTGAGTTAAAATCGAGGTGATTTTAATGAGTATTAAAGAACAGCTTATGGCGGATTTCAAGGAGGCTATGAAGGCTCACGATGAAGTCGCCAAGAATACTATAAGTCTCGCCCGTGCGGCAGTTAAGCAGTACGAGGTAGACAACCGCGAAGAACTGGATGATGCCGGCGTCATCGCTATTTTGACCAAGCAGGTGAAGATGCGAAAGGATGCCCTCGCCGACTTTGAGAAGGCGGGAAGAACAGATCTGACGGAAGCTTATAACGCAGAGATAGAAGTCCTGAATAAGTACCTTCCTGAACAGATGTCCATTGATGAGATCAGGGACGTGGTGAAGGAGACCGCTGCGGCGCTGGGAATCACAGGCGGCAGGGAGAATATGGGAAAGCTTATGGGTCCGGTCATGGGCAAGCTTAAGGGCAAGGCCGACGGAAACACTGTAAGAGAAGCGGTTCAGGAATTCCTGTCCTAAATGAATTAAAGAAAGAAGAACGGAACTTATGCAAAGGCGGATTTACTGCCAGGCAAAGAGTTCCGTTTTTTATTTTCGGCAATAAATGCAAAAACAGCAAATTTTGCCAAAATTTGCTTGTAATATATTGACACATAACCGGCGGCCGTGATAGACTTTCTCCAACCTGAACATTGAACTTAAAGACGGCGGAGTGTTTTCGGACTGATGAGAGAAGAAGGAGAAAATATGGAAAACACGGGCTGGAACAGGATAATAGGAGACGCGGGAGAAGATCTGGCGTGCCGGTATCTTGCCGCAAAGGGTTACGAAATCCTTGAGAGAGGCTTCAGATGCAGAATGGGCGAGATAGACATCATCGCCCTTAAGGACGGTGAGATGGTGTTCGCGGAAGTGAAGACGAGGACGAGCCGGAGGTACGGAAGCCCCGGAGAGGCCGTGGACGAAAGGAAGCTGGAGCGCATAAAGAGGTGCGCCGGATATTATCTGATGATGACGGAGAGAGACTACGCCGCCGCAAGGATTGAAGTGGTGGAGATAGATATTTCCCACATCAGGTGCGGATGTCAGGGGGCCGGGATATGATTTCAAAGGTTATAACCGCTTCGGTCAGAGGAATTTCGGCCATGAGAATAAGCGTGGAGACAGACATATCCAGAGGCCTTCCCCAGGTGACGGTCGTGGGACTGGGCGATGCCGCCGTAAAGGAATCGAGAGACAGGATAAGGGCGGCTATCGTAAACTGCGGCTTTCAGTTTCCGTCCGCCAGGGTTACCGTCAACCTTTCGCCTGCCTGTCTGAGAAAGAGGGGAAGCCATTTTGACCTGGCCATAGCCATGGGCATTCTGGCGTCCTCGGGGCAGGTGTTTGACCGGGAGCTTTCCGGAACGGCTTTTATGGGAGAGCTGTCTCTTTCGGGAGACGTCAAAAGGTGCGACGGAATACTTCCCATGATCATGGAGCTGAGGCGGCTGGGGATAAGAGGAGTCGTGATTCCGGAGGGAAACGCCGGGGAGGCTGCTCTCTTTGACGACATGGATATATACCCGGTGAAAACCCTTTCGGAGGCGGCGGACGTTATGAATCTCAATAAAAGGCCTGCCGACAATTCCGGGCGGATAAACGCGGCGGGAGAAGGGAGCGAGCTCGAAACGCCGGGGGATTTCGGCGACGTGAAGGGCCAGGAGCAGGCGAAGCGGGCAATAATGATAGCCGTGGCAGGCGGTCACGGCATACTGATGACGGGAAGTCCGGCTACGGGAAAGACCATGCTGTCGTCCAGGATTCCCGATATTATGATGCCCATGGATAAAGAAGAGATAATAGAGACGACGGCGATCTACTCCGTAGCGGGCCTGCTAAAGCAGGATGCGGGGCCCGTAACGAGAAGGCCTTTCAGGTGCCCTGCGGCGGGAATCACCAAGGCGGGTCTCATAGGCGGAGGATACCCGCCCGTTCCCGGCGAGATAACCCTTGCCCACAGGGGTGTGCTTTTCCTCGATGAGGCGGGAGAATACGACAGGGACGTTCTTGACGCGCTGAGAATACCTCTTGAGAGAAAGCAGGTGACCCTTGTACGGCGGGGAGAGAAGTACGTGTTTCCGGCGGACTGCCTTCTCGTGGCTGCGACCAACCCGTGCAAATGCGGCTATTACGGCGACGGGACGGAACGCTGCTCCTGCACGGCGGAGGAGGTCAGAAGGTACAGGGGAAAGTTCACGGGGCCGGTGAAGGACAGAATAGATATGCACATTTACCTGTATCCGGTGGATTACGACGCCCTTTCGGACACGGATACCATGACTACGGACGAAATGAGGGAAAAAATCAGCAGGGCCTGGCTGGTTCAGAAAAAACGGTACGAAGGAACGAACGTAAGGCTTAACGGGGGACTCGACGAAACCACTGCGGGCGGAATATGCGAGGCGGACTCCGCCGGCGAGGAGCTTCTGAAAAACGCCTACGACAGGCTGGGGCTGAATCCGAGAACGGTTTTCAAGGTGAGGAAGATAGCGAGAACAATAGCGGATATCGAAGGAGAGAAGCATATATCTTCACCTCATATAGCCGAGGCTCTTCAGTACAGGGAGAGGGTGTGAATATGGAGACAAGGTGTGAGGAGATAATCGCTTCAAAGCGTGAGAGACTTAAGATTTTGAGCAATATATCGTCGCCTGTGGAAAAAATCTATTACAGGGGAAATCCTGACCTTCTGGAGGGTCCCTGCGTTGCGGTCGTGGGGACGAGAGGCTGCACGGCGTACGGGATAAGGGTCGCCGGGCAGCTTTCGGAAAGACTTGCCGAAAGCGGAATCACGGTAATAAGCGGCCTTGCAAAGGGCATAGACACCGTCGCCCACAGAGCGGCCATAGACGCGGGAGGAAGCACCGTCGGGGTGATGGCGGGAGGTCTCGACACATGCTATCCCGCCTCCAACAGAAGGCTTAAGGAGATAATGGAGGAAAAGCACCTTTTGATATCGGAACACCCGGACGGATTCCCGGCGCAGGCCTACTGCTTTCCCATGCGAAACAGAATAATAAGCGCCCTTGCGGACGCGGTGGTCGTGGTGGAGGCGGGAAACAGAAGCGGCGCCCTCATTACGGCCGAATACGCCGCCGAGCAGGGAAAGAACGTGTATGCGGTTCCGGGCAACATAACGGGCGGAGCAAGCTTTGGCTGCAATAAGCTAATAAGGGAGGGGGTCACCCCTCTCGTTATCCTGGACGATGTGATAACGGATATGGGTCTGATTCCGAAAACGGCAGATACGGCGGCGGAAAGCGGCTTGGGAGAAGATGAGAAAGCGGTCCTGGATATAGTCAGAAAAAACGGAGAAGTGTCAATAGAAGAAATTGTTCACAAAACTAACATAAAATCGCACCTGGTTAGTGGTATAATTACGGTATTGGAAATGAAGGGCCTTGTTTTTTTCGAAATGGGCAAAGTTCTGGTTGCAAAATTCTGAATCCGCTAATATAATAATGGTTTGTTGAAATGGTCGGCGCGGACCGGCCGGTAATCGTTTGACGGAAAATCGGAGAAGTCAGGAGGAAAGATGACAGCAGCGAAAAAGACTCTTGTGATAGTGGAGTCACCGTCTAAAGCTAAAACCATAGGAAAATATCTCGGTTCTAGGTATAAGGTTATTGCATCTGTGGGCCACGTGAGAGATCTTCCCAAGAGCAGGATGGGAATAGATGTGGAAAACGATTTTGAGCCGGACTACATCTCCATCAGAGGCAAGGGTGACGTGATAAAGGAACTGAGGAAGGAAGCGAAGGCGGCGTCCACAGTGTACCTGGCAACGGACCCCGACCGCGAGGGAGAGGCCATATCCTGGCATCTTGCGTTTCTTCTGGGCATGGATCCGACTCAGCCGTGCAGAATAGAGTTTAACGAAATAACCAAGAATACCATAAAGGAAGCCATAAAGCATCCGAGACCCATAGATATGGGGCTGGTGGACGCCCAGCAGGCGAGAAGGGTTCTCGACAGACTGGTGGGATACCAGATAAGCCCCCTTCTCTGGCGGAAGATAAGAAAAGGTCTTTCGGCGGGAAGAGTTCAGTCTGCGGCCCTTAAGCTCATATGCGACAGGGAGAGGGAAATACAGGCCTTCGTGCCGGAGGAGTACTGGAACATTTCGGCCACCTTTAAAAAGGGCAGAAAGTTCACCGCCAGGCTGGTATCCCATAAGGGAAAGAAGATAAAGATAGGAAACTCCGAAGAAAGCGGCAGAGTCGTCGCTGACCTTAAGGCCGGAACCTTTATCGTTGATTCCGTTACGGAAAAGGAGAGGGCGAGAAAGCCTTTTGCGCCTTTTACCACCAGCAGCCTTCAGCAGGATGCGTCTATCAAGCTGGGCTTCAATACGGGAAAGACCATGCGCATAGCCCAGCAGCTTTACGAGGGCGTCGACATAAAGGGAAGAGGCACTACCGGTCTCATAACGTACCTGAGAACGGACTCTGTCAGAATATCCGCAGAGGCAAAGGCTGCCGCGGCGGCGTACATAAAGGAAAACTTCGGCGCGGAGTACAGCGCCGACAACTTCTTTTCCAATAAGAAAAAGGACATTCAGGACGCTCACGAGGCCATACGTCCCAGCGTCATAGACATAGAACCGTCGTCCATAGAAGGTTCGCTTACTCCCGACCAGTTTAAGCTTTACAGGCTCATCTGGAACAGGTTCATGGCAAGCCAGATGGCGGCGGCAAGGTTTAACGGAGTTCAGGCCGACATAGCCTGCGGCGACTATATGCTCAGGGCTACGGGCTCGACCCTGCTCTTTGACGGCTACCAGAAGATATATAATCCGGGAGCCGACGAGGATAAGGACAGAATCCTGCCGCCTTTGTCAAAGGGGGAAACCCTTAAGGCGGAATCCGTAGACGGCGAGCAGGCGTTTACCCAGCCGCCGGCAAGATATACGGAGGCCAGCCTTGTAAAGGAGCTGGAGGAGAAGAACATCGGAAGACCGAGCACCTACGCCCCTATAGTGGGGACTTTGGCGGAGAGAAAGTACACCGCCAGAGAAAAGAAGGCGTTAAAGCCGACGGACCTGGGGTTCGTCGTGGACGACCTTATGGAAAAGTATTTCACCGACATAGTCGACTCGGGCTTTACCGCCGAAATGGAGGACCGTCTTGACGAGGTCGAGCTTGGAAAAAGGCAGTGGAAGAACGTCATAAGGGACTTCTACGGACCTTTTGAGAAGGAGCTGGAGGCGGCGGACAAGGCTATCGAAAAGGTTACCATAGAGGATCAGCCGACGGGCGAGATATGCGAGCTCTGCGGAAGGCCTATGGTTCTCAAAACCGGCAGGTTCGGAGATTTTATCGCATGCAGCGGATATCCGGAGTGTAAGAACACGAAGCCTGTGGTAAAGAAGATAGATGTAAAGTGTCCTAAGTGCGGACGGGACATCGTCGTTCGCAAAAGCCGCAGGGGCAAGATTTTCTACGGATGCAGCGGTTACCCGGAATGCGACCAGTCCTACTGGTATAAGCCGGTAAACGAGAAGTGCCCTAAGTGCGGAAGCCTTCTGGTGGAAAAGAAGGGCAGGAAGGGCGGACTTTCCTGCTCCAACCCGGAATGTGACTACGTGAAAGAAAAATAGAATTCAATTCAAAAGGAGGAAAAGATGGTTCAGTTTCATGCGACGACTATCTGCGCTGTAAGAAGAGGACCTGACGATATTGCCATAGGCGGCGACGGACAGGTCACCATGGGTGAAACCACCATAATGAAAAACGGCGCTAAGAAAGTAAAGAAGATCTACGGTGATAAGGTGCTTACGGGCTTTGCGGGAAGCGTGGCCGACGCCTTTTCCCTTACGGAGAAGTTCGAGAAGAAGCTGGAGGAGCATGGCGGAAACCTGAAGAGGGCGGCGGTGGATCTGGCTCAGCTCTGGAGATCCGACAAGGGCATGAGAAGCCTTGAGGCCCTCATGATAGTTGCGGACAAGGACGATCTTCTGGTTGTTTCCGGCAACGGCGAGGTAATCGTGCCGGATCAGAATTTCGTGGCCATAGGCTCGGGAGGAAACTTTGCGTATTCCGCAGCCAACGCTCTCTTTAACCATACGGACATGGGCGCTGAGGACATCGTAAGGGAGTCCCTTAAGATTGCCGCATCAATCTGCGTATATACCAACGACAATATAACCGTGGAGAAACTGTAGGAGGGGCCGGTAATGGGAATACAGCTTAAGAATATGACTCCGAAGGAAATAGTCTCGGAGCTTGATAAATACATAATCGGACAGGACGAGGCGAAGAAATCCGTAGCCATCGCCCTGAGAAACAGATACAGGAGAAGCCTTCTTTCGGACGAGATGAGAGAAGAGATAAGTCCGAAGAACATTCTGATGATAGGACCTACGGGCTGCGGTAAGACTGAAATCGCAAGAAGGCTTGCAAAGCTCATGGATGCGCCTTTTGTCAAGGTGGAGGCCACCAAGTTCACCGAGGTCGGATACGTGGGAAGAGACGTTGACTCCATGATAAGAGACCTGGTGGAGGCGTCCATGAGAATCTCCAAGCAGAGCAGGCTCAAGGAAAAGTACGACATAGCCGATCAGATAGCCGAGGAGAAAATCGTGGAGGCGATGATTCCGGGCGGCGAGAAGAAGAAAGACAAATCCCCGAAGAATCCGTTCGACATGATTTTAAACAGCGGCGGATACCCGAGCCAGAAACAGCTCTACGAGGAAAGCCAGGCCAAGAAGGAAGAAAAGGTAACAAGCGACATCGAGATGGCAAGAGAACAGGTCCGCCAGCAGCTGAGAGAAGGCAAGCTGGAGGAGCAGTTCGTTGAAATCGAAGTGGTGGACACTCCTAAGGGAAACCAGCTGGATATGAGCAACGAAGGCATGAGCATCGCCATCGGAAATATCTTCGGCGACATGATGCCGGAGCGCACCAAGACAAAGCGCGTAAGGGTCAAGGACGCCAGAAGGATTTTGAGAGAGCAGGAGGCCCAGAAGCTCATCGATATGGATCAGGTTACCGACGAGGCCATAGAAAACGCCGAGCAGAACGGAATAATATTCATAGATGAGATAGATAAGATAGCTTCAGGCTCAGGTTACACCAGCGGAGCCGACGTGTCCAGAGAGGGAGTTCAGAGAGACATTCTTCCTATCGTTGAGGGAAGCGTCGTGAACACAAAGTACGGGCCGGTCAAGACCGACCACATACTCTTCATCGGAGCGGGAGCGTTCCACGTTTCCAAGCCAACTGACCTGATTCCGGAGCTTCAGGGACGATTCCCTATAAGGGTGGAACTGGAGAACCTTTCCAAGGAAGATTTCGTGCAGATTTTGACGGTTCCGGAGAACGCAATCACCAAACAGCACCAGGCTCTCCTGAAAACCGAAAAAATTAATTTAGAATTTTCAGAAGAAGCTATTGACGAAATCGCAGATATGGCGTATCTTATGAATGAGCAGACTGAAAATATCGGCGCGAGACGTCTTTATACGATAATGGAGAAGCTGCTGGAGGATATATCCTTCGAGATCCCGGACTGCGGCGACGAACCGCTTGTAATCGATAGGGAGTACGTGCAGAAGAAGTTTGTGGATACCGTTCACAGAGATGATGTAGACCGTTACATACTTTAACGAAACTGCAGACTTACGGAAAGCATCTCTTTAATAGAACACGATGTGAAACACGTATTGCATTATTTTATTTGCGAAAGAAGAGGTATGAATTATGAGCGAAAAAATACTGGTTAGAATCAGAAAGCTGAACAGCGTTCTCTCACAGAGCTCCATGGGTTATGTTTCTTTCGATGAGCTTTGCAACATAATCAACGAGCTTCTTGATTCCAACGTTTACATTATGAATAAGAGAGGCAAGGTTCTGGCCGCCCAGTTTGACGAGGGCGAGGAGGCTCCTCTTCAGATGGTAGGCGGAAAGCTGGAGCTGCCGAAGGAGTACAACGAGAAGTTCCTTGAAATAAGCGACACCAAGGCCAACCTTAAAGGCGACGACATCAAGGCCATCTACGGCGAGGACTACACCATGGCCGAAAAGTATCACACCATACTTCCTGTAGTCGTAGGCGGACAGAGAGTTGCCACAGTTCTCCTCGCGAGAAGCTCCGGCGCCTTTGACGATGAGGACATCGCAATCTGCGAATACAGCGCTGCCGTAGTGGGCATTGAGGTTTCGAGAGGAATAGCCCTCGAAGAGGAAGAGGAGAACAGACTGAAGAACGCCGTAACCATGGCTCTTGAGACTCTGTCATATTCCGAGCTTGACGCCGTGATCAAAATCTTTGCGGAGCTGGAGGGCGACGAAGGTCTGCTGGTAGCCAGCAAGATCGCCGATAAGTCCGGCATTACCCGCTCCGTGATCGTAAACGCTCTGAGAAAGCTGGAGAGCGCCGGCGTAATCGAATCCAGATCCCTGGGAATGAAGGGAACCAGAATCAAGATTACCAACGAATACCTGAGAGAAGAAATCGACAAGGTGGAAATCTAAGAGGATACTCTATCCCCCTCTTTAAGGCCCGCGCCATTTATAACGCGGGTCTTGCTTTTAAGGAGAAAAATGCTTAAATTCACTGATAACAACGAAGTAATAGATACCCTGAAGTACTCGGCCGTCATAGTTGGAGTCCAGACGAGAGAGGATATAACCTACTCCATGGACGAGCTTAAGGGCCTTGCGGAGGCCGCAGGGGCCGAGGTCATAGGAAGAATGGTTCAGGTCATGGAGCGTCCCGACAGGGCTACCATGATAGGAAGCGGAAAGACCCTGGAGCTTGCCGAAATGGTGAAGAACATGGAGGCGGACGTCGTAATATTCAACGACGAGCTTGCGGGAATGCAGATAAGAAACCTTGAAGAGGCGACCGGGGTAAGGGTAATAGACAGGACCATTCTGATCCTTGACATATTCGCAGCACGGGCCGACTCCAAGGAGGGCAGGCTTCAGGTGGAGCTGGCCCAGCTGAGGTACAGGCTTCCCAGACTTACGGGCTTCGGCAAGTCCCTTTCCAGAACCGGCGCGGGAATCGGAACGAGAGGCCCGGGAGAGAAGAAGCTTGAAACGGACCGCCGCCACATAGAAAGGCGTATCGACGACATAAGGCGCGAACTTGCAAAGACGGAAACGGCCCGGGCCACCCAGCGGTCAAAGCGTGAGAAAAACGAAATCCCCGTGGTTGCTCTCGCCGGATATACCAACTCGGGAAAGTCGGCCATAATGAACCGGCTTCTCTGTCTGTCGGGAAAAGAGGAAAAGTCCGTAAAGGAGCAGGACATGCTCTTCGCCACCCTTGACGCTGCACACAGAAAGGTGGAGATGGAACCGGGGAGAGAATTCGTGCTCATAGACACCGTAGGCTTTGTCAGCAAGTTGCCTCACGGTCTGGTGGAGGCGTTTAAATCCACCCTTGAAGAGGTGGCGGGAGCCGACCTCATACTTCACGTCATAGATTCGTCCTTTGAGGATAACGACAGCCAGAAAAAGGTCACCGAGGACGTGCTCAGATCCATAGGCGCGTCGGCCGTAGAAAGGGTTATCGTCTACAACAAGATAGACAGACTGGGGAGCATGCCGCCGGCAAAGGCGGGAGACAACACCGTATTTGTCTCCGCAAAGGAGAACATCAATATGGACGTTCTGGTGGAGGTTGTTCTTGAAAAACTCTACGGCAGGAAGGTGAAGACGACTCTGGTTATCCCCTACGACAAAGGGAGCATAGTCTCATATCTCTGTGAAAACGCCCGCGTCATAAGCACGGATTACGGTGAAAAGGGGACTGTGCTGGAGCTGGAGATGAACGAGAAGGATTACAGGAGGCTGGCGGAATATGAAGCTTTATAGTACAGTCTTTTCAGAGGCGAGAGCGGAGCAGGAAATAGAAAGATCCAAGTTCATAACCACGGTACGGCCCGTAGATACCAGAGAAGAGGCGGAGGAGTTCTTTGCGGAAGTAAGGAAGGAATTCAAGGACGCCACCCACAACGTACCCGCCATGGTCATAGGGGACAAGATGCAGATTCAGTGGGCCAGCGACGACGGCGAGCCTCAGGGCACAAGCGGCGCACCTATAGTGCAGATGCTGGTCAGGGAAGGGATCACTAATACGGCCCTTGTGGTCACCAGATACTTCGGCGGGATAAAGCTGGGAACGGGAGGCCTCGTAAGGGCATATACCGGAAGTGCCCGTCTGGGAATTGAAGCCGCCGGAATATGCGACGTTACGGAAATGTCGGTAATACGATTCCGCGTTGAATACCCGGTGTTCAGCAGGATTCAGAGCGTTTCCCTTCCGGGCGGAGCGGCCGTGTCGGGAGAGGAATATACGGATAAGGTAGCCTTTGACGTGACCTGTCCTCCGGAGGATGCGGAAGCGGTGAAAAGGGCTGTCAGCGAGTACTCGGCGGGGGGCGCCGAGGTTTTGTCCGAGACTGCGGATTTTGTCAGAGTAAAAAGAGGGTGAACTTCACCTCATATTCACAAAAACCCTCTTGACATTGCGCCTAATAGGGCATAAAATAAAAACTGTGGTTAGCACTCGAAAGAAATGAGTGCTAACAGAAAGAGTTAATAAATACATCACATAAATCGGGAGGTAGTTAAAATGAGTTTTGGAATTAAACCCCTTGGAACCAGAGTCGTAATCAAGAAAGTTGAAGCCGAGGAGAAGACCCAGGGAGGAATCATTCTTACGAGCTCCGCTAAAGAGCAGCCTCAGATGGCTGAGGTGGTTGCCGTAGGTCCGGGAACCAAGGACGAGCCTATGGAGGTAAAGGTAGGAGAGAAGGTTATCTTCTCGAAATACGCAGGTACCGAGGTCAAGTACCAGGGCGAAGAGTACACTATCATGAGCCAGGCCGATATTCTGGCAACTGTAGAATAATTAAGGGATTTTAAGTTAGGAGGCAGATTGAAATGGCAAAGGACATTTTTTACGGAGAGGACGCCAGAAGAAAGCTTCAGGCAGGCGTTGATAAATTAGCTGACACTGTTAAGATTACTCTCGGACCTAAGGGAAGAAACGTACTTATCAACAAGTCATACGGTTCTCCGCTTATCACCAACGACGGAGTGACCATCGCAAGAGAGATAGAGCTTGAGGACAGCGTTGAGAACATGGGAGCGCAGCTTGTTAAGGAAGTTGCAACCAAGACCAACGACGTTGCAGGAGACGGAACCACCACCGCAACTCTTCTCGCTCAGGCTATCATCAGAGAGGGATTCAAGAACCTTGCCGCAGGAGCCAACCCTATGGTTCTCAAGAAGGGAATCCAGGGCGCGGTAGACGTTGCGGTAGAGGAAATCATAAAGAACGCTCATCCGGTTGAGACCAAGGAAAGCATCGCTCAGGTAGCCGCAGTTTCCGCAGGAGACGAGACAATCGGCTCTCTCATTGCAGAAGCTATGGAAAAGGTTGGCAAGGACGGAGTTATCACGGTAGAGGAGTCCAAGTCCATGGGAACTGACCTCGACGTTGTGGAAGGTATGCAGTTCGACAGAGGATACCTGTCCGCATACATGGCAACCGATACCGACAAGATGGAAGCAGTTCAGGAGAATCCGCTCATTCTCCTTACCGATAAGAAGATTACCAACATTCAGGACCTTCTTCCTATCCTTGAGCAGATCGCTAAGCAGGGAAGAAAGCTTCTCATAGTAGCCGAGGACATCGAAGGCGAAGCTCTTGCTACACTGGTTCTCAACAAGCTGAGAGGCGTTCTGGACGTTGTAGCCGTAAAGGCTCCGGGCTTTGGCGACAGAAGAAAGGCAATGATGGAGGATATCGCAATTCTTACGGGCGGTACCGTAATCAGCGAGGAAGTGGGCTACGACCTTAAGGAAGCCACCATCGACCTTCTGGGAAGCGCAGCTACGGTTAAGGTTAACAAGGAAAACACCGTTATCGTAGGCGGAGCCGGTGAAAAGGCCGACATTGAAGCCAGAATCGGCGCAATAAAGAAGCAGATCGAAGAGACCGATTCCGATTTCGACAAGGAAAAGCTTGCTGAAAGACTTGCCAAGCTCTCCGGCGGCGTAGCCGTTATAAAGGTGGGCGCTGCTACCGAGACAGAGCTTAAGGAGAGAAAGCTGAGAATAGAGGACGCTCTCAACGCTACAAAGGCTGCAGTAGAGGAAGGCATCGTAGCAGGCGGCGGAGTTGCTCTGTGCAACGCTATTCCGGCAGTTGCAGCTTATGCTGAGCCTCAGGAAGGCGATGCAAAGACAGGCGCCAAGATTATCGTAAGAGTTCTGGAAGAGCCTGTTAGACAGATTGCAGAAAACGCAGGCTTTGAGGGAAGCGTGGTAGTTGCCGAGGTTAAGAACCAGAAGGAAGGCTGGGGCTTCAACGGAGCTACGGAGGAATACGTTGACATGGTTAAGGCAGGTATTGTAGATCCTGTAAAGGTAACCAGATCCGCTATTCAGAACGCCGCTTCCGCATCAGCAATGCTCCTTACCACAGAGGCCGGCATCGTTGACATCAAGGAAGAAAACCCTGCTCCTACAATGCCTGCAGGCGGCGGAATGGGCATGATGTAAAAAATAACGTACGTAAAGAAAGAGCCGCGGCGTAAAAGCCGGGGCTCTTCTGTTTTTCAATGAATTCTTATCTGTAAAGC
>CALXBQ010000038.1 GCA_944386595.1 uncultured Clostridia bacterium
TGATTGCAGACCGACTTGGACATGAAAAAATACAGACGACCTTAAATACTTACAGTCATCTGTATCCGAATAAGCAGGCAGAAGTAGCTGCCCAGCTTGAAAATGTGATGAACGGAACGACAGTTCCGAATGGTAGCCAAATGGCAGGTGTAGCCAATTTGTAGCCAATAAAAGAGAAAAATCTCTGGAAAGCCTGTAAAATAAGGCTTCCCAGAGATGTGGTGTCTACTCAAACTCTATCGTTCCCGGCGGTTTTCCGGTGCAGTCGTAGAACACTCTGTTCACGTGTTCCACTTCGTTGACGATGCGGCTCGTCACCGTCTCCAGAACGTCCCACGGCAGCTTTGCCGCCTCGGCGGTCATGAAGTCGGACGTAGTCACGGCCCGCAAGGCGACGGCATAGTCATAGGTTCGGAAATCGCCCATAACTCCCACCGAGCGCATGTTGGTGAGAGCCGCGAAATACTGGTTTATCTCCTTGTCGAGGCCTGCCTTTGCTATCTCCTCCCTGTAGATAGCATCGGCGTCCTGGACGATCTTCACCTTCTCTGCAGTGACTTCGCCCACTATTCTCACTCCGAGACCCGGCCCCGGAAACGGCTGGCGGAATACCAGATATTCAGGAATGCCAAGTTCCAGCCCCGCCTTTCTCACTTCGTCCTTAAAGAGCATTCTGAGAGGCTCTATTATCTCCTTGAAGTCAACGTAGTCGGGAAGGCCTCCCACGTTATGGTGAGACTTTATAACCGCGGATTTTCCAAGCCCGCTTTCGATGACGTCAGGATATATGGTTCCCTGAACGAGAAAATCCACGGCGCCTATCTTCTTCGCCTCTTCCTCGAAAACCCGTATGAACTCTTCGCCTATTATCTTTCTCTTCTCCTCGGGCTCAGTAACGCCTTTGAGCCTGTCGTAGAAACGCTGCTGGGCGTTTACCCTGATGAAGTTAAGATCGTAATCTCCTTCCGGTCCGAAGACGGCCTCAACCTCGTCACCCTCGTTCTTTCTGAGAAGTCCGTGGTCGACAAAAACGCATGTCAGCTGCTTTCCTACGGCTTTTGACATGAGTACCGCCGCCACCGAAGAATCGACTCCCCCGGAAAGGGCGCAGAGCACCTTGCCGGCTCCGACCTTTCTGCGAATACTCTCTATGGTCTCCTCCACGAAAGAATCCATCTTCCAGTCTCCCCTGCATCCGCACGGTCCGTAGACGAAGTTTGAGAGCATCTTGAACCCTTCTTCCGAGTGGGTAACCTCCGGGTGAAACTGAACGGCGTAAAGCCCTGCGTGGCGGTTTTCCATGGCGGCCACGGGGCATACGGGAGTGTGGGCCGTTCTGACAAAGCCGTCAGGCATCTCCTCTATGTAGTCCGTATGGCTCATCCAGGCTACGGTTCTGTCGCTTACATCTTTAAAGATGCAGCCTTTGTCGTCTACGTCGACCTCCGTCTTTCCGTATTCGCTTACGGGAGCCGTGCTGACTTTGCCCCCTAAGGTATATGCCATAAGCTGAGCGCCGTAGCATATTCCGAGAACCGGGATTCCCATTTCGAAAAGCGCCCTGCTCGTATGGGGAGATTCAGGGTCGTAAACGCTGTTGGGGCCGCCGGTCAGGATAATGCCGCGGGGCGACATCTGCCGGATTTCTTCCGGGGTCATAGTATAAGGGTGAACCTCACAGTAAACGCCGGCTTCTCTCACTCGTCTTGCTATAAGCTGGTTATACTGTCCTCCGAAGTCCAGCACTATGATAAGTTCTTTATCCATAAAAGTCTCCTGCTATCTGATTACATTCTGGCTGGTGTCACGGAGAATTACGTCGTGAGCGCCGCCCTCAACTATGGAGGTTGCGGAAACGAGGGTCAGCTTGGCCTTCTCCTGAAGCTCGCGGATTGAAAGGGCTCCGCAGTTACACATGGTCGACTTGACCTTTGTGAGGGAGAGGTTCACGTTGTCGTGGAGCGGTCCCGCGTAAGGAACGTAGGAGTCCACGCCCTCTTCAAACTTCATTCTCGGGTCTCCTCCCAGGTCGTAGCGCTGCCAGTTTCTCGCGCGGCTGGAGCCCTCTCCCCAGTACTCCTTCACGTAGTTGCCGTTTACGTTGAGCTTGTTCGTCGGGGATTCGTCAAAGCGTGCAAAATATCTTCCCAGCATTATGAAGTCCGCTCCCATTGCAAGTGCCAGCGTCATGTGATAGTCGTAGACTATTCCGCCGTCGGAGCAGATAGGAATGTAAATTCCCGTTTCCTTATAGTATTCGTCTCTGGCTGCGGCAACCTCTATGACAGCGGAAGCCTGTCCGCGGCCTATGCCCTTCTGCTCTCGGGTGATGCAGATGGAACCTCCGCCTATGCCGATTTTGACAAAGTCTGCCCCTGCCTCTGCAAGGAATCTGAATCCTTCCGCATCTACAACGTTTCCCGCGCCGATTTTAACGTCGTCGCCGTAGCGCTCCCTTACCCACTGAAGGGTATCCTTCTGCCACTCCGAATATCCTTCGGAGGAGTCGATGCAGAGAATGTCGGCTCCGGCCTCGACCAGCGCAGGAATTCTCTCTTCGTAGTCTCTGGTGTTTACACCTGCTCCCACTACGTATCTCTTATGAGAGTCGAGAAGCTCGTTAGGGTTGGACTTGTGGTTGTCGTAGTCTTTCCTGAAGACAAAGTGTGTAAGTCTCTGATTGTCGTCGATTATAGGCAGCGCGTTGAGCTTATTGTCCCAGAGCACGTCGTTTGCCTCGCTCAGGGTGCAGCCGTCCTTGGCGTATATGAGCTTTTCAAAAGGCGTCATAAATTCACTTATCTTAGTATCGGGAGACATGCGGCTCACTCTGTAGTCGCGGCTGGTAACGAGACCGAGTATCTTGCCCTCAGCCGTTCCGTCTTCTGTTATGGCAATAGTGGAATGGCCTCTTCTCGCCTTAAGCTCCAGTACATCTGCCAGAGTCTGATCGGGTCTTAAATTGCTGTCGCTCTTTACGAATCCTGCTTTATATGCCTTTACCTTCTTTATCATCTTAGCCTGATTCTCTATGGTCTGGGATCCGAAGATAAAAGAAATTCCACCTTCCTTTGCAAGAGCTACTGCCATGGTGTCGTTGGAAACAGCCTGCATAACTGCGGAAACAAGTGGAATATTAGCTGAAAGCGCAGGTTCCTCGCCTTTCTTAAACTTTACGACCGGAGTCTTAAGGCTGACGTTTTCAACCCTGCATTCTTTAGATGTGTAACCGGGAACCAGAAGATATTCGTTAAAGGTTCTGGACGGTTCGTTGATGTACTGGGCCATTTATTTTCTCCTTCCTGAAATACCGTTACGAAAAAGGACGGCAATCTCTCCTTACCGTCCTTCGTTTTCCATATTTTAAACCATTTTCAGCCCGTTTTCAAGGGTCGGAAACGCTTATTTTAATTGAACAGGAAATTTATTTCAATCCCCTTATTTTTTAAAGTTCTACTGAGTCACCACGAATTTTACGGTTTTGCTTACTTCGACAAATTATCAATTGCATACTGCGCTTCTTCCGGAGTAAACTGTTCCCCGTATTCGGAAATCAGCTGATCGTATATGGCATCAGGCGACATATTCATTGTATCCTGATAGGATTCCGCCTTTGCAAGCGCATTAGCTTTATAATCGGCATCAAGATTATCCATAGCATACTGCGCAGCCTCCTCGGAAAACTGTTCACCATATTCGGATGTAAGCTGATCGTATATTCCCGCTTTCGACATATGCATCATATCACTATAGGTTTCCGCTTTTTTCAGCGCAGACTCGTACTCCTTAGGTACATCAGGCTCATCAGGCTCATCAGAATTCTGTTCATTCCCGCTTTCTTCCTGCACAACCTCTCTGGCATCACTGTCCACAGCTGTCTGTTTCCCGGAATCAGAATCTCCCGAAAATGCAATTGCAGCAATCACTATTACAATTATTACCCAAAACCACCATTTCTTAAATATGCTCGTCTTCATAACTTCTCCTCACTATATTTATTTGTTTCATTTTAACCTTTTCTCATATCCAAACGTTGTGCTGCCAGCACGATTTTATTGTTAATTTTTTATCATCTGGGCCTCCCACCCTGTTTTTCAAGTCAAGTCCAAATTTGTGTGTAAAATCATTATCAGGTAAATATTAATCTCTATCATTAAGCTGCCTGCAGATATTGCGTCCTTGCTATCTCATGCAGCTTAATTTCTATTCTTTCATCTATTTGAC
>CALXBQ010000039.1 GCA_944386595.1 uncultured Clostridia bacterium
CCCACATCCGGCTTCCTTCAGATTCCACCTCACGATGGACACCCTTGCCTTCGGCTATATCCTTCCCACTACCGGGCGGATTCGGGACTTTCACCTGTTAGAAACGTGCGCCGCCAGGCGCACCAGAAAAGCCCTGCGCCGCTTTAACGGTGCAGGGCCTGCTTTGTCTGATTCTATTTCCAGTTTTCGATTACGTCTACTCCCATGTACTTTCTGAGCACTTCAGGAATGATGATGCTTCCGTCTGCCTGCTGGCAGTTCTCCAGAATAGCCGCAACGGTTCTTCCGACTGCGAGGCCGGAGCCGTTTAGGGTATGAACGAATTCAGGCTTGTTCTTTCCTCTTCTGAATCTGATGTTGGCTCTTCTCGCCTGGAAGTCCTCAAAGTTACTGCACGAGGAAATCTCCACATAGCGGCCGTAGCTCGGCATCCATACCTCGATGTCGTAGGTCATCGCCGAGCTAAAGCCCAGATCTCCCGAGCTCAGCCTTACCACTCTGTACGGAAGGTTCAGCTGCTTAAGAACTTCCTCTGCGTCGGCCGTCAGCTTTTCCAGCTCATCGTAGGAGGTTTCCGGCTTTACGAACTTCACCAGCTCCACCTTATTAAACTGATGCTGCCTGATGAGGCCTCTGGTATCACGGCCTGCAGAACCTGCCTCTGCTCTGAAGCAAGGAGTGTATGCAGTGTAGTAGACCGGCAGTTCCTCCTCGTCCATAATCTCATTTGCTCTCAGGTTCGTTACAGGAACTTCTGCAGTAGGAATCAGGAAGAAATCCTTCTGAGGGATATAGAACATGTCCTCCTCGAATTTAGGAAGCTGGCCGGTTCCCGTCATAGCCGCACGGTTTACCATGAAAGGCGGCAGAATTTCCACGTAGTCCTGATCTATAGTGTGCAGATCCAGCATGAACTGGATTACGGCTCTCTCCAGCCTCGCCCCAAGGCCCTTGTATACGGTAAACCTTGCGCCGGAAATCTTGGCAGCTCTCTCAAAATCCAGAATTCCCAGATTTTCGCCAAGATCCCAGTGAGCCTTCGGTTCAAAGTCGAACCGGGTAGGCTCGCCCACCTTTCTCAGCTCAACGTTGGCGCTGTCATCCTCGCCATACTGCACGTCCTTATAAGGAGTGTTAGGTACGTTCAGAAGGGCAGTCTTCAGGTTCTCCTCAATTTCGGAAAGCTGACCGTCCAGATCTTTTATCTCGGCGGAAAGCTTTCTCATCTCCTCCATGATCTCGCTCGGGTCCTCTCCCGCCTTCTTCATCTTCGGAATCTCCTTGGAAACGGTGTTCTGCCTGTTCTTCATAGCTTCCACCTCTGCCAGGAGTTCTCTTCTCTTCTCGTCGTACTTCTTCACGTTCTCGATTCCGAAATCGCCCTTGCCTCTGAATTCCACTCTGGCCTTGATGTTTTCGTAATCCTCTCTGATGCGTTTAATATCAAGCATCTGTTTCACCTCTTTCTAATAATTTCCTAAAGAATATTCTTGGTATACCTTGCGTACAGGTCCTTCAGATCCTTCATCTTCTTCTGTATCTCTATCTGAAGATCGGAGGCGGTTTCGTAGTCTCTCTCGTCCATGGCCTCCTTGCAGCGGGTCAGCAGACACTTTTCTGTTATGGTGTCTTTGCCCAGCTCATGACGTATTTTATCTATCTCTATCCAGTTTTTTATGTCGTAGTCGGAGAAATCCCCGTCTGCATGGGCCTTGCGGCAGTCGCGGAGGACCGCCATGTCCTGCGGAATGATCCTGTCATGGACTTCTGTCCTCCACTGGGACAGGACCTGAGACTTAAAGGATGCAAGGGAGATATCGTTCATGACATCACCCTGTTTAAACACCTCCAGTTTCTCGGGATATTTATCGAACGCCGATATGTTCTCCCAGACCGTAGCGGGAGCCTTGCCGAACAGCTTGTCCCTATCCTCCTGGGTATAATCGGTGAAGATATTCTTTTCGCTTCGGTATTCCCTGTTCTTTTCCAGGTAAAAATCCTCTTCTCCGTACTTCTTGGACATGGACTTTTCCAGCTCCTCCGGGGTTTTCTCCGCGGAAAGAACCGCTCTGATTCCGTCAAGAGCCGCCATGTACGCTGCGGCTATTACAAGGTACGTGTTGCTCTTAGGGTTAGGTGCTCTCAGCTCAAAGCGTGTAGCCATCGGGTTGTTCACGTCTCTTATGAGTCCCGCCAGAACGGTTCTGTTTCTGGAAGGCTCCTTTGCCGAGTGGCCCAAAGACGTAACTATACAAACCGGAGCCTCAAATCCCGGCTTCAGTCTGTTCATGGCGTCGTTAGAGGAGCTTACGAACGGATTTATAACCTCGTAGTTCTTGAGGATTCCCATGAGGGCTCCGTAGCCTACCGGATTCATAAAGTCCCTGGTCATGTCGCAAGGGGCGAACAGGCTCACGGTTTTGCCGTTTTTCAGCTTTGCGGCAAGGCCCAGGTGAGTGTGCTCACCGCTTCCGGCAACTCCTTCAAAAGGCTTTGCCATAAAAGTCACGTCCAGTCCGTGCATGGTGAATATGTCTCTCACCACGTACTTTACCTGATTTTCGTTATCGGCTGCCTGCATTGCGTCCGCGTACTTCCAGTCTATTTCCAGCTGCTCCATTACGTGATCGTAGTGGCCTGTAGTACCCATTTTGGCCTTTACTCCTCCGACCTCCTTATGGCCCATCTCCACGCCGAAGCCGTATCTTTCAAGGATAGCAAGGGTATCTTCAAGAGCCGTTCTAACTTCTCCGTAGGTTCTCTTCCAGTACTGCTCCTTCAGGACCTGAGCGGTGAAGAGCTGCTCTCTGTCGCCTTTGTCATCAGGCGTCTTTACCCAGAACTCCAGCTCCGTGGCGCTGGTTATCAGCAATTCCTCTATATCGTCTGCATCGTCGATACCGTCTATGTATTCGAAAACATACGGGTAAGCTCTGAGAGAATCCAAAAGTCCCTTTTTGAAATATGAAAGCGCATCCCGAAGCATTACTCTGGAGCCGCACTCGAAGCTTCCGTTGTGTATGAGGAAGGACGGTATTCTCAGAGTTCCCACAGGCAGACCCAGCTTCTTATCTATATTTCTGAAGTTATAGTCGACGTACCAGTTTACGGACAGGTCCGGCACTATGTCTATCTTGGCGTTGTCGAGCTTTGCTATTTTCGGCAGTGCTACGCTGGAGCCATCGGTCTGAACTCCGGACGTCAGAAGCTTTTCCATATCCTCGCAGAAAAGGCTGACCGGTATCTTTTCGTCGGTGTCGTGGCCGCCTATATCGATTCCCACAAGTGATACGTACTGCACTTCCGGATGCCTGCCGAGAACGTCTCTCACCTTTTCCGGAGAATGATCGCATGGTAGAACGGTAAACAGCATTTTGTCAATGTCAAAATTCAACATTTCCTTCTCTCTTTCTTTTTCCTTCGCTATATACGATTCATAGCCGGCCCCGGATTTCAAAGTCGAAATCCTGTTGCCGGCTATATATTAAACTTATTCCGTCAAAGCGTCCAGGCTCGCCTTAAGCTCATCCATGTACTGTCCGTACTTAGCCCAGTCGCCGTCGGCAAGCGCGTCCTGAGCATTGTCATAGGCGTCGGCTGCGGCTCTGATGTAGTCCTCCACGCTCATGGAAGGCGTGTCGCCCGCATCTCCCGCATCACCGGTGTCCGAAGGCTCTTCCGTATCAGCAGGCGGCTGACTCTCGCCCTGGCCTACATCTACGTCTTCACCGAACAGGCTTACAAGGGCCTCCTCCAAAGTCGGCTCATATGCAATCTTGTCTCCGTAGGCTACGATGATTCTCTTAACCTCAGGAATTGCCGAATTGGACGACTCAAGATATACAGGCTCTACGTACAGGAGCGAATCCTCGATAGGAATTACGAAGAGGTTTCCGCGGCTGTACTTGGATCCCGCCTGGCTCCAGAGGGAGAAGTCCTGAGAAATCTCCGTGTTCTGGTCTATCTGAGCCTCTATCTGCATAGGTCCGTATACGTTCTTGTTCTTCGGCATCTGGTAAACCACAAGATTTCCGTATGCGTCCCCGTCGTTTCTGGCGACGATGAGAGCCGTCATATTCTGCTTGGACTTTACGGTATACGGCAGAATGCTTATGAACTCAGGCTGGCTTTCACCCGGAAGTCTTGCGATGTAGTAGTTAGGAATCATCTCCTGCTCGTCCTTGCCGTAGATTTCGTGAGCTATGGCCCAGCGGTCCTCGTCCTGGTAGAACAGGTTCACGTCGTTCATATGGTAACGTCCGTATATGTCGGCCTGGATTCCGAACATGGTATCCGGGTATCTTATGTGGCTCTGAAGTCCTTCAGGCATTTCGTCAAAGTCTTTAAAGAGCTTCGGATAAATCTTCTGATACGTCTGCGCTATAGGATCGTCCTCGTCTACGATGTAGAAGTCCACATCGCCGTTATACGCATCTACTACTACCTTTACGGAATTTCTGATGTAGTTGATGCCGCCCGCAGTGCCGTCGTAAGGCTCCGAGTAAGGGTAGTAGGAGCTTGCCGTATAAGCGTCCAGCATCCAGTATATCTTGCCGTCAACGGTTACGGCATACGGGTCTCCCTCGTAGCTTAAGTACGGCATTATCCTGTTTACGCGCTCGACGATATTCCTGTTGATTATTATCCTGGAATCGCTGTCTATGTTAGACGAAACCAGAAGCTTCATGCTGCCTTCTCTTATGGAGAACAGCAGACGGTTGAAGAAGTTCAGCTTAATTCCCGCATCTCCTTCGTACCTGGTGTACTTGTTGGAATTGCCGTCAGGGTAGTCGAACTCTTCCTCGTCGGTTCCAACGATTACGTAATCGTTGGAAAGCTCGCCGAAGTAGATCTCAGGTCTCGTTATCTCTATCTCCTCCACCGTGGATTCGGTAGGAATGTTCTTGATGAGAACGTCAGGCTGACCGCTGGCCGTAATTGTGTCCACTCTGGAAAGGGTGAGGCCGTATCCGTGAGTGTACTTAAGGTGCCTGTTCAGCCACGTATCGCTTATTCTGGTTTCATCAATTTCGCGGACGGAAAGGTACGTCTGGGTGTAGTCCCCGTTAATGTTATATCTGTCCACGTCGATGTCGTTGAAGGTGTAATACTGCCTTATACTCTGGGTCTGGTTGTAGAAGGTCTTCACAGGATCGTAATCGTTGATTCTTATGTTGCTTATAGTATCCTGGTTATTATTTATATCCTCAGTAGTCAGAGTGTTGTTCGCCGCAAACTCCTGAACCTCGACATCATCCAGATCGTAGGCGTGCTGCGTGTATTCTATATTCCTCTGAAGGTACTCAGTCTCCTTTGCAATCTCATTAGGGGATACCACGTAGTTCTGCACCAGAAGAGCGGTGCCGGTTCCCGCAAGGCCCACCACGATCATGGCTGCAGGAACGATGAGTATCTTCTTCAGACTCTTTTTCTTTATAAATACGACCGTAGCCACAGCTCCGATAACGGCAAGCACCATCAGCGCCCTGTAAACCCACAGGGTAATCGTCACGTCGGTATATCCTGCGCCGTATACCGATCCCGTGTGAGAATGGAGCAGGTCAAACTGCTTCAGGTAAAAGTGTATTCCCAGCATTATGAAGAATACTACGCCGAGCACGGAAAGCTTGCCGCTGGCAATGGATAAAAGCTGCTTCACATTGGTATCGGATACGTTTCTCGGCCTTGAAGCACGCTTTGCAGCCTTTGCCCCGAAGGTTCCGAAAACCTTTCCGAAGGCATTGTCCTCGCCGAACGGATTGCTGAATTCAGGCTCTTCTTCATAAGGTCTCGCTTCATCTTCCTCGTAAATATCCGGGCTGTGCATGGTGAGAAGTACCAGATAGTATACGAAGGTCACCACCAGGAACAGGACGATTATCCCTATAAGCATGTCATTACACTGCTTCAGGAAGTCGAACTTGAATATGTAAAAGGATATATCGTGTCCGTACAGCGGATCGTCAAGGCCAAAATCCGTGGAGTTGGTAAACTGGAGTATCTGGAACCACAGCCCGCTGACGCAGTAAAACGCAACGATAAGGCCGAACAGAACGGAAATGATGTTGGTTATCAGGTTCAGCCTCTTCATGTTGGTGTTCTCGCTGGACACGATTTTTTCAAAGTAGCCCTTCTTCAGATGTCTCAGGTATATGTTCAGAAGCACCGTCACTATTATGAACAACGGAATTCCGAACTTGAGCTGAGTGAACAGCTGTGTGAAGAACACGCTGACGTAGCCCATTTCACTGAACCACATCCAGTCGGTTATAAAATTGGTAAGGGACACCAAAAGTCCCGCAACTATTACCAGTACAAGAAATATTATGGTCAGATTCCTGCTGGCTTTAGACGGATTTCTCGTCTTTTTGGATTTCTTTTCCCGGTTTTTGTTAAACAAATCAGTTTTCCTCCAGTACGTCTACAACTTCGCTTACTGTCACTTTCTTATCCTCGGCAACCAGGTGAACCACGTATTCTCCCTTTGTCACGTCGCTGCTGTCGCTGGTGACTTCCTCGGTTTCAACCATAACGTAGAAGTCCACTCCGTTCTGCCGTATTTCACCTATTCTCAGGGTATTTATTCCGTAAGTCACGGACTCTTCGCCGGATTCCTCGTTTCTGGAATCAACCAGCCCGGAATAGTACTCCAGAACCTGACCGACCACGGCGTTTCCGTAATTTACCGTGGCGCCCTCGTCATCGGTATACCACGCCATATCCACAAAGGTCTCGGACCCTTCAAGGCCTGAAAGCCTTTCTTCCATTCCGGAAGGTATGGTAAGGTCCGGCGCGGCCTCCACCGTACCTATGCTGTTTGCCCTGTCCTTTTCAGCCTCTACGAGAGCCGCCGTTCCGGTAAGCTCGGTCTCCTCCGGCGCCGGTTCCGGCTCGTCCGCAGGTTCTTCGGAATCTCCCGTAAAGATGCTTATTATCCTGGAATATCCGTCGTTTATGTACTTTGCCGCAGTGCTGTCCTTGGCAAACATGAGGATTCCCACACACGCCAGGTTTACAACCACGATTACGGCAAGTATGGCTATGATCACGTTCAGCGCTCTGCCCTTCTTATGTTCTGAACCATTTTCTTCGTCAGGCTCGTCGCCATCATCAAAGAGAGCAATATCAGCCACTTTGGATTTATCTGCTCCTTTATCGGCTTTTTCTGCGGCTTTCTCTTCTTCGGAAGTCTTGTCTCCGCTTTCTTTCTTTTCATCGCTGGGGGGACAGGTCTCCGGCTCAGAGGCGGCGTCCTTCGTTTCTCCGGCCGTTTCCTTCTCCTCAGGCTCCGGGGAGGCGTCTTTTTCTGCCGTTTCGGCCGTCTCTTTCATCTCTGCAGGCTTCTCTTCAGCCCTTTCTGCGGTCTTCTCTTCGTGAGCGGCTTCAGCCTCTTCCCCGGCTTCAGAGGAAGTTTCTGCCTCCGTCTTCCCGGCAGTTTCGGCTGCTTCAGCCTTTTCGGTCGTTTCGGCTGCAGGCTTTTCTTCCTCAGGCTTCGATTCTGCGGACTCCGCTTCCGTTTCCGTCTCTGTCGGTTCAGCGGCTTCGGTCTCCGCCTGTGTCTCTGCCGCCTCTTCAGGCTTTTCTTCAGGCGCCGTAGCGGGCTCCTTCTTCTCGCCGTCCTCAAAGAGCTCGGTTATAACGTAGTCGTCGAGACCGTCCACTTCGTCGTCGGCCTTGTTCGGTCTGTTTTTAAACCTGTCGACCGCAGCCATAACTCCGCCTATGGCGGCCCCCGCCGTAGCTCCCGCGCCGGCAGCCGCTCTTCTGTCGCCGGAAACGGAGCTTCTTATCTCTTCCCTGCTCCAGTCGTCTCTCGCCTTCTGCAGTTTTTCGTATTTTTCCTTAAAGGACGCCTCGGCGTCGGATTCCTCGCGAATCCTCTGTCTCAGTCTCTCGTACTCCTGGTCGAGCAAAGCCTGAAACTCTTCGTTTTTCTTATTGAATGTATAGAACTTGTCAATCTTGCGGGAGCTTCCATCGGTGGTATCGCCGGTAAGCTCCTCGAGATCGGGCACTCTGTCCTCTTCCTCTGCGGCCGCCCCGGTTGCAGGCGCTTCGGTTGCAGGTGTTTCCGCCTCTTCGGCCCCGGCCTTTCCCGATTCATCAATGGCAGACTCTTCTTCGCCTTTCAGAGCTTCCTCCTTTGCCCTGAGCGCAGCCTCTTTCTCTCTCTTTATAACATCGGACGGTCTGTCGATTCTCATGGTCGCGCCGAGACCCCAGTCAAAGGTTCCTTCCTTATCCCCGGAACGGTTCTCAAAATCATCGAATATCCCGGACTCGTCCGCCGCGGACGGTCTTTCCTCATATCCGCGGTAAATGTGATTGTCTCTTTCCTCAAGAACCGAAGACCAGTTGAAATCTATGTCGTCGGTTACGGGAGCCTCGTCGGCAGGGAACCCGTCCAGATCCCATTTCATCTCGTCCATGTGAAAAGGCTTTCTTGCCGGAGCTTCCTCTCTCACTCCCATATCAGCAATGTTTTCAAAAAAGGAATCCCTCTTCTGCTCCTCTACCGGCGTACCGCAGACGCTGCAAAATCTGTCTCCGTCTCCAAGTTTTTTACCGCACTTTTTGCAATACATACTTTCCTCCCGGATCGTCAAAATTTTTATTTAATCTGTTCTTCCAGTTCTTCCAGAGTGTAACGATTGCCCTTTTTGTCCACGGAGCAGTCCCTGGAGAAGTATTTCTTAGGGACAAAGTCCGCCGCCCCGCTATCCTGCGCATCTGCCGGGGACTCCGCCTTAAAAGGGAGTACCTCCGCCGCTTCAGGGGGCTCCGCGTCCCGGGCGCTTACGGTCGTTTCAACCGCTTCGGCGGTTTCCTTCTTCACCGCCTTTTCCCCTTCGGCGGGTTTAACTGCCGGCTGCGCCTCTGCGACTTTGCAGACCCCCGGCGTCTTCTCTGCGGAAGGCTTCTGCTCGGAATGCTTCTGCTCAGGCTCCGCAGCCATGGCGTTTAAAGCCTCGCTTATCTCATCGACCTTCCCGCTGATTTCCTCTAAAAGGGTCTTTCTCCTTGCCGCTCTGACAAAGGCTCTTATGACCGCAAACAAAATAATCAGGCCGAGAAGAACCAGCAGTCCGATTTCAATCTCGTACTGATATTCGATAATCAATTCACCTATAACTCCAACTGCATTCATCAGGTTTTCTCCTTCAAGATACATTTCGTATTATTATACTATATTTCTCGCCTTTCGGCAAATGCTATTGGAGCAATAACATTGAAGTTCGGAAGGTTTTGTGATAAGATGTTTCTATATTTGCGGGAGGCTTTAATCTATGCATAACACGGAATCTATGGAAAACTATCTTGAGACGATTCTGATTCTCGGTAAAACAAAGCCTGTAGTCCGCTCGGTGGACGTCGCCGAGGAACTTGGCTTTAAGAAATCCAGCGTCAGCGTTGCCATGAAGAAGCTCAGAGAAAACGGACACATCACCGTCACCAAGGAAGGCTACATATACCTTACCGACTCGGGGAAGAAAATAGCCGAGATGATTTTTGAGCGCCATCAGCTCATATCCCAGTGGCTCATGTATTTAGGCGTGGACGAAAAGACCGCGCTGGAGGACGCGTGCAGAATGGAGCACGTCATCAGCGCCGAAAGCTTTGAGGCGATAAAAAAACATGCCATGGCAGGCATGAAAAAGCAGGTTTAATTGGGCTATAGGAGGGTTGTGTTCAACTAAAATGTTTGAAACTGTTGATTGGCATTATTGTCCTACAGCACTACCCTAGCAACTCTTTTTTCCTACAACTCCAAATTTCGCCTTGACCTATTTAATTCGCGGCCGGCTTTTTGTCAAACCCGTCGCCACGGCCGGCCAGCAGAATCCCATTGAGATACTATATCCTTTCATACGCAATCCTCGGTGTCCCGTCCTCAGTGCATCTGATGATTCCGCATCTTGTGAACCCGTATTTTTCCAGAAGATACTGCATTATATTATTATCATGGTGAGTATCTATTCTGATATGGTCCGTCTCCTCTGTACAGAACTTCAGAGCTTTCGCCAGAACGCCATGGATTTTCCCATCTCCTGCAATCCTGTGAATTGTTCCATACTCGGTTTCCGAGATCCACTCTCCGTCAATCTCTTCATACGTCTCATCTTCGCCGATTATAAATGCGAATACTCCGTGAGGGCCGCTTTCGTCTTCAATGACATAAAGCTGCTTCTTTTCTATGTCATTTTCTATAACTTCCTGCCACGGCCAGCCGCCTGTCCACTGATTCGGGTTACCGTTTTTTGTCATAAACTCCCGTGCGTATGCATATATGTCCATAATTCGAGGAAGATCTTCCCTACGGGCAAATCGTATTCTGCAATCTTTTTCTTCCGTCATTTTTCTATTCCTTAAACGCCCGTATTGCGTCGCTTACGGTCTTTACCCCCGTCAGCTTAAGGCCCGCCAGGCGCTTTTCTCCTTTAAGTTTTTCCGCGTCCCTCGCAGGAAGGATTATCTCTTCATAGCCCATACGCTTTGCCTCGACGGCGATTTTGTCCGCGCCGGATACGGGACGGATTCCGCCCGTAAGTCCCACCTCTCCTATGGCTATGAGCCTGCGGCCCGGAGATATTCCCCGGTATGAAGAATATATGGCAAGAACCACCGCAAGGTCCACGGCCGTTCCGTCGGGACGCACACCTCCCGCGACGTTTACGTAGACGTCGCTGTTCATCATTGGTATTCCCGCCTTCTTTTCCAGAACGGCAAGGAGCATGGAAAGTCTCTGATTGTCTATTCCCACCGCGGTTCTCCTTGCAAAGCCTACGTTGGCGGAGGCCGTCAGAGCCTGTATCTCAAACATCACCGGTCTGCTGCCCTCGTAAACCGCAGTTACGACGGAGCCCTCCGGCTTTCCGCCTCCTTCCTCCACAAAGATCTCCGAAAGGTTGGGGATCTCGACGAGTCCTTCCTCCTCCATTCTGAACGCGCCGATTTCGCTAGTGGTACCGAAGCGGTTCTTATAGGCGCGGAGAATTCTCAGGTCGTTGTCCCTTTCGCCGGTAAAGCTGAGCACGCAGTCAACCAGATGCTCCACTATCTTAGGCCCGGCAAGTTCGCCGCTCTTGGTGACGTGAGCGACTATGAAAACCGGAATGCCGCGGGTTTTGCCCAGTCGCATGAGAAGATTTCCGCAGCCTCTGACCTGAGACACGCTGCCCGGCGCCGAGTCCATTTCCCGGGTGTACATGGTCTGGACGGAATCAATTATTACGAACTCCGGCTCCATTTCGTCGCACACCGCCTCCACGTTTTCCATATTTGTCTCAGAAAGGACGAAAAGCCTGTCGCTGAAATCGCCGCATACCCGGTCGGCCCGCATCTTTATCTGCTCTCCCGATTCCTCTCCCGAAACGTAGAGAACCCTGCCGCAGTCCCTTGCGATATTTGCCGCCGCCTGTATTATCAAAGTGGATTTTCCTATGCCCGGTTCTCCGGAAATCAATACCAGCGACCCCTTCACGAGACCGCCGCCCAGAACCCGGTCAAGCTCCGCTATGCCCGTCTTTATGCGGCTGTAGTCCGCCGATCCCACCTTCTTAAGCGGAGTCGCCCTGACCCGTTCTCCCGGCGCCGCTCCCACCGTGCGCCTGCCGGAACCGGTATCATCAGACTCGATGACCTTTTCCTCGACAAAAGAGCCCCATGCGCCGCAGATACACTGTCCCAGCCATTTAGGGCTCTCATAGCCGCACTCCTGACATACGTAAACCGTTTTACCTTTCTTAGCCATAATCAACCTCTGTTTTTCCGGTAAGTATCTGTCCTTAGAGTATATCAAACCTGCGGCTCCATGTCCATTAAGGTTTTATTGTCCGTCTTTTCCCTTACTTCTCTTCAATGATGCCCGCAAGAATCTGCGCGTCAAGAAGCATCTGGTCTATCTCCTCTTCGGAGATGCCTGCGATAATTTCATTTACGTAGCCCACAAGGTCTGTGTCGCCTTTTTTGCAGGCTATGCACTCGCCGTCGCTGGTCGGCTCAAGTCCTATGTCAACCGCGACCAGCTCATCGTTTACGGCTTCATATCCGTTGGCGATAACGCTGTCCAAAACTATGGCTTCAACCTTGCCGTTTAAGAGCTCGGTTACCATGTCGTTTACCTTCACAAGCTGCACCACGTTCTCCGCGCCGGCAACCTTTTCAGCTTCAGGAACCAGAGTAGCTCCTTTCTGAGCCGCAACAGGTTGTCCCTTCAGGCTCTCAGCCGTAGTGTACTTGTCTGCGTCTTCAGCTCTTACCACTACCAGATGAGTGCTCTGGTGATACGGCTCGGAGAAGTCTACCGCTTTCTTTCTCTCCTCCGTAGCGCCAAGGGAAGCGAGAACCATATCGAAGTCTCCGTTGTCAAGGCTGATGAGAAGCGAATCGAAGGCCATATCGACAACCTCAAGCTCCACTCCCAGGGAGTCGGCAATCTTCTGGGCTATGGCTATGTCAAAGCCTACTATGGTATCCTCTCCGTCTATCTTCGTGTGGAACTCAAAAGGCGCATAGTCTGCGGAGGTTCCGACTACGAGTTTTCCGGAATCCTTTATCTCTTTGATTCTCTCGCTGTTTTCATAATCCACTGCTTCCTCTGCTTCACCGTTTGCATCAGATTTTTCTTCTTCCGCGCCGCATGAAGCCACTCCCAGAACCATTATCAGCGACATGGCTATGGCGGCTGCTTTCTTCAGGTTAATCTTTTTCATTTTATATTTCTCCTTTTCTCAAAGTGTGCAATTCGTTTTTTTATCTTTCTATTCCCAGAGCGGCTTGTTCCACAGCTTGACTTCCGTGCCGATTCCCATCTCTTTCGCTTTCAGGAACACCTTGTACCCTATCATTATGTCGAGAGCTCCAAGGCCGAGGGACGAGCAGTTCACAATCTGGCTGTCATCAGTTCTTCCCTGCCATTTTCCGAGAACCACGTCGCTGAGGTTATAAACGTCGTCCTCGGTGATCTCTCCGTCCTTGTAGAGAAGCGATACTGCCTTTGTCGGAGACGTTATCACCTGATCCCAGTAGTCCACTATTATGACGTCGCTTGATTTCACGGTTCCTTTATCTGCTTCATAGCTGCCCATGTTTATCATGGTGTCTCCCGGCTTAAGCCAGCTCTCGTCTATGAAGGTCTTGCCGGATGTGGTCTCGGTAACGATGAGCTTTGTCTCCTTGGATGCAGACTTTGCGTCGGTAACGGGGATGATTTCCGCATCGTACACTCCTTCATATTCTTTTTTCAGCGCCTCAGCCTTTGATATATCAAGGTCCGAAAGATATATCTTCTTTATGCCCGGAAGAGCTTCGCAGATAGCCATTATCATGGTTCTTCCTATTACTCCGGCTCCGACGAGGAGTGCACTGTCGCAGCCCTTGGGAGCCGTATATTTTGCGAACACTCCTGCCACAGCCGAGGTTCTCATGGCCGTAATCAGCGTTCCGTCAAGGATGCAGAACGGGAGAACCGTCTCGGGATCGCTGAGTATGGTTATATCTATGCCGTAAGGTATTCCCGGGATATTGCTGTTGTTCTTCGCCTCGGCTGCCCATTTCACTCCACCGATGTTTATGTCCTTTCCAAGGTAGCACGGCATCGTGTTGAAGAAAGAAGCCCAATCTCCGTTGCAGCCTATCGGCATTTCCATATGAGTCTTCGGAGGGTTCAGAAGTTCGCCTCTCCCGAACATTCTATAAGTTTCCTCCACGGCATCCAGAGTCATTCTCATATCGAGAGCTCCGGCTTTTATAACGTCTTCTTCCTGCAGGAACAGAATTTTCGGGTCTGTTGAATGTAACATCTTTGTTTCCTCCTTTTCAGTATCTTAAGTAATATACGGACCGTCTAAGGTCCACCAGCCACTTTTCCTTAGCTTGGGTGTAATTATAAATCTATTCGTATTTTTATGCAAGTACTTTTTCGTATATTTTTTCGTTTTTTGTTATAAAAATAACACAAGCTCATTCTCCGGAAGGAAATTGTTGAAGTCTCTTCGTTTATATGGTAAAATAAAAAAGCTTGCGGATTCCGCAGCATCAACAACGTGGAGAGTTGTCAGAGTGGTCGATCGTGCGGCACTCGAAATGCCGTGTCCCTTGCGGGACCCCGGGTTCGAATCCCGGACTCTCCGCCATCGAAAAATCCGGTAACCATTCAGGTTTACCGGATTTTTTCTTATTTATATCTCATCCCACTCATGATATCTTCATAACTCACTAATGTCACATTTCCCATCTCACTTGCCCGGTCGGTGCAGCCTTTGGTAAAGCCGGTTTTGGCAAAGAGGTAGTAATGGACATTTTGATAGGAAAAGAGCTCTCTGCGCTTTACAAGTGTTTCCAAAACGCCGAGATCAACCTTTTCATTCGTCCATTTGCACTCGGCGAAAAGGGCAGTGTTTTTATCCTGTTCGGCGAGGATATCAATTTCAGTCTGACGTTTTTCTTTGGGATCGTTGCCCCACCAGCGGCCGAGAGAAGAAAACTCCACCGGGCACTTGCCGGAGAGTAGCAGCTTCCAGAGATACTGCTTGCAGATTTCCTCAAACACCTTGCCCATATAGTCGGACAGATACGGCTCGATGCGCTTGTAAGCCAGATCGGCAGCACCACGGGCGATGATCGAATTGTTTTCCGGCACAAAGCGATACCAGAAGCGGAACATATTGTCCGCAATGGAGTAAATCGCTTTTCGGGACGCTTTTTCGCCGTATGGCGTTTCTTTTTCGATAATGCCGAGGGAAATCAGGTTTTTCACATAGGCGGAGCAAATATTTGTGTTTTCCCCAACCTTTCCTGAAATCTCCGACATACGGGAAGCGCCGATGGCAATCGCCGTGATGATCGCATTGTAGAGCGCCGGTTCCCGCACCTCCTGCTTGAGCAGGTTTTCCGGCTCTTCAAACAGGGCGGAGTTGGGATTCAGAAATGTGTTTTTGATATTGTCCTCAATGCTCAGCTTATCGCTCATCTGAAGCAGATACTGTGGCGTGCCGCCTACGATTCCGTACACATAGGCTTTCTCTTCATCGGTGAAATTTTTGAAATAATGGCAAGTCTCTTCAAAGTCAAAGGGAAGAATTTTCATCTGCGCCGTCCGTCTGCCGTAAAGGGGCGCTTTGTAGGCGAGAACATGGTCTTCCATATAGGACATAGACGAGCCGCAGAGGATCAGCATCAGCTTGGAAGTATCTTTGTATTGGTCAATCAAAAGTTGTATGGTGGAAGCGAGGCTTTTCGATGAGCGGGCAACATAGGGGTATTCGTCGATGGCAAGAATAATCCGTTCCTTTTCGGACAGCTTGAACACATATTCCAAAGCCGCTTGAAAGGATAGAAAAGAAGTTTCTGCATCCATTCCGGTGTGATAGCTGAGAATACTCTTGCTGAAATTTTCAAGATTCTGCTTGGCGTTGCTCTCAACGCCCATAAAATAGATGGCGTTTTTGTCATCAATAAACTGGCTGATCAGCGCCGTTTTACCGACACGGCGGCGGCCATATATTACTACAAATTCAAACTTGTCCGATGCGTATAACTTATTCAGCGTCGCAAGTTCACGCTCTCTGCCGATAAACATGATTTCACCCTTTCAAACGATCTTTTTCTAGTTAGATAGATATTTCACAGAGAAA
>CALXBQ010000040.1 GCA_944386595.1 uncultured Clostridia bacterium
TGTAATATTTATTTGAGCCATAACTCCACCTCCAGTTGATGTTTTTGTGGTGATTAATATTATACCTGAGGTTGGAGCTATGTGCTCTTTTTATTTTTGATTTTACACCATTATATGGACATGACCCTCTTCCATCTCTTTCCCGCTCACCTTCCGGGCTCTTCCCGAAGCGACCAGATCCGAGATGACTTCATCGGCTCTGCCTCCGGTGTAGTCGCCGGCATTTTCTCTCAAAATGATGATTTCAGGCCCTGTCACGTCATTTAAAACAGTAACGTTTCGCAGGTTGCTCATGCCTATATCCACATCGGCTAAAACCACTGCGTCCGCACGGCAGGCTGCCGCCAGATTGGCTTCGCAGGCTTTGTCCGATACCGGGCTGTACGGTTTTTCCTCCACTATCTCAAGGCCCAGAGACCTGGCCAGATTGTAGTCGCTGTCGCCGCTTGAGAGTACGCCGCAGCTCACCTGCCAGCCCTGATTGTAAAAACCCTCTATAATTCTGCTTCCGCTGCCGCCTCCGCAGATAACGTGAACACGGCGGCCGTTCAGCTTCCTCTCCGCTTCCCTGTTGCTTCTGAGCGCCACTATTTCAGGAGATGCGGTTAGGGAATTTTCTCTCGTCACCAGATCTATCCTGTAAACCGGCTTCAGCACCTCCTCGCGGATTATCTCGCCTACCGGCCCGTCGGCCGTTTTTTTGCCTCCGTTTAACACCACGATTCTGTCGGAAAACCTTGCGGCCATGTTTATGTCGTGAAGGACTGCGAAGATCGTAATTCCCTCTTCCCTGTTCAGCCTTCTCATCAGCTCCATTATTTCAAGGGTATACTGGATATCCAGGTGGTTTGTGGGCTCGTCCAGAATCAAAACCTTCGGAGTCTGGGCCAGGGCTGCCGATATGATTATTCTCTGCCTCTCTCCTCCTGAAAGCTCCGTTATCTTCCGTTCTCTTAAGTGAAGAGTTCCCGTCTGTTCCATGGCCCTGTCGATAATCCTGTAATCCTCTTCGGATTCCGACTGAAGCCGTTTCAGATAAGGGTGCCTTCCCATGGCAACTATCTCTTTTGCTCTGAACCCGAAGGACGGAGTGAAATTCTGAGGCACCACCGCTACCATTCGCGCTCTTTCCATGTGGGAGAGCCTGTCGTTATCCTTTCCGTCAAGGGTTATGCGCCCCGACTTCAGAGGCACCACCCCCGTCACCGTATGGATAAGGGTGGATTTTCCGGACCCGTTAGGCCCTATGAGGGATACGAACTCTCCCTGCCCTACGCTGCACGAGAAATCCTTCAGGATATCCTTTTCTCCGTATCCTGCCGTAACGCCGTCAAAAGTCAAAATAGGCTCCATCACATCACCTCCCTGTTTCTCGCTCTGAGAAGGTATATGAAGAACGGCGCTCCGACTATGGCCGTAATGATTCCCACAGGTATTTCCGCCTCCATGACGGCTCTGGCTATGGTGTCACAGATGCAGAGCATGGCTCCGCCCAGCATGAACGCCGCAGGCAGAAGCCTTTTGTGAACGGGCCCAATGACTATTCTGACCACGTGAGGCGATACCAGTCCGACAAATCCTATAATTCCGCTCACGGAAACACACGCAGCCATCATGAGAGACGTAACGAGGAAAAGAATCCGTTTATTTCTCTCCACGTTCACTCCGAATCGCACGGCCGTTTCGTCGCCCATGACCATGATGTCAAGTTCCCTGCAGTATACCGCCACCACGATCAGGCCGATCGCTATATACGGCAGCACCGTGATCACGTGATCCCAGCCCCGGGCGGAAAAGCTGCCCAGAGTCCAGAAGTAGATCTGCCTCATCTCGTTGGATGCCACCAGCATCACGAATGATATGATTGCCGTAAGCAGCTGGTTTACCGCCACGCCGCAGAGAAGCAGAGACGTGGTGTTCGCCTGCCTGCCCACTTTGGCGATATTGTACACGAAGAATATGGACAGAAGCGCTCCGATGAATGCGAAGGCCGAAACCGTGTTCATTCCGAGGAAGGTCACCGGAATGGAAAGGACTATGCCTACGGTCGCGCCAAAAGCTGCGCCTGATGAAATTCCAAGGACAAAAGGGTCAGCCATTGGGTTTTTGAAAATCGCCTGATAGACTCCGCCGCATACAGCAAGAGCTCCTCCCGTCAGAAATGCGAGAAGGCTCCTGGGAAATCTCAGACTCCATATTATGGTAGCCTTTGAACCCAGAGCTTCAACCTGCTCCGAAAATCCCCCAAATGTCTTATTGACGAGGATCATCAGAGTGTCCTTTATCGTCACGTCCGCCGCGCCGAAAAATGTGCATATTAAAATGACAGCCGCCCCGCCTGCTATGAAAAGCAGTGAGGCGACGATCCGTTTCTTACTCATGAAATTCTCCTGTGGCCTTTACTCTATGCCGTGAATAAGTCCCGCCAGATAACTGAGTCCCTCTATGAAGCGAGGGCCGTCTCTGGTGATGATGTCCGTGTTAGGGTCATCGTAGGCTATATAGTAAACCTCGCCGTTTTTGAAGGCGTCGATTTCCTCAAAGCCTGCAGGCCGGTCAAATTCCTCCTCCGAGGACATTACGATGTAAACCTGAGGATTCTTCTCTATTACCGTTTCTGCGGAAAGCTGCGGAGAATTGGTTCCCGCATCTAAAGCGATATTGTCGGCTTTGATAAGCGCAAGAGATGTTCCCAGGTAATCCTCGCTTCCGGAGGAGTAGAGTCCTCCCAGGTCGATGAATACACTCTTTGTCTCGACGTCAGCAAGCTTTTCTTCAAGGTCTGCAAGCTGATTTTTCATTCCCGTCACAACCTCGTTCGCCTTGTCGGAAGCGTCCACAATGGCGCCTATGTTCTCTATGCTCTCGTATATCTCGTCTACATTCTTTGCGCCTGTGGAGTAAACGTTGATTCCCGCCGCATTGAGAGCATCCACGGACTCGGCCGCAGTACCGCCGGATACGAATACCACGTCCGCATCAAGCTCGATGATTCTCTCAACGCTTACGCTGTAGGTGTCTCCCACCTGCTCCACTTCAGCAGCCTCCTCAGGGTATGTGCACCAGGTGGAAACTCCCACCATCTTATCTCCCTGTCCGAGGGCGTAAAGTATCTCGGTGCAGCTCGGAGAAAGGGAAACTATCTTCTGAGGAGCTTCCGCAAACTCCATCTCATTTCCCAGGTAATCGGTAACCGTCATCGGGTAGGCCGCTTCACCGGCTCCGTTTTCATCGGCAGGCTTTGACGACTCGTCGCTGCCGCAGGCCGTTACTGCCAGAACCATCACAACGGCAAGAAGCGCCGCCAGAAATCTCTTCATATGAAAATCTCCTCTCTTTCGAATTCTCTATTTTCCCGGCTTCCATGAACTCTTAAGGTCCACTATGCGGTTGAACACCTTTTCGGTATCCGTGGTAAGCTTGGAATCGGCCACGTAATAACCGTGACGGAAGAACTGGAATCTCTCTCCCAGCTTTGCCTCCGCAACGGACGGCTCGGCGTAGCCCCAGGTCTCCTCCACGGAATCCGGATTATTCACCAGGTTTCCGTTTTCGTCCTCCACCATAAGGTATCCATAGTTTCTTATCTTTATCTTTACTGCCGTGGCGGCGTCCACAAAGTGTATGGTTCCCTTCACCTTTCTTCCCTCAAAGCCTTCGCCCGACTTCGTTGCAGGGTCGTAGGTGCAGAGAAGCTCTTTAATGGAACCGTCCTCGTTTTTCACCACTTCGTTGCACTTAATGAAGTATGCGCCCTTGAAGCGGACTTCGTTTCCCGGGAACAGTCTGAAGTATTTCTTTACCGGCACTTCCATAAAGTCTGCGCCGTCAACGTAAAGCTCTCTGGAGAAAGGAATCCTCCTCGTTCCCATCTCCGGAACTTCTTTATTATTCTCCAGCTCCACCATTTCGGTCTGGCCCTCAGGATAGTTGGTTATCACAACCTTGATAGGGTTTTCTACAACGTTGCGGCTTTCCACTTTCGTCTTAAGGTCCTCTCTGATGCAGTGCTCCAGAAGAGATATGTCAACCATGCTGTTGGCTTTGGAAACGCCTATTCTCTCGCAGAAATCCCTGATGGATTCAGGAGTGTAGCCTCTTCTTCTCAGGCCTGCGATGGTCGGCATTCTCGGGTCGTCCCATCCGTCCACCACGCCCTCGTCCACAAAGGCTTTAAGGTAGCGCTTGCTCATCACCGTGTTGGTAAGGTTGAGTCTTGCGAACTCTATCTGCTGAGGCGGATTCTCCCACAGTCCGACCTCTCTCAGAACCCAGTCGTAGAGCGGTCTGTGATCTTCGAATTCCAGGGAGCAGAGGGAGTGGGTTATTCCCTCTATGGCGTCCTCTATAGGGTGGGCAAAATCGTACATCGGGTAGATACACCATTTGTCCCCGGTGTTGTGGTGAGGCGGTTCGTGAGCGATTCTGTATATTACAGGATCTCTCATGTTTATGTTAGGCGATGCCATGTCTATCTTCGCTCTGAGCACTCTCTCGCCGTCGGCAAACTTTCCCGCCTTCATGTCCTCAAAGAGCTTAAGGTTCTCCTCAACGCTCTGGTTTCTGCACGGGCTTTCCTTTCCCGGCTCTTTCAGGGTTCCTCTGTATTCCTTTATCTGCTCCGCCGTCAGGCTGTCCACGTATGCCAGGCCTTTTTTGATCAAAATGACTGCAGCCTCGTACATCTGGTCGAAGTAGTTGGACGCCCAGAGAAGCTTCTCCCATTTAAAGCCCAGCCATCTGATATCCTCTTCTATGGCGCCTACATACTCTACGTCTTCCTTAACGGGGTTGGTATCGTCATATCTCAGGTTGCACTTTCCGTGATACTTTTCGGCTGTTCCGAAGTTTATACAAATGGCCTTCGCATGACCTATGTGAAGGTAGCCGTTAGGCTCCGGCGGGAAACGGGTGTATATTTCCTTTCTCTTGCCGCTCTCAAGGTCAGCGTCAATTATGCTGTGAATAAAGTTGGTAGAATTAGCTTCGCTCATTTTATCCTCCTGCGCTAAAAATCTTCGTGAAGTTCCTTTGCCTCGCTTTCTTTAAGGAAGAGATACTTCCTTGCGGCAAAGAGTATGGCAATGGCTGTTACGCCGATTATTATCTCCTTCATACTTAGGTGTTCCACTATCATCTGACGGGCGACGGCAAGCTGCATAACTTCTATAAGGTCTACGGCTCTCTGCCTGGTCAGCAGCTTTACAAATTCCAGACCCACTATGAGGGCCAGAATATCGGCAAGAAACCGTGTAAATCCCTCCGGCTCCATATCACGCAGCGAATTTTCAAATGCGACCTCGCCTATCAGGTTATACAGCATCACCAGTATAACCAGTATGATGACTACCGAGGCCACAGCCTCTATGGTGTAGACCACTTTGCCGAAAAAAGTACCCCAATAGCTTCTTCCCTTTGGAATTCCTTTTTTGTTATCCATATTCTCTCTCCGAATTATTCATGCGGACTCCGGGCCTTGAATATGCCCCTGTCCGCGGGGAAAATACTCTACGGATAATTATACCATCTGAACGGCTTTTCCACAACGAAAAAACGGCCGGGTGATATGGTATGTGAAAATCTTCATATATTCTAAAGCTCTCCTGAATCATACATAATTTTTCCATAGTATGCCATATCAAAATGCTTTTGAGGGAATTGTTAAGAAATCTTAACCTTAACATTAAGAAATATCTTTGACAGGGCTTCCCGGTTCATCTCGGCCGTTAAGCGATAAATGAACAAAGTGGCCCACGAAATCTCGGCCTATATGCGGTTTCACACGTAAAGCGGCCGAGAAATCGTCCCGGAAAATCGTCTCAAAAAGTAAAAATCTCGGCCAGATGCCGAGATTTTGCGGGTTTTGCAGTAATTTCCGTGGGCCGCCAACCGGGAAATCCGGCAAAGTGGCCGAAAGGGCCCGTTGACTGAACACCATCAGACCGCCCGGTGACTGCCAAGACCGCCCGATAACGCCCGAGATCGCCCGGTGACTGTCGAGACCGCCACACGACTACTTCTCCAGAAACTCCTTCAGTTTGTCGCCGTAGCTTTCGGTTACGTAATACCCTTCAAGGTACGCGTTCTTCAGCTTGTTTCTGTCCTTTTCAAGCCTGCCTACGCCCAGGTCCTTTACGGGCGCGATGACGAACACGTTGCCCTTCTTCTCCTCTTCGTCTATGTACTCGAGGGTTTCGTTGTAGACGGTATGGCGGCGCTTAAGGGCCTCTATCAGCTTTGGGTAGTCCTTGTACTTAGCCTTTATCAGAGGGATGGATTTGCTGGCCGCCTTGCGATAGCCTCTTTCTCTCGTCAGAATCACTATCACCTTGTCGCAGCCGATTTCCTGAGCGTGCTTAACGGGAATGGAATCGGAAAGGCCTCCGTCCATGTACTGATACCCGCCTATGTCCACCATCTTCGCAAAGAGCGGCAGCGACGCGGAGGCTGCTATCCAGTCCACATCTTCGAACATATCCTTTATCTCGGGATACTCTGATTCTCCCGTAATGCAGTTGAACACTCCCACCTCGAACCTTATTCCGCTCTTTTTGAAGCTTTCGTTGTCTACAGGGTTAAGCTCCTCCGGAATTGTGTGATACATGAACTTCTTTCCGAAATAGTCCCCCGTCTTTAAGAGACTCTGAACGCTTCCGTATCTTGGATCGTCCATGTAATCGGTGCAGACCGCAAAGGCTCTGCCCTTCTGTCCGCTGACATAGCTGCACCCGTGGCACGCCCCTGCGGACACGCCTATTACATAATCGACCTTTATGTCGTTGTCGAGAAGATATTCGAGCACTCCCGCGGCGAAGATTCCTCTCATTCCACCGCCTTCAATTACCAGTCCTGTCATGCCTGTCTCCCTTCCTTCTGTTCATTTATACCCACGAACCTGCCGGCCTGAACCACGTAAAGATATGCTTCGCACTCTTTGACTCCAGTGGCCCGGACTACGGCGTCCCTGTATATCTCAATCTGCTTCCCGTAGCTGCCGGTCAGGCGTTTTATCTCTTCCTCCGCTCTGCTTTTGTCAAAGCGGTTAGTCTTGTAGTCTATGATGACGGCCCTGCCGTCCTCGATGAAGTAACAATCTATTATACCCTGGATCATGACGGATTCACCGTCTTTTTCGGACAAAAGGGTAAACGGTTTTTCCTTTCTCATTCTTCCCTCGGCAAAAGCCTTTGCCGCGCGGGCACCTGTGTCCGATTCAAAGAAGGCCGTCACTCCCTTTATGTAGACTGAAGCGGCTTCCTCTTCGGTGAAAATTCCGCAGGCTTTCAGCCTTTCAACCTCTGAAGCGACGTATTCGTACCCGCCCTCTGCAGCTTTTGCAAAGTCCAGGTTCTCCATGAGAGTGTGAAAACATGTGCCTCTTTCCGCCGCAGTGAGCTTCTTTTTACCCGCCATGAAGTCCGGCGCTTTCAGGTCCGAAAATCCGCGCCACACAGGCTTCATCGGTTCTTCGGACTCAGGCCCCAGCCTGCCCGAATCTATCTTTTCGTCATCTGCGGACGCCTCCGAATTAAGCTCCGAAACGGAATATTTCGGTTTCAGCCGTCTTGCCCCCTCGTAAGGGTATGCGTATTCCAGCCGCCTTATAACGTCGGCCTTCGTCTCTTCATCGGAGTGACCGGCGTAGATATCCCGGTTCAGAATGTCACCTCCGGCGTACACCTTCTCAGAAAGACCTGAGCCGTCCACATCGGCTGCGTTTACAACTGTGCACGGCACTGTGTCTCCTATAATGGAAAGGTAGTCCGTATCCTTTCTCACTCCGCTTTCTCTGGCCGCCAGATACTTTTCTCCGTCGTTCACGGTGCCGAGAATGTGGAGCACGTCTTTTGCACGGGTCATGGCGACGTAGAGGATTCTCACCTCCTCTTCGGCCTCCTCTCTCCTTACGGCTCCGGCTATGAGCCGCTGTATGAGAGTCTGGCTGTACCATCTCTCCTCCGGATTTTCCAGAGTCAGCCCTATGCCTATATCCTTGTGAAGGGACGCGCCTCTTCCTGCCTTCGAGTAGTTGAGCCTTTTGCCGCAGCCTGCCAGAATTACCATCGGAAACTCCAGACCCTTGCTCTTATGGATTGTCATTATCCTGACCACGTCGTCCTTTTCGCCGATGAGCCTTACCTGTCCGGTTCTGACTTTGCGCTTCTTCACCGAATCGATATATCGCATAAAGTCGTAGAGAGTTCCCTGACCGTCCGAGGCGAAGTCCTCAGCCTTATCGACGAGAGCTCTGAGGTTGGCCTGTCTCTGGCTTCCTCCCGGCATCGCCCCCATGACGATGTAATATCCCGTCTCTATCATCAGCTTCCAGACGAACCTGCCCAGAGGCATAATCCTCGATTCCCTCTTCCAGCCTTCTATGGACGAAAGGGCGTCAGCGCACATGGAGCCGGTTTCGCTTTCCGGGTGGGCCTGAGCGTAAGTCCTCAAAGCCTCCTCGAAGGAGCCCGTCTTATGCTCCTCCCTGACCTGCGCCAGCCGATCGGCGGTAAATCCGAATATCTCCGAATGAAGAACGCTTATGAGCGGCACGTCCTGCTTTTTGTTGTCTATTACGGAAAGAAGGTTCATGAACACCCGGATTTCCATAGTGTCGAAGTACCCTTCGTTGTCGTCTACGTATGCGTCTATTCCGCACCTCTTCAGAATCCCGTAGTACACGTCGGCGTAATTTCTCACGCTTCTTAAAAGAATCACTATGTCTCTGCGGTGAAGCCTTCTCACCTTCCCGGTCTTCGGGTCCATGTATTCCTTCCCCAGAGATTCCTTTATGATGTTGGCCGCCTGAAGAGCCTCTATCTCCGTCTTTTTCAGGTCGGCAATCTCTTCGGGAACGGCTTTCGCCTCTTCTCCGTCGTCTGCGGTTCCGCCGAAAGCCACTGCGGTCATCTCGGGTTCATAGCTCAAAGGGCCGTCGTATTCGATGCCCGGATAAAGCTCGGCATCGGCGTCGTAACCTTCCATGGCGTCTCTGAAAACGCGGTTTATTCCTTCAAGAACCACCGCCTTGCTTCTGTAGTTTCTGTTAAGGTCTATCTTTACGGAGCTGTCGCCGGCGCCGCAGCCCGCGTACTGACGGTACTTCCGCCTGAATATGGACGGTTCGGCAAGTCTGAACCTGTAAATGCTCTGCTTTATGTCTCCTACCATGAAGAGATTGTTCTCGCGGCAGATTCTTCCTATAATTTCCTCCTGAAGGACGTTGGTGTCCTGATATTCGTCTATAAAGATGTACTCGAACTTATCCCGGTAGAAATCCCGCGCGTCGGGGTTTTCCAGTATTTCCAGGCAGTAGTGCTCTATGTCGCTGAAATCGGCCAGTTTTTTCTTCTTCTTTACGGCGCGGAATATCTCGTGGTATTCCCTCACCAGTCCTCCCAGGTATGCGGCAAAAGGCGCAGTCCGGTTCATCTCTTCCACCTGCGCGTCAAGAGGCCGGCAGAATATCTCTTCTCTGAGGTTCTTCGCCGTCTCTCTCGCTTCCTTAAGGCACGCTGAAACGCTGTCCTTTACTTCTGCATATATTTCCTTCTCTTCCTTCTTCGGAGTGATTCTCGGAAGCCCTATGAGTCCCAGCTTTTCGCCAAAGCCTTCAAAATCCCGGGTTTTTCCATACTCCAAAGCCGCCTCGGTAAAAACCGTCTGGCCTTCCCGGACTTTGTCCGCCAGCCTGTCCAGGCCTTCGCCCTCGAGAATCTCCGCGGCCTTTCTGCTGTTTTCCGCAGCTTTTGTCAAAGCCTCAGCGGCATGATCCCATATATATTCCATGAGCGGGGATTTCCTGAATTCATCGCAGGAAAGACCGAGCTCCCCGATTTTTTCATCAAGCCATTTCCACGGATAAGGCATAGCCATAACTCCGTCGTACACGGACAGTATCATCTCTCTGACGCCGTTCATATTCCTTCCGGAGCTGTACCTGTCAAGAAAATCGTGAAATTCCGGGCTTCCCTCCTCGAAACGCTTCTCGAGAAGCTCGTCCATAGCGTCTTCCCTGAGAATTGCGCCTCTGGCTTCGTCGCATATGGAAAATCCCGGCTCCAGATCCGTCAGATAGAAGTACTTCCTGATTACACTCAAAGCAAATGAATGGAAGGTGCTGATACTGGCCTGAGGCAGAAGGGCAAGCTGTCTTCTCGCATATGCAGCCTTTGTCCTGTCTTCATTCTGCTCGGCGTAGAGAGCCTGCCTGATTTTCTCCTTCATCTCCGCAGCGGCAGCGTTGGTGAAGGTGACTATGAGCATCCTGTCCACCGGAACTCTGTCCTCTACGATGAGCCTCCTTATGCGCTCGACTAAAACCGCAGTCTTTCCTGATCCTGCGGCGGCGGCAACCAGTATATTCTTCTGTCTGTTTTCTATGGCTTCAAGCTGTCTTTCGGTCCAGTTCATATGTCTCTCCGTTCCCGTTCCCGGCGGAACTGTTACATTTGATTATATCAGATATTCTGTTATAATTAAAGGACAGTGTGGACGCTCCGGCGTCCGTTTAACCGTCTGAAAAGAAAAGGAGAACAGTCTCATGGAAATAAAGAAAAGACCCTCTATGCTGATGATTCTGGACGGCTTCGGCCTGAATCCGTCCGCCAGAGGAAACGCCATTGCGGCGGCGGATACGCCCCATCTTGATGAAATATTTAAAAAGTATCCCCGGACTTCTCTCAAAGCGTGCGGAAAAGCCGTGGGACTGCCCGAAGGGCAGATGGGAAACTCCGAGGTGGGCCACCTGAACATCGGCGCGGGCAGAGTGGTTTATCAGGAGCTTTCGAGAATATCCAACGCCGTAGAGGACGGAAGCATACTTGAAAACCCCGTGCTTTCCGAGGCGATGGATGCTGCCGCTGGCGGCGGCGCCCTTCACCTTCTGGGACTCGTTTCCGACGGAGGCGTACACAGCCACATAGAGCATCTCCTTGGCCTCATAGATATGGCAGGTCGCAGAGGCGTTAAGACCCTGCGGGTTCACGCCTTTCTGGACGGACGCGACGTTCCGCCCAGATGCGCCGGAAAATACCTTAAAGAGCTTCAATCGTATTTAGACGATGTACTTGATAAATACGGCATGGACGGGCGTATTTCCATGATTTCGGGAAGATATTACGCTATGGACAGGGATAACCGGTTCGAGCGGGTTGAGAAGGCCTACGATGCCATGACAAAGGGCGCAGGCCCCCGCTTTTCTTCTGCGGCGGAGGCCCTTGCCGCAGCCTATGACAGAGACGAAAACGACGAATTCGTTCTCCCTTCCGTAATCGGAGACGATGACAGGACCGTAAAGGACGGAGACTCCATGATTATGTTCAACTTCCGTCCGGACAGGGCAAGGGAGATAACAAGGTGCTTTGTTGACGACGGATTTACAGGCTTTGACAGAGAAGTCCGCCCGAAAGTATCGGCCTACGTCTGCATGACCCAGTACGACGCTTCGATGCCGAACGTAACCGTGGCATTTCCGCCTGAGCAGCCGGATAACACCTTCGGAGAGTACGTCTCCTCCCTCGGCCTTAAGCAGCTTCGAATCGCGGAGACCGAAAAATACGCCCACGTTACCTTCTTCTTCAACGGCGGCAGAGAAAAGCCTTACGAAGGCGAGGACAGGATTCTGGTTCCGTCCCCTAAGGTTGCCACCTACGACCTTAAGCCTGAAATGAGCGCTTACGAGGTGACCGAAAAAGTAGTCGATGCCGTTGAATCGTCAAAATACGATGCGATAGTTCTCAATTACGCCAACGCAGACATGGTGGGCCACACAGGAGTTTTTGACGCTGCCGTAAAGGCCATCGAAACTCTCGATGCATGCGTACCGAAGGTGGTTAAAGCCGTACTGGACGCCGGCGGACAGATTCTGCTCACGGCCGATCACGGAAACGCAGATGTAATGGAGGACGAAAACGGGAACGTAGTGACCGCCCACTCCCTTAACGAGGTTCCTCTGGTTCTCATTTCCGGGGAAGCGGGAGAAAACCCGGAAAAGTGGCAGCTTAAATCCGGCGGAAAGCTGGCGGACCTTGCCCCTACCCTCCTTAAGCTGATGGGCTTTGACGTGCCGAAGGAGATGACGGGCTCGCCGCTGATTTAGATAATATCTTCTTATGTATGGCAGGAGATTTTAACATGAAATACGGTAACTTAGAAGAAAAAACATATCAGGAGATAAATTCAAAGGTAATAGACAGCTGGTGCCGTGACGGCTGGGAATGGGGAACCCCCATAGATCACGAGACTTTTTTGAGGGTAAAGGAAGGAGACTGGAACGTCCTCCTCACTACCACAAAGCCTGTGCCACACAGCTGGTTCGGCGACCTTAAGGGAAAGCGAATTCTCGGCCTTGCCTCAGGCGGCGGTCAGCAAATGGCCGTATTCTCGGCTCTGGGCGCAAAGTGTACCGTCTTCGACTATTCCGGGCTCCAGTGCGAAAGCGACAGACTGGTAGCCGAACGGGAAGGCTATGAGATAGAAATAATTCAGGACGATATGACGAAGCCCCTGCCCTTCGGCGACGAGACCTTCGACATGGTATTCCACCCGGTATCCAACTGCTACATTCGTGAGGTGGAGCCGGTTTTCAAAGAAGTATTCCGGGTGCTGAAAAAGGGCGGCAGCTTTCTCGGCGGATACGACATCGGCATAAACTACGCCTTTAACGAGGACGAAACCGAGCTCTGCCAGAGGCTGCCCTACGACCCGGTTTCCGACCCGTCTCTTCTGAAGGAGCTTGCGGAGGCCGACGACGGCATTCAGTTCTCCCACACCATAGACGAACAGATAGGCGGCCAACTTAAGGCAGGCTTCACGTTAAAGGAAATATACAGCGACACCAACGGCGCAGGGAATCTTCACGATTACAACGTCCCGTCGTTTATCGCCACCTGGTGCGTAAAGCCGCTCTGATGAAGCAGCTATGATACGGCTTTAGCATGCATGAGCCGCGTCGGTTATCCTTTTTCGGCTAAATTTCCGATATAGGATAAAGAATTTAATCCATTTTTACAGCTTTAAAAGAAACAGGTATAATTCAAGGCCATGATTTCAGGCCTCGGTTACACCTGTTTTGAAAGTTTTACGGATATAGGTTTAATTCTGCTATACCGATTTTTAAATTTGTAAGGAAAAAGGATAATCTCTCTTTCGCCCCGCGCTCTGCAGACTTCTCCTAATACAGCTTTGCTCCTGCAGGAATTGCATCGTCCACTATGAGAAGATTGAGTCTCTCCTCGTCACCTTCATTGTGAACTGCCGAAATCAGCATTCCGCAGGAGTCGATTCCCATCATCTTCCTCGGCGGCAGGTTCACGATGGCGATTGCCGTCTTTCCCACAAGGGATTCCGGAGCGTAGTATTCGCTGATTCCGCTGAGAATGGTTCTGTCAGTGCCGGAACCGTCGTCAAGGGTGAACTGAAGGAGCTTCTTGCTCTTAGGCACTGCCTTGCAGTCTTTAATCTTGACGGCGCGGAAGTCGGATTTGCTGAAGGTTTCGAAGTCCACAAAATCCTCGAACAGCGGCTCTATTACAACCTTGGAATAGTCTATGGTAGGCTTCAGCGGCTTCGGAATCGCGCTGAGCTTTTCGGCGTTTTCGTCTCCCTCACCGCCGGCCGAATCGGCTCCCAGCGGCTTCATTGTCGGGAAGAGAATCACGTCGCGGATTGACGGCGAATCGGTTATGAGCATGATGACTCTGTCTATGCCGATTCCCAGACCTCCCGTCGGCGGAAGTCCGACTTCGAGAGCGTTTACGAAGTCCATATCCATAGGATGCGCCTCGTCGTCCTCTCCGGATTCCAGCTGCTTCTGCTGCTCTGCGAAGCGCTCATACTGATCTATAGGGTCGTTGAGCTCGGAGAATGCGTTTCCTATCTCCCAGCCGTTGACGTACGCCTCGAATCTTCTGGTGATTCTCGGATCCTCAGGATCACGCTTTGCCAGAGGGGAAATCTCCACAGGATGTCCAATTACGAATACCGGTCCGTCAAGGTATCCCGGAACGTCCTCGCAGAATTCTTCAAACATCTCGGCGATAATCTTTCCGCGGGTCCAGCCGCTTACCTCGTCCTTATCCATACCCTTTTCTATGGCTGCAGCTCTCGCCTCTTCGTCGGTGTCTATCTTCGAGAAGTCTACGCCGGTAATCTCCTTTACGGCGTCAGCCATGTTAAGGCGTCTCCAAGGAGGGGTAAGGTCAAACTCCTTTCCCTGATACGTTATGACAGGTGAACCGTTTACGGCGATTGCAGCCTTTGATACAACCTGCTCCGTTACGTCCATAACGCTTTCCATGTCGCCGTAGGCCATGTAGCATTCCATATTGGTAAACTCAGGATTGTGGCTTCTGTCCATTCCCTCGTTTCTGAACATCTTTCCCATCTCGTAGACCCTGTCGAGACCCCCCACTATGAGTCTTTTAAGGTAGAGCTCGTTGGAGATTCTCAGCTTCATGTCCAGATTCAGGGTGTTGTGATGGGTGTTGAAAGGTCTGGCGTTGGCTCCGCCTGCGATGGTTGTGAGGATAGGAGTATCCACTTCCAGATAGCCGTAGTCCTCTTCCAGAACGCGCCTTATCTCCTTGATTATCGCCGCCCTCTTGTAGAAGGTTTCGCGAACCTCCGGATTCATGATAAGGTCGGTATAGCGCTGTCTGTACCTGATGTCGGTGTCCTTAAGCCCGTGCCACTTGTTGGGAAGCACCTGAAGCGATTTGGAGAGGAGCACCAGCTTGTACACCTGAATGGAAACTTCTCCCGCCTTCGTCTTGAATACCGTTCCCTCGACGCCGATGATGTCTCCTATGTCGTAGGTTTTGAACCAGTCGTACTCTTCGGCTCCGATGTCGTCCTTCTTAACGACGCACTGGATTCTGCCCTGTTTGTCCTGAATATCCACAAAGGCCATCTTGCCCATTCTTCTGAAGGCCATGATTCGGCCTGCGCAGGAAACCTCTTCGTCCTCCATGGCGTCGAAGTTTTCCTTTATATCCATGCTGTGAGCCGTCACGTTCCAGTTTTCCTGGAGGAACGGATCTCTTCCGGCCTCGCGGAGCTTCTTCAGCTTCTCTCTTCTTATCTGTCTCTGTTCGCTGAGATTTTCTTCAGAAAGCTCTTCCGCCGGTGCGTTTACGCTCAAATTCTTTTCCTGTGTGCTCATTTTAAGTACCACTCCTGTTTATTCCTTGGATATAGCAGTAATCCTGTAGTGAAGAATTCCGTCCGGAACGGTTATTTCCACGGTTTCACCGATTTTCTTGCCCAGAAGGTTCTTTCCTACTTCGGATTCGTTGGAGATTTTCGCAGGCTCTGCAAAAGGATCCGCCTCGGTGGAGCCTACTATGATGAAATCCATGCTTTCCTTGGAATCCACGTCTTCTACCGTAACTCTCAGACCTACGTTCACGTATTCGCCGGTCACCTCGTCCTCGTTGATGATCTTGGCGTTTCTCATCATGGTCTCAAGCTTGTGGATTCTCTCCTCCAGCTCAGCCTGCTCGTTTTTGGCCGCGTCGTATTCGGCGTTTTCAGAAAGGTCACCGTATGAAATGGCCTCCTTGAGTCTTTCGGAGACTTCCTTTCTTCTGACGGAAACGAGCTCGTCCCTTTCCGCCTCAAGTTTATCGTACCCTTCCTGGGTCAACAGTATTTCGTCTGCCATGTCGGTAAAACTTCTCCTTTCAAAATATCTATTTATTATATACTATTTTGCGCTTTTATGAAATCTTATTTTTACATTGGCGCTGCCCGTAAGGTAGAGCATGGCCCCGTAGTTGACGGCGAAGTCCAGAACATCTCCCGGCTTTATGTCTCTTTCCGCATCCTCCACGTCTAAAATGGTATGGTCGCTGGAACCTCCAAGCACCTCTATTCCTCTGTCTGCCGGGAATATGTTGTCGCTGTCTCCTATGTCGGCTTTTCCGACGGCCACGATGGCACGTCTTCTTATTCCCCGGTCCTCATATGTGAGTCTTCTGCCAAAGGCGTCAACGCCGACCTCTCCCACCGGGTGAGTCGGCTTTGTCTTAACCTCAACTACCTCCGCCCGCAGGGTAAACACGTCGGAATGCATATCGCTCAGGTCATACCCGTAATACTTCTCCAGATCGTAGGCGTTGAGAATCTGTTCGCCTATGCGCAGATGGTTTATCCTCTCCGGAAGGTTTCCGTCCAGCACTCTCATATAGCTGGAGGTGGCGCCGCCCGAAATGATTTCAAGCTTTCTGCCTATGGCTTTCTCCACCTGCTCCGCGATGGACACCAGCTCCTCAAGCTTTTCCATCGTCGGCTGAATCGCGCCGTAGCAGCCCAGATTGGTTCCTACACCCTTAAGCTCCAGATTCTTAAGGCCTGTTTCCACTTCGACCGCCGCATCTATAAGCTCGGTTCTGTCCCAGAACCCCTCTCTCAGGTCTCCAAGGTCCGCCATGAGAATCACGCCGTGCCTCTTTCCTGCGATACCTGCCTGACGGTCAAGCTCTCTTAAAACCGTTATCTCGCTGTTAAGGGATATGTCCGCAAGCCTTACGGCGTCTGCGGCCTCACTCATCATGGGAATTCTTATGAGCATGAGGGGCAGTCCCGTGTCAAGCTTTTTTGCCGTCTCCAGTTGCTCCAGACGGGACGACGCAATCTGCGTCGCCCCGCCCTTTGCAAAGACTTCAATACATTCAGCTATTCCCGTAGCCCCTTTTACGACTCCCGCCACGCTGACTCCAGCGTCCGCGCAGCGCCCCATGACAGTTCTCACATTTTGTTCGAGGTAATCCAGATTTATCATTACCTGTGGGAATTCTGTCATCTATTTATGCTCCTCCTTGTTGGAGTCCACGAAGCGCTTTATCTTCTTGGAAGTGTTCTTCTCAAACTCCTCGGTTCTTACGTTGATCTTCTTCACTCTCTTGAACAGAGGCAGCTCCTCGTTGACTTTGTCGATTTCCTTCCAGAGAAGGTCTTTGACCTGCTCGTCCGTATATCCGGCTCCAAGAGCTTCCTCCAGCTCCTCGGCGTCGGTTACGATGGTTGCAACTATGGACGTGTCGTTGGTTCCCTCGTCGTTTTCGTCTCCCCATACCATGCTCTCGGCTATGTAAGGGATTCTGCTCAGGTAGTACTCTATCTCCTCAGGGAATACGTTCTTTCCGTTCTTGGTGATGATTACGTTCTTCTTTCTTCCCGTGATGTAGACAAAGTTCTGCTCGTCCACATAGCCCAGGTCTCCGGAGTAGAACCAGCCGTCTCTGAGAACGTCGTTAGTTGCGGCTTCGTTGTTGTAGTAGCCCATCATGACGTTATCGCCTCTGAAGCAGATTTCGCCTACTCCGTCCTCGTCAGGGTCTTCAATCTTCACTTCCATTCCCGGAAGAAGGTGACCTGCGGCCGCGTTTCTCATATCCTTTTCAACGTCAGGATTCAGCGCCGCCATAGGTGAGCACTCGGTAAGCCCGTAACCCTGTACACCGATGATTCCTATGTCGTTGAAGAACTGCAGAATCTCAGGATCAATGGCCGCTCCGCCGGAGATTATTACTCTCATTCTTCCGCCGAAAACGTCGAGAATCTGTTTGGTGAACGGTTTGCTTATGTCGAGTCCCAGCTTCTTCGTCTTTCTGTTGGCCTTGAGAAGTCTTGCAAGGGTCTTGTCCTTGCCCTGCTTCTTCACGTTCTTCATTATCTTCTTGTACAGAGTCTCTATGAGGGCCGGCACTCCTAAAATCATGGTCGGCTTAACCTCTTCAAGATTCTGGGTTATGTATCTCAGACCTTCGCAGAAGGCTATGGACGCTCCCTTGTAGAGAGGCATCAGGAAGTCGCATGTACACTCGTATGTGTGATGTACAGGAAGCACCGAGAAGAATATATCCCAAGGATTTACCTTCAGAATGGTCGGTGCCGCCATCAGGTTGTAAGCCAGGTTGGTGTTGGAAAGCATTACGCCCTTTGACAGACCGGTGGTTCCCGAAGTGTAAAGAAGCACGGCCATCTCGTCTGCTATAACCTCGGCATCCAGATACTGTCTGTCTCCCAGAGCCACCTGATTCTTTCCTTCCTCTATGAGCTCCTTCCAGGAGAGAACGTCGCCCTCGTGCTTATCCGAATCGAAGGATACGACCATTTCAAGGTTCGTCTCGCCGCTGTCTCTTATCTCCTTAAAGGTATCGACAAATTTCTTGCCGCATACTACGGCCGAAACTCCGGAATCCGCAACCAGTCCCTTGAGCTCCTTAGGTCCCAGCTCCTTGTCCAGAGGAACCACCAGACCCACGCCGCCTATAACCGCAAGGTATGTGGTCTCCCACTGATAGCATGTCTCTCCGATGATGCTTATGCGCTTTCCCTTGAGTCCGCGGTTTATGAGAGCCGTTCCCAGACCGTTGACGTCAGCGAGAGCGCGCTTATAGGTGATCTCGGTGTACGGCTGTCCCTTGCCGAACTTCTGGCGGAAAGCCACGTTGTCGCCGTAGAGCTCCACGCTGGAGGTGAACATGTCTCTCACGTCCGTGATAGGACGGCTTTCCTTATATCTTACGTAAGGGTCTGTGCTCTCGGTTATGTATGTTCTGACAAAGTCTTCAGCCCTGCGTCTTTCGGCCGCCTTTATCTCCTGATAGCTCTGAGCCATTATATCTTCCTTTCCGAGGGAGCTGTCTCCCTGATTTCCGTATCTCTTAATCTTTCCGGTAGTCGTCTTGTCGAACTCCTTATCCCGGATATGGATACGCTTTATAGCCTTGTAAGGAGGCCACTTCTTATTGACCTCTTCTATGTACTTTCTGAAGAAATGGTAGATCTCGCTGCCAGACATCTCCCCTTCCTGCTCCCTGAGAAGGTCGTAGTTAGGGAAAATCTCCGCAGTCACGATTACGTTTCCGATGTGTTCGTCTGCCACTCCGTGAACCAGAACCTCTGCAATCAGCTCGTTTTCCGCGATTACGGCCTCAAGCTCTTCAGGAAAGATGTTCTTTCCGCCCTTTGTTACGATGACGGTCTTCTTTCTTCCGGTAAGATAGAGGAAACCTTCGTCGTCAAGATATCCCAGGTCTCCCGTGTAAAGCCAGCCGTCCTTTAAAACTTCGGCAGTAGCCTCTTCGTTGTCGTAGTAGCCCATCATCACCGAAGGTCCGCGGGTCACTACCTCGCCTATGCCGTTTTCGTCAGGGTTGTCTATCCTTACCTCCGTACCCGGCATAGGTCTTCCCACGGAAGCAGCCTTGCCGTAACGGTCCTGATTTACGGCTATGATAGGAGCGTTCTCGCTCATGCCGTATCCCTGAATCATAGGGAATCCCATGGCCTCAAAGTCCTCTATAACCTTAGGGTCTATGGCGGCTCCACCCGCAACCATAAGCCTCATGTCGCAGCCGAAGCTGTGGTGAATGGCCTTGAACAGCTTCTTCATAAGCTTGCGGTTGTTGTAAAGCTTCATCTTTCTGGAAATGTCTATGGCCTTTCTCAGCTTTTCGGCCTCGCCCCTTGCCGCGGCCTGCTTCCACATTCCCTTGTATATCTTCTCAAATACCAGAGGCACGCCCACCAGATAGTTGGCTCCCACCTCCGCCATATTCTTCTGTATGTATCTGATTCCTTCGCATATTGCAAGAGTTCTGCCCTGGTACATGGTGGTCCAGATTGCGCAGTTCATCTCGTATGCGTGGTGACACGGCAGAATGGAAAGGACTATGCCGCCTTCGTCCAGGTTAACCAGCTTCGACATGTTCATGACGTTGGAAGCTATGTTCCTGTGGGAAAGCATTACTCCCTTGGAAGCTCCCGTGGTTCCCGACGTGAACATGAGGGTCGCCATCTGATCCGGGTCAATCTCCGCGTCCACGTATCTCCTGTCTCCCTCCCCGAGAAGCTTTCTTCCTCTCTCCAGAATATCGTCCATGGATAGGGCTCTTTCGTCCTTAGCCTTCTTCATGCAGATAAAGTGCTCCACGTCGTACTTTTCTTCATATACGCCGGCTATGCTCTTCTCGCTTCCCTGGGAGAACACCAGCGCCTTGGCTCCGGAGCGCCTTATGAGATTCTTAAGCTCATCGGAAGGCAGGTTTTTATCGAGAGGAACTATTACGCCTACGCCGCAGACCGTGGTATAGTAGGTCAGAAGCCAGCGCACGCTGGTCTCTCCGATTACCGCAATCTTCTCTCCCTGAAGGCCCATGTCGATGAGGCCGGTTCCGAGAGCGTCGATGTCATCTTTCATCTGTCTGTATGTCACAGGCATAAATTTTCCTGCTTTTTTATCCTTTTCAAGATACGCCGTTTTATCGGCAAAGAGCTCCGCGCTGGAGGTGATTATCTCCTTAAGATCGTTTACCTCACGGACGGGATAAAAAACGCCGTCATATTTCGGATTGTTCATTTCAAATACCTCTTTTACTAATAGGATATAACCTTGTCACTAACTCAATATTATAGCATTTTCAAGGGTTTTTGTAAAATGAAAACGGGTAAAAGACCGGAAGGATATTTAAAATTTTTTAACAAAATGCGCCCGGCCGTGGTTATCCTGTAATCAGAAAAAAGCCGAAAAAGGTTAAAGCTTTTCATCCTTTTAAAGCCATAATTCAAAAACAGGTATAAACAAACCCATAAAAACGGTTGTCAATTATACCTGTTTATCTCAAAGCGGAAATTTAGGATGAATTTCTTTATCCTGAAATTGAAATTTGATGCGAAAAAGGTTAATCGTCGTATTGAGTCGTACTAATGGGAGGTCATAACCTTTTACTGCAGCATCTCTTCTTTCTTTGACAGAATGGCCTCTACCGCCGCGCAGGCCGGGCAGTCGCAGTACTTTGCGCCTGCAGCCTTTATCTCTCGTCCGTGAACCGCAACATCGGGAGCCTTTTCTCCGAATACTCCAGCCCCCGCTTCAGATTCCGCAAAGGCGATAAGTCCGTCCACGGTTACGATATCCTCTTCAAGCTCTGCGATATACTTCTTCGTCTCTTCCTGCTCTTTGTCCGTTCCCACAGCGTCAAGCCACGCTTTTGCGGCTTCTCTCGCCTCCTGTGAGCATGTAGGAGCGTCTATGAGTTCCTTAGTCTTTTCGGCTACAAAATCCAAAACTTCCTTTTTCATTTCAGTTCACTCTCCTTTGAAATCAAATTTGAAGTTTTTCCGTTACCGTTTATTTTATCACATTCAGGCTCCGGCTGCTATCTTTTAATTAAAGGCCTCAGCCTCTTTACAGTGTATGCGGCAAGCCCTGTTTTTACCAGATCCGGCGCGATATACGGAAATACGCACGTGGAAAGCACGGTCATTATACCGATTGTTCCTGCGTCGTCAGTGTATACCTTCATAAACCACAAGGTACCGAGCAGGTAGCATATCAGAAGTCCCGCGCATGCCGAGGAGAAGAACAGCGATATTCTCTTTTTCCATATCTTCTCCGTCGCCCACATGAACATAGCGCTTCCCAAAAATCCCGCTATATAGCCCCCTGTAAGTCCCGCAACAACTCCCGGCCCGCCGGAAAAACCTGCAAACAGGGGAAGTCCAAGGGCTCCTGTAAGAATATAGACTGCAATGGCCGCCGTCCCCAGCCTTCCCCCTAAAAGCCCGACTACCATAAACACACCGAAAGTCTGCATTGTAAACGGCACTGCTGTGGGTATGGATATCCATGAACACACGGCCAGCAGCGCTACTGCCGCGGCAACGTAAGTCATATCCTTTGCTCTGCCTCTTCTTGCCGTACTAATTCCTGTTTTCACTCTGTCCTCTCAACCTTTCCCCGATAATCACTATCCTGGCTATTTTACCACTAAAAAAGAGGGTTGTAAACCTATATATTTATACAGGTTTACAACCCTCCGGTATATCAATCATATCCGGTGTACGCGCTATATCCTCAATTATGCTATCTCAAGAGCTATCTCCATCATCTGGGTGAAGGTGTTCTGTCTTTCTGCGGAGGAAAGCTCCTCTCCCGTTACCAGATGGTCTGAGATGGTGCAGATGCAGAGGGCGTTTTTGCCGGCTCTTGCGGCTTCCATGTAGAGCGCCGCCGATTCCATCTCAACTGCGAGAACTCCCATCTTCTGCCAGTCGAGAGCCCCGCCTACGTCGTGGTAGAAAACGTCGGAGGACAGGAGATTGCCCACTTTGTATCTCACGTCTCCCATGGCCTTTGCCGCTTCCACAGCCTTTGCCAGAAGCTCATAGGACGCCGTCGGCGCAAAGGTTCCCGGCAGTGCGAACTGGTTCTGGAAGTTGGAGTCGGTGCAGGAGCCCAGACCGAAAACTATATCTCTAACCTTCAGGTCCGTCGAAATAGCGCCGGCGGAACCGACTCTAATGATGTTCTTCACGTCGTAGAAGTTGAAGAGCTCGTGGGAGTATATTCCGATGGCAGGCATGCCCATGCCGGAAGCCATTACGGAAACCTTCTTTCCCTTGTAGGTTCCAGTGTAGCCGTTAACTCCCCTTACGTTGTTTACGAGAATCGGATTCTCAAAAAAAGTCTCGGCGATGAATTTTGATCTCAGCGGATCTCCCGGCATGAGGACGGTATCCGCAAAATCGCCTTTTTTTGCTTCGATATGTGGAGTAGGTATCATTCTGTCGTCTCCTTTCTGACAAAGAAGGCGTATGCCGCGAAAAAAGCCGCACACGCCTTAAAATTAGCTTATATTGAACTTATGCTTCTGCGTTTTCGGAAGCAGACTCAGCCTTAGGCGCTTCCGCTGCCGGAGCCTCAGCTTTAGGCGCCTCGGTCTTCGGAGCTTCTGCCTTTGCAGGAGCCGCCTTCTTTACGCGCATATTGAGGATTGCGCCCGTAGGGCACTCCTTGGCGCACATTCCGCAGTTCTTGCACTTTTCAGGATCGATGTAGGCAAGGTTATCCACAACGTGGATAGCGTCAAACTTACATGTCTTTTCGCACTTGCCGCATCCGATACATCCGTTGGTACATGCCTTCCTGGTCTCTGCGCCCTTTGCATTGGAATGACACTGTACGACTACGATGTTCTTTGCAGGGGATATTCTGATGAGCTTGTTAGGGCACGTTCTTGCGCATGCTCCGCAGGCTACGCAGTTATCTCTGTTTACTACCGCAACACCGTCACAGATGTGAATGGCGTCAAACTCACAGGCGGCTACGCAGTCACCCAGTCCGATACATCCGTAAGGGCACTGGTTTACTCCGCCGAAGAACTGCTTTGCGGCAGAACACGTCTTCATTCCGGTGTACTCCAGAAGAGACTTTGCAGCCTCGTGAGTTCCGTTACACATAACGACCGCAACTTCCTTTTCGGCGGCCTCGGCAGTTACGCCGAGAACCTCAGCCAGGGCGGCAGCCACGTCAGGGCCGCCTGCGGTACATTTATTGCACGGCAGGGAATGATCCGCCGCCAGAGCGTTGGCATAGTCGTCGCAGCCCGCATATCCGCATCCGCCGCAGTTGGCGCCCGGAAGCTGCTCTCTCAGAAGAGTGAACGTCTCGTCTACAGGTACGAAGAATACCTTGGAAGCGATTGTAAGTATGCCTGCGCATATGAAACCGATTACCACTACGATCAATACAGGTTCTAAAATAGTCACTTAACTCCGCCTCCTTTCTTACTGGAACATTCCGGAGAAGCCCATAAAGCTTACGGAAAGAATTGCTGCAGTTATAAGTGTGATAGGAAGTCCTCTGAACGGAACAGGGACGCCTGCTTCGTTTCCTTCCAGCTTTCCTCTTACGCCTGCCATGAGAATCATAGCCAGCAGGAATCCGAGGCCTGCGCCGAAGGCGTTGAAGAGAGACAGAACGTATCCGTATCCCTCGTCGATGTTGGTGATACATACACCGAGCACCGTACAGTTGGTGGTGATGAGCGGAAGATATATACCGAGAGCCTTGTGCAGGGACGGTATGTACTTCTTCAGCATCATCTCGATGAGCTGTACGAGAGCCGCGATTACGAGAATGAATACTACGGTCTGAAGATATCCTATGTTAAAGCTGTTCAGTATCTGCTGAATCGGCCAGGTCGCTGCGGTTGCAACTACCATTACGAATACTACGGCAATACCCATACCGATTGCCGAATCCAGTTTCTTGGATACACCCAGGAACGGACAGATACCGAGGAACTGAGCGAGCACGTAGTTATTTACGAGAATCATGCTCATTATCGTTGTTATTATTAGCATGCCTTTTCAGCTCCTTTCCCGCTTTCTGCGTTCTTTATTTCTTTTCTGTCGGCACCGCAGGAGGAAGCCAGGGAGCATCCCTCGCATCCGAAGTCCTTCTTAACCGGCTTGTCCTTTTTGATTACGTTTACGATTGCAACGAGTATTGCAAAGGTGAAGAATCCGCCCGGAGCCAGGTTGAAGATTCCCATTCCCGGAACCACGTTGGTAAGAACCTCGATTCCGAAGAGCGTTCCGGAACCGAAGAACTCTCTGATGAGACCCATGCAGCCCAGCGCAAGGGTAAATCCGATACCCATTCCAACGCCGTCAAGTGCGGAATCAACCACGCTGTTCTTGCTGGCAAAGGCTTCCGCTCTTCCGAGGATTATACAGTTTACTACTATGAGCGGTATGTACAGTCCCAGGGACGCGTAAAGGGAAGGTACAAATGCCTGCAGAACCATCTGAACTATGGTTACGAAACCCGCGATTACTACGATGTAGCACGGGATTCTTACCTTGTCAGGAATGATCTTTCTCAGCATGGAAATAACTATATTGGAACAAATCAGTACTGCCGTTGCGGAAACACCCATTCCAAGACCGTTTATGGCCGAAGACGATGTGGCCAGTGTAGGACAGGTTCCCAGCACCAGTACAAGTACAGGGTTTTCTTTAATTATACCCTTTGTCAGTATGGCAAGCTTGCTCGTTTTCTTCTCTCCCATTACTGAACACCTCCCATCTGCTGGAACTGCTGGAGAGCACAGTATACTCCGTAATGAACCGCATTGGAGGAGATTGTCGCTCCGCTTATGTAGTCAACCTGAGTATCGTCCTTTGCAGTGGTGGAGTCGAGAGAGGTAAGTCCCTCGTACTGTGCCAGATGCTCAGGAGTCTGCGCCTTGGTTCCAAGACCCGGAGTATCGCCGTGAGCCGTAACCTTGACTCCGGTAATCTCTCCGTTGGAATTGATTCCTACCATCTCTGTGAGAAGTCCGCCGAAGGAGCTGGACTGAACGGTCATAACCGCGCCTGCGCCGTTATCGGCAACGTAGCATTCACTTACATATACCTTGTCAGGTTCTGCAACGTAAAGCTCTCCGTCGTATGCGGTAAAGGAATCAGCCTCTGCCAGAAGCTCCGTCCTGTTGGCATCTGCGGTCTTCTTATCGTTTTCCTGGATTATCGGATTTGCAACTCCGTATACTGCCGCAAGAGCAGCGGTAACTACCAGACAGATGACTACCAGGACCAGAATAGGTGCAACGTATTCTTTGAACGTATTGTTATTTTTCATCTTTCTTTGCACCTCCGTAAGTAATCTTCAGGCACAGGTTATCGATAAGCGGAGTGAGGATGTTCATAAGGAGGATGGAGAAGGATACTCCTTCAGGATAAGATCCCCAAAGCCTTATAACCATCGTGATAAATCCGCATCCGATACCCATGATAACCTTTCCAAGCGGCATGATAGGGGAAGTTACATAGTCGGTAGCCATGAAGAATGCTCCGAGCATAACTCCGCCTGCGCAGACGTGGAACACCGCCATGTGAAGCGCCGAGTAATCTCCGCCTACTATCGCGTAGTAGATGAAGGCGATCACAAACACGGTTCCGATGAAGCATGCCGGGATTATAGGTGAAATTATCTTCTTCCAGATGAGGAACAGTCCGCCTATGATGAGGGCGATAGCGCTCACCTCACCCATGGAACCTCCGATGAATCCGAGGAACATTTCCATATTGGACGGAAGCTCTCCGCCGCCTTCCTTAAGGATTCCCAGCGGAGTAGCGCTTGTGGCTGCATCCACCGTGGACATGGAAGGTGTAGGCCATGTGGTCATCTGAGTTGCGAAGGATATGAAGAGAACTATTCTGGCAGTGATTGCCGGGTTGGCGAAGTTCTTTCCGATTCCTCCGAAAAGCTGCTTAACGATTACGATTGCAACGAAGCAGCCTATGATTGCCATCCAGTAAGGGAAGTTGGACGGCACGTTGAATGCTATGAGAGTACCCGTTACTGCGGCGCTGAGATCGCCTACAGTCTGAGGTCTGTGCAGGAGCTTATTGTAAGCCCATTCGAAGAACATGCTCGCCGCTATACATACGAGAGTAAGTACTATCACGTTCCAGCCGAACACGTAGATACTTACTGCGAAGGAAGGAACCAGCGCAATGAGCACCATGAGCATGGTCTTCTGGGTATCCAGATTGGTCACCAGATGCGGCGCCGAGGATACCGCCAGATTGCTGTAATAATTCTTGTTATCCATTATTTTACTCCGGCCTCCTTTACAACAGCTTTTCCAAGCTTGTTAATAAAGCTCAGAGGTCTTCTTGCAGGACAAACGAAAGAGCAGCTTCCGCATTCCATGCACTGCATTACCTGAAGCCTGCTGAGTTCTTCAGCATCTCTTCTCTCGTAAGCTGCAGCCAGTGCAGTAGGAAGAAGGTTGAACGGACATGCCTTGTGACATCTTCCGCAGTTGATGCATGCGGTTTCTTCCGGGAGATACGCCTTTTCTCCGGAGAAAGCCAGAATTGCGTTGTTGTTCTTAACGATAGGCATCTCGTCGGAGAAGATGGCTCTGCCCATCATAGGTCCGCCCATGAGAATCTTCTTAGGCTCTGCCTTGTATCCTCCGCAGAATTCGATCACGTCATGAATCTGAGTTCCGATAGGAGCGATGATGTTCTTAGGAGTTGCCACAGCATCACCGTCCACGGTCATTCTCTTCTTTATCAGAGGAATTCCGTCCTTGAAGTACTGTCCGACAAAAGCAACAGACGTAACGTTGGAGAGAATTACTCCAAGGTCTGCAGGAAGAACGCCTGCAGCCATGTGCTGTCCCGTAATCTCGTAAACCAGCACACGCTCTGCTCCCTTAGGATATCTGTCCTGGAGAGTGAAGGTGTGGAAGTTGGTGAGACCCTGCTCAGCGAACATTTTGTCGAACTTGGCGATAGCGTCAGGCTTGTTTGCCTCGATTCCGATGTAAGCCTCGTCAAGGCCGATGTACTTAACGATGAGTTTCATACCGTCGATAATGTCCTGAGTGTCCTCAAGCATTCCCCTGTGGTCAGAGGTGATGAACGGTTCGCACTCCGCTCCGTTTACGATGAGAGTGTGCACATCGTCGATGTTCTTAGGATTATACTTAATGTGGGTTGGGAATGATGCGCCGCCCAGGCCTACGAGGCCGCTTTCTCTTACAGCCTTGACAAAGCCTGCAAGATCTTCCGGCATCTCAGGAGCCTTGATGTCCTCGCTCAATTCCTGTTTTTTGTCAGTTTCGATAACTACGAGAGTATCGTTTCCTGCCACAGCGTTACGCTGAGTCTCGATACCGACCACGGTACCCGATACGCTCGAATGAATTGGAGCACTTACAAAAGCATCGGTATCGCCGATAAGCTGTCCGACTTTTACGGTGTCGCCCTTTGCAACCAGCGGCTTGCACGGTGCACCGATATGCTGCGACATTGAAATCTTGACGATATCAGGAATCGGCATGACTTCAGTTTCGCAGCCGGCCGTATTCTTATAGTGTCCGGCATCGATACTGTGTAAATGCTTAGCACTTGAGCTCATATCTGAAACCTTCCTTTCTAAAAAATTGTCATATAATCATACGGAATATATTATACTACACTCCTTTTCAAAAATCATTATGAATTTGACACATTTCTGTCAAACAATTTCACACGGTCGCCAAAGAGCGAAACGAAGGATCCCGCCAGCAGAACCACGATTCCTACGATCATATTGAAAGGGATTACCTCGTGGAGCACCGCCAGAGCAAAGACCGGCGCCAGAATCGGCTTAAAGAAGAACACCAGATTCACTGTCTGCGCCTTGACCTTCTCCATGGCTATGAAGTAGCAGGCGTATCCCACGCCGGTAACGCCTATTCCCACGTACAGCACCACCATGATATTGTCCATGGAAAAGCCGGTGAAAAGCGGAATGCTACTGAATTTGTCCAGTCCCGCATCCGTAAGGAATCCGCTCACCGCAGGGATTTTCGACACCACGGCAAGCAGAATCATCTCCACGCTTGCGCAGAGAAAGCTGAAGCATGTGGTCACCACTCCTCCGAACTTTGCCGAATCCCTCTTTCCCAGAACGCCGTAAAGGGCGAAAGCTACCGTCGCAAGAATAGTGAGAATCACTCCCGTCACCGAAAGCTTCGTGTTCCACGGCTGAATGATTATCACGATCCCTATAATCTCAAGGGCGATAGCCAGGATATTCTTCCTCTCGATTACCTCCTTAAGGAACAGCCCCGCAAAAATCGTCACAAACAGCGGGTTGCAGCTGAATATGACCGCCACCACCGACGCTTCCGTATAGGTTATGGCCAGCTGATAAAGGTTCATGCTGAGAAATATTCCCACAAATCCCAGGAATGCGAACTTGCCCAGGTACCTCGGCGTCACGGCCAGCCTCTTCTTCCTCAAAGTGTTCAGTGCGAAGGGAAACAGCACCAGGCCGCCGATAAAGAACCTTATCAGCGTCATCTGCACCGGGTTGAAATCCCCCGCCACAAGCTTCAACACCGTCTCCATGGAGCTGAAGAGTATGGTCGTAACGGCTATACAAATGTAGCCGATCTTCCTGTCGTTTGTATTTATATTTTCCATATTATCAGTCCTCCCGTCCGGTTCACAATTCATACAGGCGAACCGGTCTGCATCTTGTCGTCGCCCGCCATACTTGATGCACTGCGCGGCGGTATGCAGTATGCACCGGATAATATTTTAACAGCCTGGCGACAGGTGTCAAGCCGTCTCCCGCTTTTCGCTCCACAACGATTGGCGTGACCGCAGCGGTTGGCGTGTCCAATACGTTTGGCGTAGCCGCAACGGTTGGCGCGGTTGATCAGGGTGAACGATTGGAGCGGTTGGCCAGGGTGGTTGATTAACCTTTTTCAGCTGTAATGTCCAAAAAGGTTAAAGAAATTAACCCTTTTAAATCAAAAACTGCAAAACAGGTATAAGATAATCTGAAAATCCGGAGTTCAATTATACCTATTTTCTCAAAACCACCGAAACAGGGTTAAATTTCTTATCCTTTTTTTCGATTTTTGTCAGAACAGGATAACTACGGTTCTCTCGCAGGCCATCTGATATGACCCGCTGCTGCTCCCGGCAGCCGGGCGTACCGCAACAGAAAAGGCTCCCGTAACGCGATGTTCCGGGAGCCCCGATTCGTCAGTCTTTGATTTTAAAGCCGTGACTATCTTTCGATAACCATTGCGGTTCCCATTCCTCCGCCGATGCAGAGAGTTGCAAGACCGTACTTGGTCTCAGGTCTCTTCATCATCTCGTAGATGAGGGAAATGAGGATTCTTGCTCCGGAAGCTCCGATAGGATGTCCGAGAGCGATTGCTCCGCCGTTAACGTTCAGCTTGGAAGTGTCAAATCCCAACTCCTTGCCTACTGCTACGGACTGAGCTGCGAATGCTTCGTTGGCCTCGATGAGGTCCATGTCGTCGACGGTCAGGCCTGCCTTTTCCAGAGCCTTCTTGGATGATGGAACAGGTCCGATACCCATGATGGTAGGATCTACACCTGCGGAAGCGTAGCTCTTGATGGTGCAGAGCGGCTTGATTCCAAGCTCGTCAGCCTTTTCCTTGCTCATTACTACGAGAGCAGCGCCGGCATCGTTGATTCCGGAAGCGTTGGCTGCGGTAACAACTCCGTCCTTCTTGAACGCAGGCTTCAGCTTAGCCATCTTTTCCATGCTTGCGCCAAACTTAGGATACTCGTCTGTATCGAATACGATTGGATCGCCCTTTCTCTGAGGAATCTCTACAGGAACGATTTCGTCCTTGAACTTGCCTGCCTTAACAGCGGCTTCTGCCTTCTGCTGGGATGCGAGAGCAAACTCGTCAAGCTCTTCTCTGGTAAGACCCCACTGCTCAGCGATGTTCTCAGCGGTGATTCCCATGTGGTACTGGTTGAATGCCTCCCAGAGACCATCGTTAACCATGGTATCTACCATCTGAACGTTGTTCATTCTGGCTCCCCATCTTGCGGACGGCATAATGTATCCTGCAGCGGACATGTTCTCCGCTCCGCCTGCTACGATGATGTCAGCATCGCCGGCCTTGATGATCTGAGCTGCAAGTTCAACAGCTCTCAGTCCGGAACCGCAAACCTTGTTGATAGTCATAGTAGGAACTTCTTTCGGAATACCTGCGTCCAGAGACATCTGTCTGGAAACGTTCTGTCCCAGTCCGCCCTGAAGAACGCAGCCCATGATAACCTCGTCGATCATCTCAGGCTTTATTCCCGCTCTTTCGATAGCCGCCTTGATGGATACGGCGCCCAGGGTTCTGGTCGGAACGTTTTTCAGGCTTCCGCCGAAACTGCCGATCGGTGTTCTGGCTGCTCCTACGATTACTACTTCTCTCATTGATGTACCTCCTTAAATACGCCGCACCGCGGCACACTAACTAAGCGATGATGAACATCATCTCCGGGAATAATAAGCGGTCCTTCCCGCCTGAATCAGCCCCCGAGACAGACTTTGATAATTTTTTCACAGTCTTGTTACGTCTATTCTACTATATACTAAACAAAAAAGCAACATGAATATTTTTCTTCCATATGGTCCGGCCTCAGCGCCTCCTTCGCCTGTCTGAGATTCTCAAGTCCCATGTCCTCCTCGCGGTTGACGTAGACAATCTCCTCCGGCAGGCCGAGGCAGAACTCCCTAGCTACCAGCTGGTAAAGTCCCCGGTAGTCGTCGGAGGCCTTCTCAAAGTGAGCAACCGCCGTGTCCTTCCAGAGTCTTTCCCCTATGGAAAACGCCTTCAGCTTTCCGTCTATGTATATTCCCACGGAATAGATATCATCTTTTTCCACAAAGGCCATCGCTTCCTCTATGGCGGCGGCCTCCATTCTGAGACTCTCGCCCTCGTTCTCTCCGTAGTCTCTTGCCTCCTGGATTTCCGCGGTAAGAGCCATCACGTCGTCGAGGTCCGAACCTTTGAGAGGTCTCGCCTCATAGGAATAGGTCTTCAGAAAATAGTTTAAATGATTTTTCTTCTTGTGTAAAGCCCTGCCGCTCAAGGTTATGAGCTTTTCCTTGAGATAAACGTACTCGTCGGCGTTCCTGTTGTGGGTAAATTCAACCTGCCCAGGAAACGCCTCCTCCAGGATTTTTCTCATGTGTCCCGGAACGAGAATCATCCTGAACGGAATCTTCCTCTCGTCGAACCGTCTCTTCATCTCCAGAACCGCAGATCTCAGCTTCTCCGGATCGTAGGTCCCGTCCTTTGTAAGAGGCATGGAAACTATGGCGCTTGGCTCTCCCACTATGCAGTCGGCGCCTGCGATGCACAGGTACCCGTCTATGACCTCCCAGCACAGACACTGGGTGGTTCTCCATATGTAGTTTGCAAGAAAGGTATATCCGGCTCCTCTGTAATCAAAGCCGTGGAAATACTCTTCCATAACTTTTTCGTCTTCTTCAGTCACTACGTCGAAGTTTCGACTGAAAATGTTCATATCCTAAAACTCCAATCCTTTATCATGTCAAAACCTGCTGCTGCCGTAAGGTCAAAGCTCAGCGGCGTTACCGTCGCATATCCTTCGTTTACCGCTCCCACGTCCACCGACAGCGGATCATAGGCCGAAGGATCTATGGGCTCGCCTTCCACTTTATAATACCCGTCCGCCGTCTTTACAAACCTGTCCTCGTAAAATCTCGGTCCCAGGCCCGTAACCCTCACGCCTTTAAGCTCTTCCTCCGGAATGTCCGGGGTGTTTATGGAAAGAACTATGGCTGCGGGAAGCCCGGTCATCACCCTGTCCACCGCGCTCATGGCTATGGCGCAGGCTCCGTCAAAGTGTGACGCCTCGTGGCTGTCCACGGAAACTGCCATTGCGTGGATTCCCGTCATGGCGGCTTCCATTGCGGCGCCTACGGTTCCCGAATATACGGTGTCCTTTCCCAGGTTTGCGCCCATGTTGATTCCGGAAAGCACCATGTCTATTTCGACACCTTCCTCTCTGCACAGCTGAAATCCCAGTCTTGTGCAGTCCGCCGGAGTTCCTCCGGCGCTCCAGGCTTTGTCGGCGAAGGGAACGCGCTCCTCCTTCACCGCAACTTCCTTTCCCAGAGTTATGGCATGGCTCTTTGCGCTCTGCTGCCTGTCAGGAGCGCAGACAAAGACGCGCCCTTTTTCCGACGCCGCCTTTGCCAGCGCGTGAAGTCCGGGAGAGTTTATTCCGTCGTCATTTACAAGCAAAAAATTCATCAGTCTCCCATTACCTTTCCTATAGAATCGTATATCACCAGATCCGCTCTGCCGTCGTAAGGTGTCTTCGTCTTGTTTATGAGCACCAGGTGTCTGCCTACGAAATAGTTTATGAGGCCTGCGGCAGGGTATACGGCCAGGCTGGTTCCTCCGATTATGAGGGTATCGGCCTTTGATATGGCGTTTACCGCGCCGGAAATCACGTCCTCGTTAAGCATTTCGCCGTAGAGCACTACGTCAGGCTTGATTCTGCCGCCGCAGCTGCAGTAGGGAACCCTGTGGTCGCAGTTCTTTTCAGCCATGACGTATTCCAGGTCGTAAAACTTTCCGCACTTTTCGCAGTAGTTTCTCAGAACGCTGCCGTGAAGCTCGTACACCTTTTCGCTGCCGGCTTTCTGGTGCAGCCCGTCTATGTTCTGTGTCACCACAGCCGTAAGCTTTCCTTCCTTCTCCAGCCGCGCAAGAGCTCTGTGAGCCGCATTTGGCTCAGCTTCGGTGTGAATGAGATTCTCTTTATAGTAGCGGAAGAAAAGCTCCGGATGTCTGTAGTAGAAATCCGAGGAAAGCATGGTTTCCGGCGCGTAGCCGTAGACCTGCTGCGCGTGGTAGAGGCCGGATTCCGACCTGAAGTCGGGAATTCCGCTTTCCGTTGACACTCCCGCGCCTCCGAAGAAGACCACGGAACTGCTCTCGTCTAAAATCTTTTTAAGGTCTGGGTTCATAAAACTTTCACCTCTCTTACAGAAAGGCCTCTGCATATGAGAGGCCTTTACACAGATTCAATATTTACCCGAAGAGGTATCAGCCGCACTTGGAGAAGCCGCAGTTTCTGCAGATTACGCATCCGCCTTCATGCTCGACTACGCTTCCGCACTCGGGGCAGGCGTGAATTTCTCCGGCTGTTGCAGGCACTTCCGCCCGCGCTATCTTTTCGTTTTTAACCTTGAAGGCCTCAGGCGCAGGAGAAGCTTCCTGTCCCTTCTCCTTCGATTCTTCGATGGTCTTGGAAACCTTCATGATAACCTTGGCGATAGCGTCAGGGCAGGATGTGCAGCTCATACCCTGCTGTCTTATGGTGGACGGGCATCTGATTCCCTTAAGCTGGTCGTAAACCTCGTTTACGGAGATTCCGCTTCTTAAAGCCACGGAAACCAGTCTTGCGGTGGCTTCGCTCTGGCTCGGGCAGCCGCCCGCCTTTCCGGTGCTTGTGAATACCTCGCAGATGCCGTTTTCATCGTAGTTGGTGGTTACGTACAGGCTGCCGCATCCGATCTTCATCTTCTCGGTAAAGCCCTTGGTAACCGCAGGACGTGGTCTCGGCTCAATGTGGCCGTATCCCGCAGCCGCTCCTGCCGCCGCAGGCGCTGCGCCGCCTTCTCTGTTTACGGCTCCGATGTTGAGTACCTGCTCTTCACGGCTTCCGTCTCTGTATATGGTCACGCCCTTGCAGCCGTCCTTATACGCTCTGATATATACTTCTCTTACGTCGTTTTTTGTAGCTTCCTTAGGGAAGTTTACGGTCTTGGATACGGCGTTGTCGGTGTGACGCTGGAATGCGGCCTGCATATTCACGTGAGCTTCAGGCTTTATGTCGTGAGCGCATACGAACACCCTTCTCACTGCAGGAGGAATCTCCTCGCAGTGGGCCACTGTTCCCTCACTCACTATCTTCTTAAGAAGCTCTTCGTTGTAAAGTCCCAGTTCCTGAAGCTTTTCGGCCAGAACAGGGTTTGCCTCCGTCATCTCGGTATTATCCATGATGTTTCTTATAAAGGCGTATGCGAACACCGGCTCTACTCCGGAGGAACAGCCCGCTATGATGGACAGGGTTCCCGTAGGCGCGATGGTGGTGATGGTTGCGTTTCTCATAGGCTCGCCGTCCTTAAGGGTGCTCACCTCAAAGAGCGGGAACGGTCCGCGCTTTGAGGCCAGAGTGGCGCTTGCCGCATGACCGGTGTTGTTTATGAAGCCCATAACCTTGTCGGCAAGGTCTACGGCCTCCTCGGAATCGTAAGGGATTCCCATGAGAAGGAGAGCGTCCGCCCAGCCCATTACGCCCAGGCCTATCTTTCTGGAAGCTCTGGTAGTCTCCGCGATCTTCTCCAGCGGATAGTTGTTGGCGTCAATTACGTTGTCAAGGAAGTGAACGGCCTGCTTTACGGTTTCCTCCAGGAGACCGAAGTCGAACTCGTATCCCGTAAGGGTCTTTCTCAGCATCTTTACCAGATTTATGGAGCCCAGGTTGCAGCTCTCGTAAGGAAGAAGTGGCTGCTCTCCGCAAGGGTTGGTGCTCTCTATCTCTCCCACCGTCGGAGTAACGTTGTCTCTGTTCAGTCTGTCGAGGAATATGATTCCCGGCTCGCCGTTCTTCCACGCATGGTCCACTATCATGTCAAAGACCTTAACTGCGCTTTCGTGGCCCACGACCTGCTTCGTCTTAGGGTCGATGAGGTCATAGTCGCTTTCGTTCTCAACGGCTTCCATGAACGCCTCGGTGAGGCCTACGCTTATGTTGAAGTTGGTTATTTCCTTATTATCTGCCTTGCAGTTTATGAATTCTATAATATCGGGATGGTCGACTCTCAGCACGCCCATGTTGGCGCCTCTTCTGGTTCCCCCCTGCTTCACGGCTTCGGTGGCCGAGTTGAACACCTTCATGAAGCTTACCGGGCCGCTTGCAACGCCTCCTGTGGATCTTACCGCAGAACCGCTCTGGCGCAGCCTGGAAAACGAAAATCCCGTACCGCCTCCGGATTTATGGATGAGGGCGGCGTTCTTCACCGAATCAAAAATTCCCTCCATGCTGTCTTCTACCGGAAGAACAAAGCATGCGGAAAGCTGTCCCAGGGTTCTTCCCGCGTTCATAAGAGTCGGCGAGTTAGGGAGAAATCTCAGGTCCGTCATGAGCTCAAAGAATTCATCGCTCACTTCCTTAGTATTCGCTGTATTGTCATATTTTGCATCAACAGCCGCGATGGTGTCCGCAACGCGCCTGAACATCTCTTCTACGGTTTCAACTACATTGCCCTCTTCATCCTTGGCCAGGTACCTCTTTTCCAGCACCGTCAGAGCGTTTTTTCCGATTTCGCTGATTGCCATTTTATTCCTCCCGAATACATTATCTATTAAGTACTCGTCAATTATATCACTACATATAGTGGTTTGCAACGGAATTCTTCTTCCTTTATTATCCAGTGAGGGTGGCGTTTCACGGAGTCCTTACGGCGACTTGTTTAGGCGGTTACGGATTTATTTTCAAGCCAGCTTTTTACCGTTTTTTCGTCTATGACGGGAATGCCCAGCTCTCTCGCTTTTTTGTTTTTTCCCGACGTGGAATTTATGTCGTTGTTGACCAGATAGCTGGTTTTGGAGCTTACGGAGCCCGAAACCTTTCCTCCTGCCTTTTCTATTTCCGCCTTAAGCGCGTCTCGGTTTTCATAGAATTCAAGAGACCCGGTTATGACAAAGATCAGTCCGTCAAAGAAGTCGTCCTTTTCCTCCTCCGTTTCGTCGAGGGTTACGAGGGCCTCTATGTCCCTTACTCCCGCCGCTTTTTCCGGGTCTTTAAAGAACTTCACGTAGCCGTCGGCCAGAACGTCTCCTATGCCGTCGATTTCGAGAAGCTCCTCCTTTGTCAAAGCCGTCATTTTTCTCCACTTTCTCCCGCAGGCAGAGGCTATGGTCTTTGCGTTGGCAACGCCTATGCCCGGAATTCCGAGAGCGTAAAGCAGCCTTTCCGGCGTCGTGTTTTTTGCCTTTTCCACGGAAGCGACAAGGTTTGCAAACGACTTCTCCCCGAAGCCTTCCATTTCCACTATGGCGTCCCTGCAGTCTTCTATCCTTAATATGTCGGCCTGTTCCTTTACGAGGCCCTTCGCTATGAGCTTTTCTATGGTGGCCTCCGAAAGTCCTTCAATGTTCATGGCGTCCCTTGAGACAAAGAGTGTAAAGCTCTTTATCTGCTTGGCAAGACATCCGGGATTTTCGCACCAGAGAGTCCTTACGCCGTTTTCGTCCTTTATTCTCGTCCTCTCTCCGCATACGGGACAACTTTCCGGAGGCGCGGCGCTTCCGCTTTTCGTAAGGTTTTCCGCAATCTGAGGGATTATCATGTTGGCCTTGTACACGGTTATCCTGTCCCCGATTCCCAGGGCAAGGTCCTCCATTATGCTCACGTTGTGAACGGAGGCTCTGGTCACCGTGGTTCCTTCCAGCTCCACGGGATCAAAGATTGCAACCGGGTTTATGAGGCCTGTCCTCGAAGCGCTCCACTCTATCTCCCTTAAAACCGTTTCCGCAGTCTGATCTGCCCATTTGAACGCTATGGAGTCTCGCGGCGCTTTGGCGGTGGTTCCCAGGCTCTGCCCGTAGGCTATGTCGTCAAAGGTGAGCACCAGTCCGTCGGACGGTACGGGATTTTTCTCAACCGCCTTCTCAAAATCTTCAACGGCGCCGATTACGCTTTCGCCGTCTACAAGCCTCCACTCTACGGTCTCAAAGCCCTGAGCGGAAAGCCACTCCATTTCGTCCCTGCGCCTTTCGAAATCAATTCCTTCCGCGCTTACCAGCGTAAAGGCGTAAAACCTCACGTGACGGGCCGCCGTTATGCCGCTGTCGAGCTGCCTTACGGAGCCGCTGCATAGATTCCTCGGGTTCTTGTATTTTGCGTCGGCGTCGGATATTTCCCCGTTGATTCTCTCGAACTCGTCGTAGGTTATTACCGCCTCGCCTCTGAGAACGAGAGATCCCCTGTGGGATATCCTTACCGGCAGATTGACAAAGGTCTTTGCGTTGGCGGTTATGACCTCGCCCACCTCGCCGTTACCGCGGGTTACAGCCTTTGTCAGAGCGCCGCCTTCGTAGGTCAGCACCACCGTCAGGCCGTCAAGCTTCCACGAGAGAAGGCCTTCCCTTGCTCCCAGCCAGTCTCTCAGCTCCTCTCTGCTCTTCGTCTTGTCGAGAGAAAGCATCCTGGACGGGTGAGTCTCCTTGGGAAGCTCGCTTGCCACCTCGTAGCCCACCTTCTGGGTCGGGCTGCCCGCCAAAATTATGCCCGTCTCCTTTTCCAGAGCTTCAAGTCTGTCGTAGAGGGCGTCGTACTCGTAGTTTGTCATTATCTCCTTTGCGTCCACGTAGTACGCCTTTGCGGCTTCGCTCAGCTTCTCGATGAGCTCCTCCATGACTTTGCGCGCATCTTTTTCCATTTAGTCCACCTTTCTTATAGGGGCCATGCCCTTGGCAAGCTTCTTCTGACCCACCGAGTCGAAAATAACCGTTACCGTTCTGTCGTCCTGCTCTATGACCATGCCTCTTCCGAACTTGCTGTGTTCCACCGTATCTCCCGGCTCGTAAGTCTCCCCTGCGCTCTTTTCCGCTTCCCTGACTCTGGATTTCGTATCGTATATAGACGATGCAAGGCTGTTTCCAGGGCTTTTCGCCAGATTCCGCGCCCTTGCTCTCGCCGATTCTGCGGCCATCTTCTGATACGGATTGAAGTAGTCGTTTTCTCTCACGGCGTATCCGTCCGCAGATCCCGTATCCACGCCCGGGCCCGCTCCCTGTCTTCCCTTAGGGTTATACACTCCGTCACCTTCCATAAGCTTCGGATCCATCTCCCGGAGAAACTGGGATTCTCTCGTCCAATCGCTTCTTCCGTAGAGGGTTCTCACCGACGCGCTTGAAAGTATGAGCCTTTCCTTCGCCCTGGTCATGCCCACGTAGCAAAGCCTGCGCTCCTCCTCCATTCCCGAAGGAGAGTCAAAGGCCCTGTGTCCCGGAAAGAGTCCGTCCTCCATTCCCGGGAGAAATACAACGGGGAATTCCAGACCTTTGGCGCTGTGCATGGTCATCAGGTTTACGGAATCGGCGTTTTCGTCCAGATTGTCCACGTCGGCCATAAGGGCCATGTTCTCCATGAACTCCTCTATGTCGGGATTTCTCCCTTCCCTTTCGGCCTCCGCCTCGTAATCGTAAATAGCCGATTTGAATTCCATCAGGTTTTCGATTCTGGCTTCGTCCTCGGGAGCCTCGGATTTTTCAAGGGCTTCCATGTATCCTGTGCGGACGAGGAGCTGGTCGTATATGTCGGACACCCTCATGTTCTGTCTCTCCGCCCGGCATGTGACGATACACTCTGCCATATCAATTATGCCGTCTCTCGCCTTTGACGGAAGAGTTGCCTGAACCTCCGGATCCAGAAGAGCATTCATCATGCTCTCTCCCTTTACCATGGCAAAGGCCGCCAGCTTATCCACGGACTTTGCGCCCATACCCCTCTTAGGCTCGTTGATTATGCGCCTTAAGGAAAGGTCGTCCTTGGGATTTACCACCAGCCTCATGTAGGCCAGCATATCCTTTATCTCTTTTCTGTCGTAATATCTGAGGCCCGAAAGAACCCTGTAAGGTGTTCCAGTCCTCGCAAACATCTCCTCGAAAGGCCTGGACTGGGCGTTGGTTCTGTAAAGGACCGCAAAATCGCTGTACTTTCTGTCCGCCGTCTTTAAAAGCTCTATCTCCTTGGCCACAAAATACGCCTCGTCCTTTTCCGTATCGGCCCTGTAATACGTAATCTTGTGGCCGGCCTCCTTCTCAGTCCACAGCTTCTTGGATTTTCTGCCCCTGTTGTTTTCTATGACGGAATGGGCCGCCGCAAGAATGTTCCCGCAGGACCTGTAGTTCTGCTCCAGCTTTATGACCTTCGCCTCCGGAAAATCCTTTTCAAAGTCCAGAATGTTCCTTATGTCGGCGCCTCGCCACTCGTATATGCACTGGTCGTCGTCGCCTACAACGCAGAGGTTGTGGTGAGCCTCGGCAAGGAGCCTTATGAGCTTGTACTGTATGTGGTTGGTGTCCTGATACTCGTCCACCATTATGTACCTGAACCTGTCCTGATATTTTGCAAGAACCCTCTCGTCCTTCTCCAGGAGCCTTACGGCGTTGAGAAGAAGGTCGTCGAAGTCCATGGCGTTGTTTGCCCTGAGATTATTCTCGTACTCCGTGTAAAGGGTGTAAATGACCTTTGTCTTGTAGTTGGCCTCGGTGCAGGCTTTGTAATCCTCCGGCGACATCTCCTTTTCCTTGCAGTCGCTTATGACAGAGAGAACGTATGCAGGAGAAAATTCTTTGTCGTTTACGTTAAGCTCCTTCAGGATTCTCTTCATCAAAGTCTTCTGATCCGACGGGTCGTAAATTACAAATCCCGTGTCAAAACCCAGAACCTCTCCGTGAATGCGAAGAAGCCTCAGGCACATGGCGTGAAATGTCATTATCCACATATCCCTGCCGGCGGAAACTCCCGTTATCTCCTCCACCCTGCTTCGCATCTCTCCCGCCGCCTTGTTGGTGAAGGTGACGGCCAGAATGTTATACGGGCTTACTCCCTGCTCCAGTAGATATGCGATTCTTCCCGTCATGGTGCTGGTCTTTCCCGAACCCGCTCCCGCCAGGACGAGAAGAGGCCCCTCCGTACAGGTCACCGCCTCTCTCTGTCTGTCGTTATATCTGTTAAGATCTAATCTGCTCATTTTATCTCCTATAAAAGCGCCGCTCTGATATTCCGATCAAAGCGGCAGCGTTTATTTTCCCGTATTTATCCGATATAATATCTGCACCTTGCGATTTCCCACGGAGTATTCGCGGTATACGAAACCGTAAAGTCGTCTATCCTCTCTACCCCAGGAAACCACGATGCGGAGTTGGCGCGCTGGAAGTCCTTATAGCACATGGTCAGGGTATACTCGTTCTCAAGGCTTCTCGCCTCGGGCAGAGGCTTTGACAGTATTTCGTCCACTGCGGCCTCTATCTCCGCGATGACCGTTTCAGGATGTCTGTTCCATGTGGAATCGCCTATGCCCCGTTTAGTAGCGACGGTTCTTATTCCCGGATATTCGGCCTCGGCGTCTTTGCACGCTCCTTCGTCTCCCGCAATGAGAAGAGAAGGCACGCCAAGCTGGTCGGCAAGCTGCGAATTCAGGGTGAATTCCGAAGCGTACTTTCCGTTGACCTTGACCCAGTTGAACATATAATCCTCGCTGGTGTGCTTAAGAGGGCTTGTCTTGGTCCACGCGCCGGAATGGTATCCTATGTATATGGCGCCGTCAAAGGTCTCATCCAGACCTCCCATCATGGACAGAGGATTGTTCATCCAGCCTCTGATAAGCTCCACGCCGTCCGGAAGCAGGTTGTGGTCTATGTTCATGGCGTCCTCGTGACCGTCCTTCACCACCACCTTATATCCGTGCTTTATGGCAGCTCTGCATGCGGCAGCCGTCTCAAGGGACATTTCGCGGCACGCTTCCTCGTAGCCCTTTCCTCCGTATCTGGTGGCGTCCCAGCTGGTGATTCCGCTTACGCCTTCAATGTCCGCGCTTATGAATATCTTCTTCATGGTCGTTCTCCTTAGTCATCCCGATTGGAAATTGATGACATTCTTCCACCTTTGTTTCTCAAAAATATTGTACTTTCATTGTGTATAAATGAAATTGCGTCTTATATTTTAACATTTCTATTGCAGCTTTGCAATAATCCTGTTCTTCCACTTCGCGCCATTGTGGTGTAAAATGTATATTAAGCCCGCTTCGGGCCGTAAACCGGGAGGACGGCAGTATGAAAAAGGTTATAATGATCTTCAGCACCAATGAAAATATGGGCGCTATAAATTATCTCCACAACCAGCTTGAAAATGTCTTTGAATCGGAAATAGAAATCGAAGACGTTTTTCTCGACGCCCTGAATAAGAACGAAAAGCTGGAGGCCGACGCATACCTTATCGTTTCGGAGGACATTCTGGAGCTTCTGAAGAACAACATCTCCGACTTTTCCAGGATTCTCATAGTTAGAAGAGCTATAAACAAGAATTCCCTTTCCGACGTGGAGAAAATCTCCGACGATGAAACGGTTCTCGTGGTAAACGACTCGGTGGTATCCTCCCTGCAGACCATGTACAACCTTTACGAGCTGGGTTTCGGCAACCTTAATCTGGTTCCTTTCGACGAAACCAAGCCTATATCCATATACGACGGAATTCCCGTCGCCATAACACCTAATGAGGCACATCTGGTACCGCCGGGCATAGGGCGGATTATCAACATAGGCTACAGGGAAATATCCTTTGACACCATGCTTCATCTCGCTCAGCTTCTCGATCTGGAAAACAGCCGTACATACAGGAACCTGATCCTCAATTCGAAGACGGTAACCGATTCCGGTTCTCTCCTCTATACCAAATACCTTCAGGAGCTGCTGAAGTCACAGGCCCTCAGCAGGACCGTAGGCGGCGACAATCAGGCTATAATCCTCTGCAGCGTGGGAAACCAGATAATATATATGAACCCGAAGGCGGAGGAGCTCATAGGAGTTCAGAGCGCAGGGCGAAACATAGAGTCCGTCCTCGACCTCTCCTCCATGACCGACGGAGACTACGCCCAGGCGGAAACGGAGATTTCCGGCGATATCTACTCGGTGGATAAATCTCCCGTAAAGCTTATGACAGAAATAATCGGTTTCTCCTATACCCTCTCCCCTTACGTGGGCAGGTCGGAATCCAGCAGAAACGGTATGTTCGCCAGATATACCTTCGGCGACATAATACACCGCTCCGAAGCGATGAACCGGCTCATAGACATGGCCAAGGACATATCCAAGACCGATTACACCGTATCCATAACCGGTGAGAGCGGAACGGGCAAGGAGATGTTCGCCCAGTCTATCCACAACTACTCCCTGAGAAAGGATAAGCCTTTCGTAGCCATAAACTGCGCGGCTCTAACCGATTCGCTCCTCGACAGCGAACTTTTCGGATACGAGAAGGGTTCCTTTACGGGCGCGGACTCTCACGGCAAAATCGGCCTTTTCGAGCAGGCCCACGGCGGAACCATATTCCTGGACGAAATCGGCGACATCTCCCCTCACATGCAGCTGAGGCTTTTGAGGGCCCTTCAGGAAAAGCAGATTATGAAGGTGGGCGGAACCAGGCTCATAGACATAGACGTGCGGGTCATAGCCGCCACCAACAAGAACCTTGAAGAGGAGGTCATGAAGGGCAACTTCAGAGACGACCTGTTCTACCGTCTCAACGTGATTCCCCTTCACGTTCCGCCTTTAAGAGAGCGAAAGGAGGACGTCCTTCCCCTCTTCAGATATTTTGTCGGCGATAAGTTCGCGGACCTTACGGAAGAGGAAAAGAACCGTCTCGTGTCCAATTCGTGGCCGGGCAACATACGCCAGCTTGAAAACGTCGCCACCTATTACTGCGCCCTTTCAAGCCTGCCACCGCTTAAGGGCGGTGACGAAGGCCCGTCCCGTCCCGCCGGCGCAAATTACGCTGTCGGTATGACGGAAGATGAACTTACGGAATACGTTCTCAACATCATATCCGAAAACAGTCTCCCGTATCACGGCATAGGCAGAGGGGCAATCCTTGAGCTTCTGAGGGAATCCTCCGTCAGCATCGGCGAAGGCAAGCTGAGAGACATTCTTCAGGCCCTCAGCTCCAAAGGCTTCATCGACATACACAAAGGCAGAACCGGCTCGATCATCACCAATGCCGGACGGAAATACCTCCGGGAGCTTTCTCCCGACTCTTCAGATGACACAAAGAGGACCGGCTGATATGCCGGTCCTCTTTACACAGGCTTTTCTATATTCTTTATCCTACGAAATACCTGCACCTTGACAGTTCCATAGGTGTTTTCGCCGTGTACGATACGGTAAAATCGTCTATTCTCCTGACTCCCGGGAACCATTCCGCCGCGGCCGCCTTCTGAAACTCCTTGTAGCATAAGGTCATGGTGTAGCTGTCCTCAAGCTTTCTCGGAGACGGAAGAGGCTTTGACAGAACCTCCTCCACGGCCTTTTCGATCTCGGCTATGACATCGCCGGGATGTCTGTTCCACGTGGCGTTTCCGATTCCCTTCTTTGCCGCCACCGTAGCTATCCCCGGATATTCTGCGGCCGCATCTCTGCACGCTCCCTCGTCTCCCGAAATGAGAAGGGAAGGGACGCCCAGCTGGTCGGCAACCTGAGAGTTGATGGTAAACTCCGAAGCGTACTTGTCGTTTATCTTGAACCAGTTGTACACGTAGTCCTCACATGTATGCTTCAGAGGGCTGTTTGCCGTCCACGCTCCCGAATGATAGCCTATGTATATAACGCCGTCAAAGGATTCGTCCAGTCCTCCCAGCATCGACATGGGATTGTTCATCCAGCCTCTTATGAGCTCAACGCCTTCGGGAAGCAGGTTGTGGTCTATGTTCATGGCGTCCTCGTGGCCGTCCTTTACGACCACCTCGCAGCCCTTCTTAAGGGCCGCTCTGCATGCCGCAGCCGTCTCGAGGGACATCTGCCTGCACGCCTCCTCGTAGCCCTTTCCGCCGTATCTGGTAGCGTCCCAGCTCGTTATGCCGCTGACACCTTCTATATCCGAACTTATGAATATCTTCATCTCTTACCTCTCTTACAGCATATTATAGCAGGCTACCTGATGATTGTTTCCTATGTCCCTAAGCGGCGGCATTGCGGCTGCGCACTCCTCCGTCGCATAACGGCACCGGGTTCTGAAAGGACATCCGCTCGGCGGATTCATCGGCGAAGGAACGTCTCCTTCAAGGAGTATTCTCTTGCTGGCCGCAGCCTTCTTAGGGTCCGCAACGGGAGCCGCAGACATGAGAGACTGGGTGTAAGGATGACGTTTGTTCTCAAACAGCTCCGCAACGTCGGCAACCTCCACCAGATGGCCCAGGTACATTACTCCGACGCGGTGGGATATATGGCGAACCATGGAAAGGTCGTGGGATATGAAAAGGTACGTAAGTCCCATCTCCTCCTGGAACTCCTCCAGTATGTTTACCACCTGCGCCTGAATGGATACGTCAAGAGCGGAAATCGGCTCGTCACAGACGATGAACTTAGGTCTCAGAGCAAGGGCTCGCGCAATTCCGATACGCTGTCTCTGTCCTCCGGAAAACTCGTGAGGGTAACGGTTTATATGGTCGTCCTTAAGTCCTACCATGTGAACCAGCTCTCTCACCCTTTCGTCCCGCTCCTCCTTCGAGGATACCAGCTTCTGCACGGACAAAGGCGCTCCTATTATCTCGTTGACGGTCTGCCTCGGGTTCAGTGAGGAGTACGGATCCTGGAATATCATCTGCATGTCCTTGCGGTAAGGTGAGAATTCCTTCTCGCTTAAATCCGTTATGTCTTTTCCGTCGAAAACAATCTTTCCGCCTGTCGGCTTATACAGCTTCAGAATCGTTCTTCCGACGGTGGTCTTTCCGCAGCCGGATTCTCCTACCAGTCCGAAGGTTGTTCCCTCCGGGATTGAGAAAGAAACGTCGTCGACAGCCTTCAGGGTCTGTCTGCTCTTCTTTCCAAAGCCCTTTCCTGCTATGGAAAAATACATCTTCAGTCCCTGCACTTCTATTAAAGGTCTCTTATCTTCCACGTTAAACCTCCTTATCCCTTGCTGCCGCTGCCTGCGGATGAAGCAGCCAGCAGGCGGCGCGATGTCCCTCGGACACGGTCGTCAGCTCGGCCGGAGCCATGTTGCATATTCTCATGGCATACCGGCAGCGGGCCGCAAACGGACAGCCCTTAGGCGGATTCATAAGGTCCGGAGGGCTTCCCGGAATCGGTTTCAGCTTCTGCTTTTCGTAAACTCCGTCCTCCAGCTCCGCGTCTCTCGGAACGGACTCTAAAAGTCCCTGCGTATACGGATGCTTCGTTTCATAGAATATCTGATCGAGAGAACCTTCCTCCATTATGAGACCGCCGTACATTACGACAACTCTCGTACATACCTGCGCGATTACGCCCAGGTCGTGGGTTATGAGGATTACAGAAGTGGAGAACTTTTCCTTCAGCTCCTGCATCAGCTCCATAATCTGAGCCTGAATGGTAACGTCCAGCGCCGTGGTCGGCTCGTCGGCGATGAGAATCTTCGGGTCGCAGCACATGGCTATGGCTATCATCACCCTTTGTCTCATACCGCCGCTCATCTCATGAGGATACTGGTTTATTCTCTTTTCGGGCTCGTTGATTCCGACGATGCGCAGCATTTCTATTGCTTTTTCCTTGGCCTCTTTCTTCTTCAGCTTCTGATGCAGCTTGAGAGGCTCCATCAGCTGGGTTCCGACGGTGTAAAGAGGGTTGAGGGACGTCATCGGGTCCTGGAATATCATGCCGATTTCGTTGCCGCGCAGCTTCTTCATTGCCTTCTCGTTCTCGGCGAGAAGGTCTTTGCCGTTAAATTCAAGCTTATCTGCGCGCACCGCCGCGTTATCCGCCAGAAGGCGCATAATCGACAGCATGGTTACGCTTTTGCCGCAGCCCGACTCACCTACTATGCCGAGGAATTCTCCGGAATCCACGTAAAGGTCGATACCGCGTACCGCCTGTACGATTCCCGCCCCGGTGGCGAAGTTGGTCTGCAGATTTTTTACTTCCAAAAGATGTTCTGACATATTTCCTACCTCTTATCTCTTTAATCGCGGATCCAGCGCGTCGCGAAGTCCGTCGCCTATAAAGTTAAGCGCAAACATGGTCAGGCAGATGGCGAGGGCCGGGAAGAGCATCAGATGCGGGTACATACCCATGGTCGCCATACCGTCGTTGGCGAGAGTTCCCCAGCTTGCTACCGGTACGGCAATACCTATACCGATGAAGCTTAAGAATGCCTCGTCAAATATTGCGGACGGAATGAGAAGCATTACAGTAACTATTATAGGTCCCATACTGTTCGGTATCAGGTGCCGCATCAGTATCTGGAACCTGGTTTCCCCGACCACCTTTGCCGCCATGGCGTAGTCCTGATTCTTGATAGTCAGAATCTGTCCTCTCGTCTGTCTTGCCGGGTTCAGCCAGTATGTCATACATATCGCTATAAGAATACTCGTCATCTTTGCGCCCATGAACATGATGAGAAGGATGCTGTAGAGAAGAGACGGAACGGATGCGAACACGTCCACAAAACGCATCATCAGCATGTCCACCTTGCCTCCGAAGAAGCCGGATATTCCTCCGAACAGCACGCCGACCACAAGGCTCACGATGGCGGTAACCACGCCTATGGTAAGGCTGATTCGCGCTCCGTACGCTATTCTTACGAGCAGGTCACGTCCGAACATATCGGTACCCAGAGGGTGTTCGGCGTTCGGACTCTGGTATATAGCCGAATAGTCCTGCTGGTCGTAGGTGTACGGGCTGAACATAGGGACAAAGATTGCAACCAGTATCATAAATATCAGGAAAAATATACCGATTACCGCAAGCTTGTCGCTCTTCATCTTAAGGTAAGCATTGCGCCAGTACGATATACTCGGCCGGTTTATGACGTCCGTCAGCTTTTCCTCCTCCGGAAGGGGCTGGAAAAGCTCTGCCGGAATATCCGTATCCTTCATGGTGTATGCCGGAGCAGGAGTCTCCGGAAACATGTTTTTCTTTTTCCTCATAGCTCCCACCTCACTCCTCATATCTTACGCGCGGATCAATCAACGCATAGGCGATGTCCACAATAAGGGTGCATATCATTATGAATATGCCGAAGAATATGGTCATGCCCATTATCATCGTGTAATCTCGATCGCTTACGGAATTTACAAAATATCTTCCTATGCCGGGAACCATAAATATACGCTCTATGGCGAAGCTTCCCGTCGTAAGGTTCGCTACCAGAGGTCCCAGGTAAGTTACCACAGGAACGACCGCATTTCTCATGCCGTGCTTTCCTATTACGGTAAATTCCGGAAGACCTTTGGATCTTGCGGTTCTGATGTAGTCCTGCTGTACCACCTCCATCATGGAGGATCTTGTAAGTCTCGTTATATTGGCTATAGGCGACATGCACAGACATACTACAGGAAGTATGTAGTTTACGGCCTGTCCCCAGCCATGAGATGGCAAGATGGAAAACTCCATACAGAATACGTACATCAGAAGCATGGCTATTACGAATGTCGGTATCGATATACCGATAGTCGCAAGAGTCATCGAAGCCATATCCGCAATGCCTCCCCGCTTAAGGGCCGCAATAACGCCTAACGGTATTCCTATGAACAGGGAAACCACGATGGCCCAGAGGCCTATCTGGGCGGAAGCAGGAAAACTGCTTGAAATAAGTTCGTTTACGGTATAATTGGTCTTCTTCATGGACATGCCCAGATCGCCGTGAAGAAGGTCTGTCATATAATTAAAATACTGTTCGTATACGGGAAGATTCAGTCCGTAGTGCGCCTCTATGGCCTCTCTGACCTCAGGGTTCAGGTTTTTCTGATCACCGGCGCTGAAAGGGCTTCCCGGAACAGCATGCATCAGGAAAAACGTAATCGTGATAAGCAGCACCATGGATACCGCCGCTATCAATACACGTTTTATTATATATTTCAGCATCTGTACATCCTCTTTCGTGAATCTTCTCTGCAACAGAAGTTTACCATAAGGTAAACTTCTGCTGCATACATTATGTGATTCTTTCGAGGGAATTTGCGTTAGGATACAAATCCCTGGTAAAACTTGCCGTCAGTTATTCCACGATGTCCGCGTACTGGAAGAATACGTGTCCTATGTAGTTCTTCAGTACTCCTTCAATTCCAGGTCTTACGAGCATTGTGTCGGTGTAGAAGGTTACAGGGATTGCCGGAATCTCTTCAGCCAGAATCTTTTCACCTTCTACGAAGTTTTCCATTCTCTTTTCATTATCGGTTTCCCTGTAATTTTCCTGCATCAGCGCATCATATGCCTTTGAAGGTTCAGTGTTTGCCCAGCGAGCATCTTTCAGAGATCCGTCAGGATTCATTTCACGACGCTCTTCCCACAGGAACAGGTTCGTGCTAGGGTCGTTATAATCACCGGTCCAACCATCATCTGCTATATCCCAGTCGTCTGTTTCGAATACATCCCAGTAGGTGGATGGCTCATAGGACGTAATCTCAACGTTGATTCCTATCTCGCCCCACATGGAATGCAGTCCCTGTGCACGGTTCAGAGCTTCTTCGGTGTTCTGGCATACGTATCTCAGGGTCGGAAGTCCTTCTCCGTCAGGATATCCTGCCTCTGCGAGCAGTGCCTTAGCGCCTTCAACATCGTATCCCGTCATATCTCCTGCTTTATCACGATACTCTTCGTCACCCCAGAGTATACCGTAAGGTACCCATCCTGTTGCAGGGTGATCCAGCTTTCCGAGAAGAGTAATCAGTGTCTCTCTGTCAAGTGCCAGGGAAAGTGCCTGACGTACGCGATTGTCCGGAACGTTGGCGGTATTCACGGTGAGATAGTTTACGCCTATTCTGTCTGCATTGACGAGCTCGTCGCTGTCCTTATACGTATCGATAGCTTCTGCATTCAGATTATCGGAAACGTCGATTTCTCCGTTTTCATAGGAAGCAAGCTCTACTGAAGGCTCATCCAGAAATACGAATTCAACCTGGTCGATCTTTACGTTGTCTGCGTCATAGTAGTTAGGGTTTTTCTCAAGCACAACGTTAACCTGATCGTTGAGCTCTATCATTCTGAAAGGACCGTTTCCTACGTATGTTTCAGCAGTCTTTGTCCACTCAGGATTCTCGTTTACTATATGCATCGGCAGAGCCACGTAAGTGCAGGCGATGTCCAGGAAGTATGTGCACGGATTTTCAAGGGTAATCTCAAGAGTCTGATCGTCGAGAGCCTTGTATCCTACATCTTCCCATTCACACTCACCTGCGATGTACTCGCTGATACCCTTAACGTATTCTTCGAGAGTCGTCTGCTGAGCCATAGTCTCAGGTGCGCAGTAATACTTCATGGTCTCTTCCCAGTCGTGGGCGGTCATTTCCGTGCCATCCGAGAACTTTGCGTCATCACGGATGTGGAATGTCCAGACAAGTCCGTCCTCACTGGTCGTATAATCGTCTGCCCAGCCCATCTCAGTCGTTCCGTCCTCTGCAACACGGGTCAGTCCTGTGAAGATGTTATATTTCAGAACGCTGTACTTGGCAAAACGGCTGCCCTCTACGTATTCGAGAGATTCAGGCTGTCCTCCGTTAGCGTAGACAATCTTCTTGAGATCTCCTTCGCTGCTCGAGTCACCACCGTCTCCGCCACATCCCGCAAGACATGTCAGAACCATGATAACACACAAAAAACTAGCAAATAACTTTTTCTTCATTTCTTCCTCCTTTCACTCCACTCCGAAACGTTCTAAGCTTCCTCCGCTCCGGAAATAAAGCCTAAACATCAAACTGCATTCATCCATTTCACATAATTACTTTGAATATCAAAATGATGTTGCACATACTAATAGCAACAATCGTGCCATATAGCCGATATACATTAAGCACAATATCAACTCGTTTTTATCCCCGAGCGCCCTTTCGGGATATGGTCGTTTTTGCGAAAATTTAGCCAATACAGACTGCTCTCAATTACCCCCGCCTTATCCAAAAAAACACGCCTGCCTCTTAAGAGGCAGGCATATCCATCCTTATTTCCTATTATTTAATTGGGTTTTTAGATATAAATCCAATTAAATCCAATTTAATCGGGGTAATCCCGTCCGTTTACGTCCGTTCATTCTACACCTTCATACATACGTCCCAGGCGTTCCAGATAAAGGAAAGAGCAGGCTGACGAGGCCCGCTCTTTACGGAAAAAGAATGAAAAGCTGTTTCCACAATTTAAAAGGGCTGTGGATTCCCCACAGCCCGTATTTGCTGTATCTGTTTCGCACGAGCGGTTCACCGCCGCTCATACAAATAGCATCTTATGCAGGTCTCCTGGCTTACGGTCTATAGCCTCGCTCTTCCTTCCCGGTTTCCCAGTGGATATCTGCGAGCTTCGGCAGACCGATTACAGTGGCGGGACCGCGCAGGACTCTCACCTGCTTCCCTCTTAGCCTCTCCCCTGTAAAATATCGTGCGGCGCACAATATGTAGTGGTTCAAGGAACATAAAACTTTATTTAGCTACAACGACATTATATCGCGTGACTGGGTGCCCGTCAACAGGAAAATTACATTTATCAAACCTTATCGGGCTGCAGTTTATTCGGGCCTTCCGTATCTTTCTATAATCTTCTCCGCAGCCTTTATTCCGTCGCAGGCGGCGCTGACTATGCCCCCGGCATAGCCAGCGCCCTCGCCGCACGGCCGCAGACCTGATACGGAGCTTTCCATATCTTCGCCTCGCTCTATCCTGACCGGAGAAGAGCTGCGGCTCTCGACGGCGGTCAGCACGGCTTCGTCCGCATCGAAGCCTTTAAGCTTCCTTCCAAGATGAGGCATGGCCTCCCTGATGGCCTCCGCCGCAAACTCCGGAATCGATTCCGTTACGGCCTTTGCGCCTGCGCTGCCGTCCCGGAACTCCTTCCACGTCGTCCTCGGCGCGCGGTTTTCCGCTCCGCCTCCGTTTCTGAACGCGGCCCGCTCCCACTTTCTCTGAAACTCCACACCTGCGAGAACGTCCTCTGAGCCGAAGTCCTCAGGACGCACGTCCACCAGCAGAGCGCTGTTGGCGACGCCGCTGTCCCTGCGGCTTTCGCTCATTCCGTTGGTCACCACGCCTCCCTTTTCGGAGGCCGCCATGACAACCCTGCCGCCGGGACACATGCAGAAGGTATAGACTCCCCTTCCCGATTCCGTCCGCCACGAAAGCTTGTAATCGGCAGGCGGAAGTCCCGGCGCGGCCGTGAAGTGGTCGGCGTATCCTCTGCTCAGTCTGCCGTACTGAGCCATATCGATGACGTCCTGAGAATGTTCTATCCTGACGCCTACGGAAAACGGCTTCTGCTTCATGGATATTCCTGCGCTTCGTAGCATTTCAAAGGTATCCCTGGCGCTGTGGCCTACGGCGAGAATCAGCTCGGATACCGGCAGGTATTCCGCAGCATGCGATTGCCCCGGCTCCGCCTTCTCCCCGGACCCGGATCCGCTTCCGCCGGTTTTTTCAAGTTCTATGCCCGCAAGCCTGCCTTCCGAAACCGAAAGAGCGACAAGCTTTGTCTGAAACCTTACCTCCCCTCCCAGGGATATTATTTTCTTCCTTATATTCTTTACCACGGTGCGGAGAATGTCGGTACCCACGTGAGGCTTCGCCAGATAGAGAATATCCTCCGGCGCTCCCGCCTCCACAAGCTCCTCCAGAACCTTTCTTATTCTCACGTCCTTTATTCCCGTCGTCAGCTTTCCGTCGGAAAAGGTTCCCGCGCCCCCTTCTCCGAACTGAACGTTGGATTCCGGATCAAGCTCCCCTGTCTCCCAGAATCTGTCCACGTCCTCAGCTCTTGCGTCGGCGTCCTTTCCTCTTTCTATAACTATGGGCCTGTAGCCCGCCTCCGCAAGTATGAGGGCGGCAAACATTCCGCAGGGACCGAAGCCCGCAACTACGGGCCGCTCCGAAAGCGTTTCGCTGCCCGGCGCCGCTCCGTGGTACGCAGCATCCTCCGGGACTTCAAGGCCTCCCCTGCCGCCCCGCTTAAGCCTCGCCTGCTCTTTAGGCTTCTTTTTATATACGGTCTCAAAATCCAGGGTGTAAACCCAGCATATGTCGTCCCTGTTCCTTGCGTCTATGGATTTTCTCACTATGCGCAGCTCAGTAATCACGATGTCCCTGCGCCCCAGCTTTTTAAGAATCTTATCCTTGAGCCGGCTCTCGGACTCGTCCGCCCTGAGCTTTATCTGCTGAATTCTGTACATAACAGGTCTCCCGTCATGGCTTTCGCCGCCTTTATACCCGTAATCCATGCGTGGTTCAGGTTATATCCCCCGCACGGTCCGTCGTAATCGAGAACCTCCCCGGCAAAATAAAGCCCGGAAACGATTTTCGATTCCATAGTATCCACGTCCACCTCCGAAAGGTCCACGCCGCCTCTCGTAACCTGAGCCGTTTCCCAGCCCTTGGGCATTTTCGGAACGAACCTCATGGCCTTAAGCTGAACCTCGGGTTCCTCACCCGACAGAGTTCGTTCGGCTATGGCCTTTGCCAGCTTTTCCTTTACAATCGAGTTTAGAGCAGCCTCGCCGAAGAGGCCGCGCTTTCCCTGCTCCGTCAGAAAGTCCTTCGCCTGCCTTTCCGTGAAATCGGGGAGGAAGTCCAGGACTATCTCGTAGCGGCCGAATCCCTCCTCAAGCCTTTTACCCTTCTCCGGCTTCAAAAATCTCGACATGTTGAAGATGCATATTCCGGAAAGGCTGTCCTTCGTAAACTGAACCTCCCCGTCCTCCGAAAATACGCACCTGCCGTCATGGTAAAGGGCCGCTCTCGCCTTTTCCCTCACTCCGGCAAGAGATGAGACGTCCTCCCTCACCTCTATGGCCGTGAGAACCGGCGCCAAAGGCAGCACCCTGTGTCCCAGTTTCCTCGAAAGGACGTATCCGTCTCCCGTGGTGCCAAACTTTGGAGCCGATTTACCGCCTGCGGCCATGAGAACCCTTTCCGCAGACAGGAAGCTGATCTCCTTCCTGCCGTCCCGAACGGTCTCCGCCGTGACCGTAAAACCTCTTTCGCCTTTTTCCAGTCCGGTTACCGCGGTATTTCCAAAAATGGAAACGCCCCTGTTTTCGGCTGCCATTCTGAGAGCCCGCTCCACGTCCGCCGCTTCTTCGGAGTAGGGATATATTCTTCCCTCATCGTCGGTCCTGGTCAGAACCCCTACGCGGGCGAAAAACTCCAGGGTCCGGCGGACGTCGGGGCAGGCGGCGTTGCTCAGATTGCACCTGCCGTTTCCCGACGCGCATATTTTGCTCCCCGTCCCGGGACGCTTTTCAAGAACGATTATTTTCGGCTTCCTATCCGATTTTTCCGCCGCCATCGCCGCTTCTGCCGCCGCGGCAAGACCTGCGGCTCCTCCTCCTATTATGAGGATATCCCACTTTTCATCCGAAATTCTTTTCACCAGCTTCACCCTTTGTCCGTCAGAAAAACAGGATACGCCTTCCGGCATATCCCGTCACCAACTTATCTGTCATCGTTATTTTCGCCGTCTGTCTGCTCTGCCGCATCATCAACGGATTCTTTTTTCAAAAGCTCCTCCGGCGGCACCACCGGCTCGTTGAATATGTCGTAAGTAACCTTGATTTCTTCGACTTCCCTGATTGCGGCCTTTGCGCGGCGGGCCTTCTTCACGGCTATCTTCGCCTCCGCCCTTGCTTCCTCGGCCTTTTTCTCGGCCTCGGCAACCAGCTCCTCCTTTGTCTTTATCAGATCAGGCTTTTTGTACGTGGTATCAAAACCTACTTTAATAACGTTTATTCCCTGTATTACGAAGATGATTCCAAGCATCATCAGAACCGACAGGTTGAAAAGAGATGCGTTGAAGAAGGTGTAAAGACCCACTACGAAGTTGCATACGGACACTATTGCCGTCCAGTAAAAGTCCAGATTCTTTTCTTCCTTTATGTCTACGTGAGTGATGATCACAAGATACCTTATTCCGGCGATCATGCTCCACATTCCGAATACAACCGGCACCGCTATATCGGCGGCCAGCTGTCCCGTCAGAACGACGATTCCAAGTATAAAAGTCGTAAGCCCGTCTATGAGCACCCAGTGCCTGTCCTCCTCGTCGTCGTAACGGCTCCTGTAGGATATGCACTCGGTGATTCCTATGGCGGTCAGAATCACACCGATAGGAAAGGCCATTGAAATAAAAGTAAGTCCTGCGTTGGCAATGGAAAACACTCCTAAAATGGTCAGAATGATTCCCATTATCATATTTAATATTCTCAAATTATACCTCCCGGAGCGCCGAAAAGCTCTGCGCCCCCGCCTGTCTCCTTCGCCCTAATCGAGAACGTAAAGAGCGGCGTTGTCCTTTATTGCGTTTCTAAGATTTTCGTTGAAGCCGTCAAAGCCCTTCTCCTCGTGAGACGCGCCTACCACGACCTTATCTATTTTATTGTCCTTTACTATGCCGGCAAGGGTTTCCAGCACGTCGTCGGACTTTAAAACCAGCAGATCAGCTCCTGCCTCTCTCGCCTTCTCGTAGAGATAATCAAGCGCTCTGCCGTCCTCGGAATCTCCAAGGAAATTATAATCGATTCCCGAAACGTGAATGATATGCATAGTGTCGTCGTCTGACGTCATCAGGCTCTTTCCGTAGTCGATAAGCCTCTGGCATGTCTTCTGCTTGGTTACGCACACCATGATCCTGCTCATGTTCTTCCCTCCGAATCAGAAGTAACTTCCCAGGGCTAATTATATCATACTTTCCCGGTCTTTTGTGAGGGATATTTGATATTTGCATACTCCGGCCGTTTCGGCTATACTCTAAAATATGGACAGAGTTATACTTCACTGCGACATGAACAGCTTTTTCGCTTCGGTGGAGCTTTTAGAGCATCCCGAGCTTAAGGACAGGCCGGTGGCGGTCTGCGGAGACCCGGAAAGCAGGCACGGAATAATACTTGCCAAAAACGAACCGGCCAAAGCCTTCGGAATAGTTACCGCCGAAACCTTAAGTCAGGCCAGGCGCAAATGCCCCGGCCTTGTTTTGCTGCGCCCTCACCACGACAAATACCGCAGGTACAGCAGGCTCATAAATTCAATCTACTACCGGTATACGGATATGGTTGAACCCTTTTCCATCGACGAATCGTGGCTCGATGTTACGGCAAGCCGCCGCCTTTTCGGTACCGGCCGTGAAATCGCAGACTCCATAAGGGAGACCGTGAAGAAGGAGCTGGGGCTCACCCTGTCCGCGGGAGTATCCTATAACAAAATCTTCGCCAAAATGGGCAGCGAGTACAGGAAGCCCGACGCCACAACCGAAATCACGAGGGAGAACTACAGGGACATTCTGTGGCCTCAGCCCGTTGAAAACATGTTTTTCGTAGGCTTTGCCACGGCCCAGAAGCTGAAGTCCTCCCACATATACACCATAGGAGATCTGGCCCGCGCCCGGGACGACAGGCTGGAATCCCTCCTCGGAAAGCAGGGCCCTCTTCTGAGAAAATACGCGGCGGGGCTTGACGACAGTCCCGTGGCTCTTTCCGGAGAGCGGGAAAAGATAAAGTCAGTGGGAAACGGAATCACCTTCAGCAGGGATCTAAGGTCCACTGAGGATGCCCTCACGGCCGTCACCTCCCTTTCCGACACCGTCGCCGGAAGACTTCGAAAGTACGGCTTCAAAGCATGGGGCGTAAAGGTCGACATCAAGGACTCCTCCTTTAAGAGCATATCCCGTCAGAAGCAGCTTGCCGCCCCTACCCACCTTGCCGCAGACATCAAAAATGCGGCCATGGAGCTGATCTCCGCATCGTGGCGTTTTCCCGACCCCATACGACTCATAACCGTAACCGCCATAAACCTGACGGACGGCGAAGAAGGCGAGCAGCTTTCCTTCTTCGGAAATTCCGTGGCAGGGGGCTCCGTAACCGGTTCCGCCGCCGCAGAGAAAACCGACTCAATAGAAAAGGCTATAGATGACATTCGCGAAAAATTCGGCGAAAGCTCCATAACCTTCGGTCAGCTTCTTAAAAACGATATAGGAATAGACATGTAAAGAGCCGCCCTGTCAGCGGCTCTCTCTATGAAGGATGCTTAAAACTCCGCGTATGCAAACTTTGGCGCAGAGGCCATGCCCGCGTATATCATATATGCATAGAGTCCTGCCATAAGAATAAAGAACAGCCCCGTATACATAACGTACTCTCCCGTAATAAAAGTCTTAGCCTTCTGTAAAAAACCTGTAAGCCTCTTCATTGATCTCTACCCATCCTTTCCCCGCCGGGTGAACCGCATCTTCCAGCCACCCTTCGGTGTAATCCCTGTCGAAAAAACTGTATAACGGCGTATCGTATTTATCCGCCACTTCCCTGATCTGCGCCGGCAGAGTCTTTCTCTTATCCGCCGTAAATCCCGTGTAATCATACCACCATCCGCTTACCGGAAGAAGTATGAGCTCCACGTCTATGTTCTGTTCCCTGCACACCTGCAGGAATATCTCAAGGTCGCCGTATTCGGGCGAATCCTTCCAGAATCTCCTTGCCGTACTTGAATTCTTTTCTTTTTTCAGCGACGGCTCGATATTCTTCTTATACAGCCTGTTATCCATGTGGAAGGAGTTTCCCTCCGACAGCTTCTTGAACTCCTCGTCCGACTGCTTCTTCAATCCGTTCCAGTCCGGCATTCCTGACTTTGCCGTCTCCATGAACTTCTTGTACTTTTTCTCCTCCGTGGTCTTCCACGCAGTCTTTACGTTTATCGCTTCGCGCTCGCCCAGGAAAGCCTTCTTCATGTTGAAATACGTCCTGTCTGCGGCGTTGCCGCCGTTTCCCAGGAATATTTTGTCGTATCTCTTCACGTTCTCCTGAAGCGCCGGGCTGTTAGAAAGCAGATCCTCGGATCTTGCCGCAATCTTCCTCTTCACGTCGTCTGACAGATTGGGATTTTCCAGCATTGCCATATACATGCTCTCAGAAAATCTGACCCCGTAAGCGTCCTTCTCCACGCCAGGCCCGTTAAACCACGCCGGAGAAAGTATGAGAACAGCTTTCTTTGTCGTAAGCTCAGGCCCCAGGGCTCCCATGGTAATCGCGTGAGACAGGCACTGGTTATACGCCGCCCCGATGCACATGACGTCCATCTTCATGGAGCGGAAAATCTCCGTCGGATGATAGGGGGTGTCCTCGCCGTGCTGAAACTCCGAGGAACCCAGATACATGACCGTATCCTCACCTATATTCTCGGCTACCGCCTTATACGACATATCTTTATATGTATTTATCCACGTACCGAAGCCTCCTGCCTCGACCGTGACTCTTCCCGCCACGGTGAAGTGAAGAATGATTACCGATATTATGAAGAGTATCAGCGCCGTACCAAAGGCTGCAAGCTTCTTCATGGCTAATTCATCCTCGCCTTGACCTGAGCGATAATCTTCGCCGGAGTATCCATCTGATCCCTTGTGAACTCGGACGGCGACATGACGATTCCGAACTCCTCCTCTATGGAAACCAAAAGCTCCGTGTAGTCCAGAGAATCGATGAGATCCTCCTCCAGCAGATTGATGTCAGTATCTTCTCTTACGATGCTGTCTCCGCAGAGCTCCTCCAGCATATCCAGTATTTTTTCTTCCATTTTCCGTTTCCTCCTGAAATAATCCTTATCCGTTAAGCCCTAAGAGCTGGGTAAATCTTCCCGAGAAGATGAAGAATCCGAACATTGCCAGATTAAACGTAATGCCCCAGCTTATAAATTTGTACCAGCGTTCCTTCTTATGCTTCTTGTGGAACTTCGACTTCTTCTGATAGATTTCCGTAATCGCCAGCAGAACGCCGTGATAAAGTCCGTAAATTATATAGTATATGTCAAGGCCGTGCCACACGCCCATGACGCCCATGTTTATGATGAAACCGATTGACGCTCCCGTAAGCTTGTTCTTAAACCACTTACCTTTTATGGCCTTCATCATGAATCTGGAAAAGATGAAATCCCTGAACCAGTAGGAAAGGCTCATGTGCCATCTGTCCCAGAAATCCTTCATATCGGTAGCAATGAACGGCTTGTTGAAATTGTCCGGGCTCTTTATTCCCAGAATGTAGCTCGTTCCCACCGCCATCAGGCTGTATCCCGCAAAGTCGAAGAACAGGTACAGTCCGTATGAATACATGTAAATCACCTGATTTATCATGTGACTTCCGCTTCCCAGCCACGTTATGGCCTGATAGAAGCCTGCCGCAAGGGCGAATTTATACACCATTCCCAGAACGATTTTGAAAAGACCGTTTCCCAGAAGGTCTATGTATTCCGCTCTTGAAAGCCTGCCGTTCAGATCCCCCGAGAACCGTCTGCTCCTGTCTATAGGTCCTGACGACAGACAAGGGAAAAATGTGAGAAAGTACAGGAAATCAAAGGGCTTTATCTCCTCTATGAGGCCGTCGTAAATCTCTATTATTACCTGAACCGACTTGAAGGTCAGATACGAAAGGCCTAAGAATGCGAATATGCCGTGGCCCGTGACAAAGGCTGAAACCTTCCATACCCCCAGGGGCAGTATGGAAAGAACTATGAACAGCCAGTACAATAATCCGTTTCTGGGTTTTCTTCTGTTTACGACAATATAGGCGTTTACGAGTATCAGCTGATACAGGCAGTATATGACGAGATTCACTATGGCCTGCGGGCTCGAACTCATAGCCATGTATATGAATACGGCCGTAACCAGCGCGCCGTAGTACTTTATGGGTTTTTCGGCAAGTCCGAGAATCACCGCCGGAATGAGAAGGAGCGCCGCCCAGATGAAAAAGTAAAAATCTCCGAATAACGTCATTATACCAGCGCCTCCAGCTTTCTTCTGTCGGTTTTACCGTTTCCCGTCATCGGAAGTCCGTCCGTAAAGACTATTCGCTTAGGCACCATGTACTCCGGAAGGGTCTCTTTAAGCTTCGCCTTTATCTCCCTCGAAGCCGCAAGCCGCGCTCCCGTATCCTCCCTGAATTCCTCTTTATCCTCTCTCACCACAAAAGCCGTGAGATGCTTTACTTTTCCATCCTGATACTTCGGAATCACTGCGGCGGCGCTTATTCCGCATATATTTCCTATGTTGCACTCTATATCCCCCAGCTCAATTCTGTATCCGTGGAGTTTTACCTGCAGGTCGAGCCTGCCGTGGTAATAGAGCATTCCGTCCTTCAGGTAACCCTGATCCCCCGTTCTGTAATACAGCCTTCCGTCGGCCTTTCTGCCGAAAGCCTTTACCGTTCTCTCGGAATCCTTGTAATACCCCTTGCTCACCGTATCGCCTACGATTACGATCTCTCCGCTCTCACCGTCGATTTCTATCTCCGTTCCGGCTTTGGCGTATCCTATGGGAAGCTCTCCCTCCGCCTCGAGCATCTCTTTCGTAATCTCCGTTCCCGTAACGGCTACGGTGCTTTCCGTAGGTCCGTAGGTGTTGACTATGCGCGCCTTCGGGAATCGCTCCATCAACCTGGCCGCTGTAGTCTTGGTCAGCTTCTCTCCGCAGAACAGAAAGGCTTTCAGATCAGAAATAAGCTTGTCGTTAAAGGCTTTGTCGGAAAGGCACATGTCCGCAAAGGACGGCGTGGACACCCAGTAGTTTATGTTTCCCCTGCCCAGGGCCTCCGTAAGCTTTGCCATATCCTTTACGGTCTCCTTGTCCAGACAGAAAAGGGTCGCTCCCGTCGTAAGGGCCGTGTACACGTCCATTACCGAAAGATCGAAGGAAAAGGGAGCCTGATTCAAAAATACGGCATTTCTCTTCTCCTCCGGACTTCCTCCCAGCGTCTCTGACCAGTCGGTAAACCTGGTGAGAGCCTGGGCAGAAATCTGCACCCCCTTAGGCTTTCCCGTGCTTCCCGACGTGAATATGATGTAAAAGGTGTCGTCGGGCTTTACCCACTTCGATTCAGGAAATCTCTCTCCCAATCTAGCGTTTATGGCCTTCTCCATATCCTCCCGGCTCAAAACCTGCATCCCTTCGGGAAGGTTTTCAGGCTTTTCCACCCCGAGGACAAGCCTGTTTCCTACCGTTTCCGCAATATCCCTTACCCTTTCCGCCGGCATGGACATATCCACCGGACAGTATGCTCTTCCCGACTTCACACATGCCAGAAAACATACCAGCATCATCGGATCCTTGTGTCCGTATACCACCAGCGGCGTCTTGTCCTCCCCCAGAACCTCTTCCAGATACACGCTCAGCGCATCGGATTTCTCCCAAAGCTCCCCGTACGTCAGTTCCTTCTCCCCTGAAATTACCGCCGGCTGCAGCTTCCCTGCCGCAGCCGCGGCTTCAATTTTCTCTATGATAAACATCTCTTTTCTCCCTTCTGTGCTTCTACTTATACCACAAAATAATCCCCTTGTGGGGATTGTTAAGAATTCTTAACCTTATCTTTAAGGAATCTTAAGAATTGAGAAAGAACCTTCATTTTCCGAACAGATCACTGTAAGTCCCGGTACGGGCCAGCGTCAGCACCAATACGTCATTCTCGATGCGGTAGATGAGCAGCCAGTCCGGTTGGATGTGGCATTCCCGATGCCCCACCCAATCGCCGGAAAGATCGTGGTCGCGGTTCCTCTCCGGCAGCGGCTTTCCCATCGAAAGCAGTTCCACGACCTGTTCCAGCAGTTCGATATTCAGACCGCGTTTAATAGCCTTCTTGAAGTCCTTTTGAAAGCGGTCGTATATTTGACGGTGTGCTTCGTTCTTCTCATTTCTTCAGCTCCGCAAACAGCTCGTCAAGATCGTTGTAACCTTTCACGGACGGGTCCTTTGCGATCCTTTCCGCCTCCAACATGGCGGCGATGGTCTCCTTGTTAGGCTGTTCCAACCGCACCTCAAAGGGGATGCCGCCCTTTCGGAGCGACTGTCGCACGAAAATGTTGAACGCCGTGGTCATGTTCATGCCCAACTCGTTGAAAAGAGCATCGGCCTGTGCCTTCAAATCCGCGTCCATGCGGATGCTGATGTTCGTTGTGTTTCCAGCCATAATATCAACTCCCTCCCGCTGGTATCTATATTATACGTTGATGCGATATATATATATATATCATTTTTTATACATTAGCGAATCGAAAGCTCTTTTTCTTTAACGGTTTCTTGACTTTAACCATTTGCGAGGATATCATACAACTTAAGAAGCTGTTCAATGCTACATATAAATCTTCAAAAGTTAGGTTAGGTGATGAGATGAAAAGATTTAAAACAGGATTCATTGTTTTTGTATGCGCTGCGGCAGTTTTAATCCTGCTCATAGCGTATTTTGCGGGCTCCTCAGGTGAAAACATTCCCTCTTCTGATGAGACCGGGCCCGGCGAAACATCGGACATAGACTACGAAAAATACTATGCCATATCCGTAGAAGGTTCCCGGATTGAAGATGCACTTCAGAGCATTTCAAAAAACGAATCACCGTATCCGTATCTGTATAAAACCATGAAGGTTTACACTGAGGTCCTCGGATATTCTCCTGACCGCGCCGCTGAAACGGCATCCGATATGTATTACGAAGGCAAAGCGTTCACCTGGTATGGCAGAGAACACGGTTTTACCGTAACCGATGACGAAGTAAAAAGCTATATAAATTCCATATTGTCAGATTATCCCGATGCAGATAACTATGAAGAATTACAAGCCGCGTGCAGCGCGAACGGCACTACTCTCGAGGAGGTGGCTTTCGATAATTTCTACACTTATAAATTGCAGCTGCTCCGCGACCGCATATACGAAGCCGAGCAGGAAAATCATCCCGAGTTTGACACACGGGAATCATTTAACGAATACTGGAATGATTTCAAGGCCCGAATAGTCGAGGATTATAAGAGCGCGGACGAATTTCAGTCCGTGCAGAAGGCGTGCAAAAACAGCATCACCCTCATCAATTCTGACGTCGACGCCGACAAGTCCGTTCTTTCAAAACAGGAGATATTCATAGAATAGTTTTCTTAATCAATTTTTGCCCGACATGTACCCGGTGCGCCGCGCGCTCGGAAGTGAAGCCAGATGAATGCAGGATAAAAAAGCCGCATAAGGAAAGATAATCCCCTTGAACGCATGAACGTAAACAAGGGGATTGTTTTATACTGTACCTACGCCTGTCCGGCGGCTTCCTTCATGGCCGCTTCATCCTTTGCACGCTTTTCGGCGATGCTTTCGGCCAGCATCATATCCTTTACCTTCATAAGGCGTGTCTGGCTGCCGCGCTCGTTTTCGTCAAGCTTCATGGTTATGTATCTTATGGTGACCTGAAGCCTCGGAATCATGACGTATTCCAGAGCGTTTACGCGGCGGCGGGTCTTTTCCAGCTCCGCTGCCAGAAGCTGAACCTGCTTCTCCTTTGCGGCAAGCTCCAGAAGCTTCGGAAAGAGGTCGGACAGCGCTACGATGGCGTTATCCAGTTCTCCCGACGTTCTGGCAAAGCCGTAAGGAAAGATATCAGCCGGGTTTTCAGCCTTTGTCTTAAAGGAAAATTCGGGAACGTCGACGCTCATTATATTGCGCCGGCTCACCTGAAGCTCCACGCCCTGCTTCGGAATCATGAGGGCTTCCTCCATGGCCTCGTTGCTTATTATGGCTGCGGCTACGGAGAAGTTAGCGTACACGGCTCCCAGCTCTCCTTCCACTTCCTTTCTCAGCCGTCCGTTTTCTCTGGCCAGCTCCAGGAAGTTCTTCATCAGCTCGTCCCGCTTATCCTTGAGAAGCTTGTGGCCTCTCGTGGCGGTGGCCAGGCGGCGCTTCAGCTGTGTGAGCATCATCCTGGTCGGATTTACATTCATCCTCTCCACTACTGATCACCTGCCCGGTCGTAATACTTGTCCAGATACTCGTCGCGGATTCTCTTCAGCTCGCCCTTCGGCAGAAGTCTTAAGAGCTCCCAGCCCGTATCCAGGGTCTCCTCTATGGTCCTGTCGGTGGTGTACCCCTGGGAAACGTACTTTTCCTCGAATTCACGGCTGAACTGAGCGTATATGAGGTCGGTCTCCGAAAGAGCCGCTTCACCGAGAATTGTCATGAGCTCCAGACTCTCCTTGCCCTTTGCGTACGCGGCAAAGAGCTGGTTCATGGTGTCGGCGTGATCCTCTCTCGTCTTTCCTTTTCCGATTCCCTTATCCTTAAGACGGGAAAGGGACGGCATTACGTCGATAGGCGGCTTTATTCCCTTTCTGAAGAGCTCTCTGGAAAGGATAATCTGTCCCTCCGTAATGTATCCGGTAAGGTCCGGAATCGGATGGGTCTTGTCGTCCTCCGGCATGGTCAGAATAGGGATCATGGTTATGGAGCCTTCGTAGCCCTTTTTCCTTCCCGCTCTCTCGTACATGGTGGCAAGGTCCGTATAGAGGTAGCCCGGGTATCCTCTTCTTCCCGGAACTTCCTTTCTTGCCGCCGAAACCTCTCTCAAAGCCTCGGCGTAGTTTGTAATGTCGGTCATTATTACGAGAACGTGCATGCCCAGGTCAAAGGCCAGATATTCGGCCGCCGTAAGGGCCATTCGCGGCGTTGCGATACGCTCTACCGCAGGGTCATTGGCCAGGTTCATGAACATTACGGTTCTGTCTATTGCTCCGGTTCTTCTGAAGTCCGATGCGAAGAAGTCCGCTTCTTCGTAGGTGATGCCTATGGCCGCAAATACTACCGCGAAGTTGCTCTCGCCGTCGAGAACCTTTGACTGTCTCGCTATCTGAGCGGCAAGCTCGGAGTGCGGAAGTCCCGATGCGGAGAATATAGGAAGCTTCTGTCCTCTTACCAGAGTATTCAGTCCGTCGATGGCGGACACGCCCGTCTGGATAAACTCCGCCGGGTAGTCTCTGGCCGCCGGGTTCATCGGAAGTCCGTTTATGTCAAGGCGCTTTTCCGCGATGATCTCAGGTCCTCCGTCGGCAGGCCTTCCCATTCCGTCAAAAACCCTTCCCAGGATTTCAGGGGAAACGGCAAGCTGCATTCCGTGTCCGGAGAAGCTTACGGCGCTGTCCTTAAGGTTTATGCCTGCGGCGCTGTCAAAGAGCTGTACCAGCACGTCCTTTCCGTTGATCTCGAGAACCTTGCAGAGTCTCTTTTCTCCCGACGGAAGGGTTATTTCACCCAGCTCGTCGTAAGTGGCTCCTTCAACGTCCTTTACCAGCATCAGCGGGCCGGCAACTTCAGATATGGTCTTATATTCTTTAATCATCGTCTCTCGCCTCCCCTGACGTTAAATTTTCCGCTTCTTCCTTAAGCTCGGCCATGATCTCATCGAAGCTTTCGTCTATCTTCGACTCCTCGATGTATTTGAAACGGCCTATTTTTTCTCTCACGTCCATGGCGGCTATTTTGTTAAAGTCCGCGCCCTTCTTTACGGCCTCTGTAGACTGTTCAAAGAATGCGATGATAAGCTTCAAAAGCTTATACTGCTTGTTCATGGACGAGTACGTATCTATTTCGTGGAACGCGTTCTGGTGAAGGTAGTCCTCTCTTATGGACCTGCACGCCTCCAGCTTCACTCTGTCTTCGAATGACAGAGCGTCGGCTCCCACCAGCTGAACGATTTCCTTAAGCTCCGATTCCTCCTGCAGAAGTCTTAAAGCAGTTCCTCTGAGAACAGGGAACTCCTTGCTCACGTTCTCCTCATACCACTTTGTCAGCCTGTCCACGTAAAGGGAATAGCTCTGAAGCCAGTCGATGGCAGGGAAGTGTCTCTCGTAGGCAAGGGACGAGCTCAGACACCAGAACACCTTTACTATACGAAGGGTGGCCTGTGATACAGGCTCCGAGGTGTCTCCTCCCGGAGGGGATACGGCCCCTATTGCTGAAAGGGCTCCGATTCTTCTGTCTTTGCCCAGCGTTACAACTCTTCCCGCTCTCTCGTAGAACTGAGCAAGTCTCGAAGCCAGGTATGCCGGATATCCTTCCTCGCCCGGCATCTCCTCGAGACGGCCGGACATCTCTCTTAAGGCCTCTGCCCATCTTGAGGTGGAGTCTGCCATGAGGGCTACGGAATATCCCATGTCTCTGAAGTATTCGGCTATGGTTATTCCTGTGTATATGGATGCTTCACGGGCAGCTACCGGCATGTCGGAGGTGTTGGCTATGAGAACCGTCCTCTTCATGAGGGATTCTCCGCTCCTCGGGTCCTTAAGCTCAGGAAACTCCATAAGTACGTCTGTCATCTCGTTTCCTCGCTCGCCGCATCCGATGTAGACAACGATGTCCGCGTCGGCCCACTTTGCAAGCTGATGCTGTACGACGGTTTTGCCCGATCCGAAAGGTCCCGGAACTGCGGCAACGCCGCCTTTGGCTATAGGAAACATGGTATCTATTACCCGCTGTCCCGTCATGAGAGGCATCTCCGGAACCAGCTTTTCCTTATACGGTCTTCCCCGTCTTACCGGCCACTTCTGCATGAGCGTGAGATCCTTTATCTCTCCCTCGTAGGTTCTGACCCTGCAGACGGTCTCCTCCACCGTAAAGGAACCGGTCTCTATGGATTCCACTACGCCGTGGATTCCGGCCGGAACCATGATTCTCTGCTCCACAACGGGAGTCTCCTGAACGGTTCCTATTATATCGCCCGCCTCCACCTTATCTCCCGGCTTTGCGGAAGGAACAAAAGTCCACTTCTTCTCTCTGTCGAGGGCGGGAACCTTTATGCCTCTGGTGATGTTAGGCCCCGATTTTTCCATCATGGCGACCAGGGGACGCTGAATTCCGTCGTACATGGTCTCTATGAGTCCCGGTCCCAGCTCCACTGAAAGAGGCGCTCCCGTCGATTCCACCGGCGCTCCCGGTCCTATTCCCGCAGTCTCCTCGTAAACCTGAATGGAGGCCATGTCGCCCCTCATCTCTATTATCTCGCCGATAAGTCCCAGGTCTCCTACTCTGACAACGTCGAACATGTCGGCGTCTTCCATGCCCGAGGCAACTACCAGCGGACCGGATACCTTTACTATCTTTCCGACACTCATCTATTTTCCACCTCCAAACAGGATGTCCGCTCCTACGGCTCTCTCCACCGCCTTGCTGACGTTTCTCATTCCGTCGCCGGTCGGCCCTTTTCTGCCCGGCAGGGCTATTACCGCCGGAAGCATTTCATCCTTGTATCTGTCTATTTCTTCCTCTATCTCCGCGGCCAGCTCCTCGGTAATGTAGATTATTCCGTATCCGCTTTCCGCCATGTACCTTACGGCCTTTGCGGCCTCCTCACCGGTTCTGGCCGGAATGGCATCTATTCCTACGGCTCTGAAGCCTACTACCGATTCTCTGTCGCCAATTATTCCCGTCTTATACATAAGGCTCTCTCACCCTTTCCTCTATGGCCTCCGCCGGCGCGTCCAGAAGCTTTCCGGTAAGGATCAGTCTCAGGTTATCTATCTCAAGCTCTTTGCCGTACCAGTATCCGGCTATGGGGTTTATCCCAAAAAGCTCATATTTGGCCTTTCTGTTTTCCGCCATAAGTCTGTCGTCGCAGAGCTTCTCGAAGAGCCAGAACTGTCCCGTCTCCGAAAGGAGCTTTCCGCCTTCTGCCATTACATCGCCGTAACCGTAAGGGGCAAACTTATCCGCCAGCTGGGTCAGACTCTCCTCGTATCCTGTCATAAACAGGTTCCACGGTATAAAGCCTCCGTCTATGAACACCCTCTGAAGAAATGCCCACGGCTTTTTCAGCCTTTTAAGTCTTGCAAAGGCTTTAAGATTCAGGGTGTCTATCTTTGTCTTCACCATAGTCACGAGAAACTCCTCGTCCGTCTCCTCCGCAGCCTCCAGCATCTGCCTGTAGCAGGCTTTGTCCAGGACTATGTCGATATCCTGAGGATCGCCGCTCCTGCCGTAGAGGTCGGTGGCCTCCTTTATGGCGTCCTTCATCAAGGGCGGCATAAAATCGTAGTTTCTCTCCTTCACCATTACCACCGTCTTCATCATGTCCGTATCTCCCGACGAAATGAGATAGTTGTCGTCCGGGGTCACGCCCAGGATTTCGGCCTTCAGGCAGACTTTGATGTTGTGGTAGTCGAAAGGAAAAAGCATGAACGCCAGCTCCTTCCTCTCGGGCAGAGTGTTATATATGAGGTCAAAGAGGTTATTCTGTTCTCTTCTTATGAAGGCCTCAACGTCGCCGTTTTTCAGATCCTGAGAATCGCCGTAACCGTACTCCTTCAGGATTACGTCGGCCGCATCAAGGTCTCTGCTTGCGATAACCCGGGAAAGGTCCTTTCTGGTCATGAGATTTCGGGAGAAGCAGCCTATGAAGGCGTCCGCAAAGATGTATTCGTCTGTCTTTCTCTTTGCCATTTTTTCTCTCCTTACTTAAACAGCCTTGCCGCAACCTCCGGCACCAGCTCGCTTCTCATAGCGTCTATTCTCGCTTCGACGCTTCCGTTCACGTAGACGCTTCCGCGTTTTACTATAACGCCGGCCTTTATCTTCCTCGTCTCCTCCGAAAGAGCATACTTTCCGCCGTCGCTTTCTTCCAGAAGCTTTTCCAGCTTTTCGCCGTACTTTTCTCTGTCTCTTTCGCTTAAGATGAGCTCGCCGCCTTCGGGAGCCAGAGTTTTCGCCGTGTCTGCGAGGAATTTAAGGTATACGTCCCCGTCCAGGCTGGCAATCTTTTTAACCGCCTCGGCAAGGCACCGCTCTATGAGAATCTGCTTTTCCTCCAAAATGAGCTTACCTGCGTCTATCTTTGCGACGGAAACGTTTCTCTCCACCATAGCGGCTCTTTCGGCTTCACCGTCTGCTCTCATGGCCTCGCGCTTTTCTTCGGCTTCCTTTCTCGCCAGCGCGAGAATTTCCTCCCGCCTTGCGGCAGCCTCCTGAGAGATTAAAACGGCTTCCCTTTCGGCGTCATATATTATTTTAGAAGTAATGTTGTCTATTGCCATATGACTCACATCCTTTTTTCGGATCGGGCTTCCGTCTAAATTCCCGAGAACAGAAGCATGAGAAGGGATACCAGAAGGGCAAATATGGCGTATGTCTCTACCATTGCCGCATAGATTATACCCTTTGCCATCTGATCCGGGCGCTTTCCGAGGAGCATGATGCCTGCCGCTGCAGCCTTGCCCTGAGCTATAGCCGACCAGATTCCCACGATGCAGATAGGAAGGCCCGACGCGAAGATGTAAAGTCCTTCCGTTACGGTAAGCTCGAGCATTCCGCCTCCTCCGAACATTCCTATCTTCATGAAGATGAGGAATGCGACGATGAGTCCGTATATTCCCTGTGTTCCGGGAAGCGCCTGAAGAATGAGGGTCTTTCCGTATTTCTTAGGATCCTCCGCTACGACTCCTGCCGCAGCCTGACCTGCAATACCTACTCCCATGGCGCTTCCAACGCCTGCGAGAGACGCTGCCGCCGCTCCGAATAATGCCAATGCTGTTCCTGATATCATTTTCTTACACCTCCGTCTGTGTCATCACTGAGTTTTATATATTTAGTGTTTCTGCGAAGAGGGGTGAATTCCTCTCCGCCGTCCTCGTAGAATTTGCCGAAGAACTCTATGTACTGAAGTCTGCTTGTGTGTACGAACGCACCCAGAGCGTTTATCGCAAGATTAAAGGTGTGTCCGATAAAGAAGGCAAGAACCATTATGATTGCGCCTTTGACGCCTCCTCCTGCGAGAGTTCCCACCGTGTTTACAACCTGGGCTATAACTCCCGTGGCAAGTCCCAGAGCCAGAAGTCTCGAGTAGGACAGAATATCCGACGCGTAGCTTGTCACGTTGTACAGGGCTCCCAGGCCTCCGGTTATCTTTCCGATTCCCTTCTTCTTTCTTCCTCCGGTGAGAAGGAGAATCGCAGCTCCCGCTATGGTTACGTACATTCCCGGCTTTACGAGAGCCTGGCTTACCTGGCTTCCGCCCATCCACATAACAAGTCCTGTTATGACCATGTACCACGAGAATATGTCAAAGACCGCATCCCACTTATGGCCGGACTTTATGAGCTCCGATGCCTGTATTCCCATGCCTATGAAAAGGTGAACTATTCCAAGGGCTATTGAGAAGATGAGCAGGGTTATCGGATCGTCCAGGGGATTGAACCACACGGGATCTATGGTTATCTCCTTTCCCAGGAATGTCCTTGAGGCCACCGTCACAAAGTCGCCGAACCAACCTCCGAACATGGCTCCCCAGAACACCGTGGATATTCCGCAGTAGAAGAACATCTTCATCATTCTGTAGGTCATGCCCTCAAGATTGAACTTCTTAAGGATTATGTATGTGGCCAGGGTCAGGATTATGCCGTAGCCCGCGTCCGAAAGCATCATTCCAAAGAACACCGCGTAAAACGGCGCCATGATGCCGGTCGGGTCCACCGTTCCGTACGCCGGAAGGGAGTACATCTCCGTAATGGATTCGAACGGGTAGGCCATGGAGCGGTTTTTCAGAACCACAGGCGGCTCCTCGCCCTCCTCCGGGTCGTTAAATTCGAACCAGCAGCCGTATTTTGTGAGAACACGCACGGCCTTCTTTATACATACCTCCGGAATCCATCCTTCAAGGCTGAAGGTCCGTCTAGTGCTGAGGAGATTTTCTCTCGCCTTTTCCCTGTCCCTTTCAATTACCAGCTGGTCGTGAAGACATTCTATGCCTTCCCTGTAGCCGTATTTTGCGGCGATGTCCTTTTCAGCCTTTGATATGCCTTCGTCCAGCTTTTCTATGGACTTTTCCAGGAACTTCTCGCACTCGTCCGGCTTTCCGTGAAGGCCTTTGAACTTTGACTCCATAAAGCCCGACTGTCTCAGGACTTCCAGGGCTCCTTCCGTCTCACCCTTCAAAGTGAGCATCGCCACGTATATGAGGTCCTTGTCCCTGTTCACCTCTTTCAGGTCGGCCCGTTCGCTCTTTTTCAGAACCTCCTCCGTCAAGGCGCTCATATCCACCGCCGAAGGCAGCACCCCGAGGGTTATGTCGCACATTTTCGTTCCCTCAAGCTCCAGAGGCAGGTCGTAGTTCATCCACGGCCGGACCGCCGAAAGTTCCGTCATTCTCTTGTTTTTCTTTTCTCTCAGTCTGTGAAGCATCAGGTTGATTCCGAGAACGGTATTTACGTCGCCCTCTATCTTGCGCCGCTCCTCCATTACCTGCGCAAGGTCGTCCCGGTGAAGTATTCTCCTGGTAGCAAAAAGAGGAGACTTGGCGCCGGAGTATTTTCCCAGCACCGTAAGGGCAAGCTCCGCATCGTTTATTTTCGATTCAAGCTCCGCGATTTTCTCCGTTCGCTGACCGGAGCCCTCCTCCGCTCCTTCCGCCTCCTTTGGCGCAAACTCGGACGGACTTCTAAGCTGTACGCTTTCCATGTCCATGAGCTCTGCCAGAAGACTGTTTTTCACACTGTCCATGCCGATGACCGAGAGCTTCTCCATCTTAACTATCGACACTTGTGTTCACTATCCTTTCTGTCACGTACGCCACCGCTTCCGGAAAGTTAGGCTCGGCCCGCTGGGCTATGACCGACTGCTGCCTCTTGGCCTCCGCCATAGCGGCGTCGTACTCCTTCTTCGCCTCTTCCTCTCCTTTTGCGATGAGAGTCTTATATATACTCTCTGCCTCTTCTTCGGATTTCTCCCCAAGGCGGGCGGCATCATTTTCGGCCTTCTCAAGCATTTCTCTGGCGTCTGATCTGGCCTTCTTCAAAGTTGCGTCGGCCTTCGCCTCCGCCTCCTTCACCAGATTCAGCTCTTTTGCAAACATATTCCGTCACCTCCCCGTCTACCGCCGATAATTTTTTCACAATCTGGTGCAATTCTGATTTTACATAATTATTTTCAGGTTTAGGTAAAATCAAAATATTGCACCTATTTTACCCGAATTATACCCCAATATCAACAAAAATACTCGCACTTTCGTCAAGTATACAGTGTACTTACATTAGTACACGATGCCGGCGGGGCGATGAACAGGCTGCCGCTGCCGCGCAGCAGGGCGGTACAGAGAGCTGGCGGGCAAGGGCAGGCGGGGGCAGGCAGATTTCGACGCCGTGGGGCGGCGAGCATTCGGCAGGGTGACACGTGACAAATCGGGTATTATCCTTTTTTCATCAAAATAAAAAAATAGGATAACGAATTTATACCTATTCCTCACAAAAAAGCAAAACAGGTATAAAAACGCCTTTGATTTTCTGCGCTTTTTATACCTGAATCGAATATCCGGTACCAAAAAGGTTGAAATTCGTTATCCTTTTTCGCTATATTTTTCAAAACAGGAAACGTCCACCTCCAACCAACAGGAAACGTCCACCTCCGTAGTCAAGTCCAAATTTGTGTGTAAAATCATTATCAGGTAAATATTAATCTCTATCATTAAGCTGCCTGCAGATATTGCGTCCTTGCTATCTCATGCAGCTTAATTTCTACTTTGTCGTCTATTTGAC
>CALXBQ010000041.1 GCA_944386595.1 uncultured Clostridia bacterium
ATGCCGGGACCGCCACGGGAGATGACGAGAATGTGGGAGAGAAGAGTGAGACCTTATCTTCTCAGCCTCAGCGACTCCGTGATTTATTACAGGCTGTTAAGGACGTTCGGAATAGGCGAGTCAAAGCTTGAAACGGTGCTTCTGCCCCTTATAGACGCTCAGACGGATCCTACCCTTGCAACCTACGCAAAAGAAGGAGAGTGCAGCCTGAGAATAGCATCAAAGCGGCGTACACTGGAGGAGGCAAAGGCTGCCGTGGACGCTATGGCGGAAAAGGTTTCGGAAATCGTCGGAGAGTACATATACAGCTATGACGACGAGGATCTTCATCAGGTGGTGGGAAAAAAGCTTATCGAAAGAAACATCACCGTTTCCGCCTGCGAATCGTGTACGGGAGGAATGTTCGCCGAAAAGCTCGTAAGCGTTCCGGGAATTTCCGCAGTCTTTGACAGAGGACTTGTCACATATACTGAAAGAGCGAAGATTGAAGAACTTTCCGTCAGGAGAGAAACCCTTCAAGAGTACACGGCGGAAAGCCGGGAAGTCGCCCTTGAGATGGTTCGCGGTCTGAAGGAAAAAACGGGAAGCCGGCTGTGCATTTCGGTAACGGGAGTTGCGGGACCTGATGCTATGGGAGAAAAGCCGGCAGGTCTCATATATATAGCCGTATCCTTCGACGGACGGGAAGATGTGCGCGTTCTCAACACGGGAAAATCCGACAGGCAGGCAAACAGAAACGCGGCGGTGCTTCACATGTTCGACCTTATAAATAAAACCATAGGATAGTGTTCCGGAAGGCTGTATTCGCCGGCACGTAGCCGAATTGTGCCGGAATTGTCGGGGATTTTATGTTATATATATGTCGCTGAATGTCCGATTTAAGACTTGCTATGTAAAGGCTTTCGCGGATATAATTATTTTAGATTGATTCGATATAAAATACTTGATTTAAAGGGCAGGATAGAGTATCATTAAAAAGAACAGATGTTCACTTTTGGAGGTAATAATGGCAAAGGATAAGCTGGCAGGCGGAGTTCCTGCAGATAACGACGGAAGAGAAAGAGCGCTGGAGGAGGCGCTGAAGCAGATACAGAGACAGTTCGGACAGGGCGCCATAATGAAGATGGACGGCAGCACCGGATTCGGAAATGTGGACGTGATTTCCACCGGATCCATCAGCCTGGACATTGCCACGGGAGTGGGAGGACTTCCGAAGGGAAGGATAATAGAGATATACGGACCTGAATCGTCCGGTAAGACCACCCTTACACTGCACGTGGTTGCGGAAGCTCAGAAGAAGGGCGGAAAGGCCGCGTTTATAGACGCAGAGCATGCTCTTGACCCGGTTTACGCCAGGAATCTTGGTGTTAAGATGGATGAACTGGTGGTATCCCAGCCGGATACGGGAGAGCAGGCTCTTGAGATCTGCGACATGCTGGCGAGGTCGGGAGCTCTTGACGTAATCGTAATAGACTCGGTTGCGGCTCTCGTTCCTAAGGCCGAAATAATGGGAGAAATGGGTGATTCCCACGTGGGTCTTCAGGCAAGACTTATGTCACAGGCCCTCAGAAAGCTTACGGGTACGGTGAATAAGTCCAAGACGTGCGTAATCTTCATCAATCAGCTGAGAGAGAAGATAGGCGTCATGTTCGGAAATCCGGAGACTACGGCAGGCGGACGCGCCCTTAAGTTCTACGCCACCATGAGACTCGACGTGCGTAAGATGGAGTCTATTAAGAACGGAGATCAGATAATCGGAAACCACACCAAGGTTAAGATTGTTAAGAATAAGGTAGCTCCACCGTTTAAGCAGGCGGAGTTCGACATAATGTACGGTCAGGGAATCTCCAGAAGCGGCGACGTGTTAGACTGCGCCGTTTCAGACGGAATCGTGGACAAGTCGGGTTCCTGGTACAGCTATAACGGAGACCGGATCGGACAGGGCAAGGAAAACGTGAAGAAATATCTGGAGGATAATCCTTCGGTGCTTGCCGAAATCGAACAGGCGGTTCTGGATAAGAACTTCAAGACTGCAGATAAGGCAGACGACGGAGACGGAGATTTGCCGGACGGAATGAGAGTCGACGAGGATGGTGTAGTTATAGAATAGGTTTACAAGGGGGACGGGAAACCATGTGTACGTGCATAACATATAAGAACAGCGGATTTTTCTTCGGGCGGAACCTTGACCTTGACTGTTCCTTCGGTGAAACGGTCGTGGTCGCTCCGAGAAACTTTCCTTTAAGGTTCAGAAACGGAAATGTTCTGGAAAGCCACTACGCCATGATAGGCATGGCGGCGGAAACCGACGTGTTCCCCCTGTACGCAGACGCCGTAAACGAGAAGGGGCTTGCCATGGCAGGACTGAACTTTCCGGGAAACGCGAAGTACAGGAAACCTGATGGAAATGGACTTGAATTGGCATCATTCGAGATGATCGCGTGGACTCTGGCCAGATATGAAACCGTAGATGAAGCCGTAGGGGATTTCGCAGACCTTGTGATCACGGATACGGCTTTTGCGAAGGAAATGCCGCCTGCGCCCCTTCACTGGATGCTTGCGGACAGCGAAAGATGCGTCGTCATAGAGCAGACGGAGGACGGCCTTAAGATATTCGAAAATCCGGCGGGAGTCCTGACCAATAATCCTACCTTTGATTTTCACATGATGAATCTGAATAACTATCTTAATCTCACCAGGGTCAGGCCGGAAAACAGATTCTCGAAGAGTCTTGATTTAAAGCCTTTTGCCGAAGGTATGGGAGCCATGGGACTTCCGGGAGATTACTCTTCCGTTTCACGCTTTGTGAAAGCAGCGTTTCTTAAGGCGAATTCCGCTGCCGAAAAAGACGAGAAGTCTGATGTGTCTCAGTTCTTTCACATACTGGACGCCGTGGCCATGGTCAGAGGCAGCGTTATCACTGAGAAGGGTACGTATGACATTACAACGTATTCCTGCTGCATGAACGCAAGTGCGGGCGCATATATGTTCAAGACGTATGATGACAGCAGAATCAGGACGGCGAACATGTACGACGAGGATATAGACGGAAGCAGTCTCATAAAGTGCCGGTGCTGCGTGCATTGATTCTCATAAATCATTGAAATTTTAGCGGTTCAGGTATTGACAACCGTCGTTCATTATGCTAAACTATCGTGGTTAGACCGCTCGGAAAGGGTTTTTCAAAGTCCGATATGGGGCTACCCGGTAAAGGCGAGACTGGATAGAGGAGGTAAATGAATGTACGCAATTATTGAGACTGGTGGAAAGCAGTATAGAGTACAGGAAGGCGACGTTATCACTGTTGAAAAGCTCGACGTTAACGCAGGAGATAAGGTTGAACTGGACAAGGTACTGGTTCTCAGCGACGACAATGGACTGAAGGTTGGAACACCTTACGTGGAAGGAGCCAAGGTTATCGCCGAAGCTGTTGAAAACGGAAAGGGAAAGAAGGTTATAATCTTCAAGTATAAGGCTAAGAAGGACTACAGAAAGAAGCAGGGTCACAGACAGCCGTATACCATGATCGAGATCAAGTCCCTCGGCGGAAAGGCAACTGCGAAGGCTGCTCCTAAGAAGGAAGAAGCCAAGGAAGAGCCTAAGGCTGAGGTAAAGGCTGAGAAGAAGGTATCCGCATCTATGAAGAAGGACGAGCTCATCGCATACGCTAAGGAGCACGGAATCGAAATAGACGAAAAGGCTACTAAGGCAGTAATAATCGAAACTATCGAAGCGGCTAATAAATAGTAACCGCATTGTGAATGGAAACAAGGAGGTGTAAGAACCATGGCAAGTAAGAAAGGTGTAGGAAGCTCGAAGAACGGTCGTGATTCCGAGTCGAAACGCTTAGGTGTTAAAACCGGTGACGGTCAGTACGTTAGCGCCGGAAGCATCCTTGTAAGACAGAGAGGTACTAAATTCCATCCGGGCAACAATGTGGGCATCGGTGGAGATGATACACTGTTTGCAAAGATCGAGGGTAACGTTAAGTTCGAAAGAAAAGGCAAGACCAAGAAACAGGTAAGCGTTTATCCTAAAGAAGCATAATTTTAAGGCCCCTGAATTAAGGGGCCTTTTACTTACAGCGTAAAGACTGAAAATCTTAAAAACAGGCTTTGGAGAATCGGAAGAGAAAGGAGGCGGACCATGTTTGCCGACAGAGCGAAAATAACAAGCAAATCGGGAAATGGCGGCAACGGCTGCGTATCCTTCAGGCGTGAACCTTTCGTGCCGGAGGGAGGGCCTGACGGCGGAGACGGCGGCAGAGGAGGAAACATAGTTTTCCTTGCAGACAGAAATCTGCGCACTTTGATGGATTTCAGATATAAGAAGAAGTACGAAGCGGAAAACGGCCAGGACGGCATGAAAAAAAAGTGCTTCGGAAAGAACGGTCAGGACCTCATCATCAAGGTTCCCGTTGGAACAGTGGTCATTGACGAGGATACGGGTCTTGTCATGAGGGACCTTAAAGAGGACGGTGAAAGCTTTGTGGCTGCAAAAGGCGGCAAAGGCGGCAAGGGCAACACCAATTTCAAGAATTCTGTTAGACAGGCGCCTAACTTTGCGGAAGCAGGGGGAGCCGCCAGGGAGAGAAATATTATTCTGGAGCTGAAGATGATTGCAGATGTGGGACTTGTTGGCTTTCCCAACGTGGGAAAATCCAGCCTTCTCGCCGTATCCACCAGCGCCAGACCTAAGATAGAAAACTATCACTTCACCACCATAGAGCCAAACCTGGGAGTGGTAAAGCTTTACGATAAGGACTTTGTCATGGCCGATATAGCCGGAATCATAGAAGGCGCTCACAAGGGACTGGGCCTGGGGCTGAAGTTTTTGAGACACATAGAGAGAACCAAGGTTCTCATTCACGTCGTGGACGTTTCGGGAAGCGAAGGAAGAGACCCCAAGGAGGATTTCGACAAGATAAACGAAGAGCTGAGACAGTACGGCAGAAGGGTTTCCGAAAAGCCTATGATAGTGGCGGCCAATAAGATAGATATGGTGGACGAGGACGGTCTAGAATACAGGGAGTTCTATGACTATGTTACCGGGCAGGGATACAAGGTGTTCCCGATATCCGCGCCTCTAAACCTGGGAGTAAAGGAACTTCTTACAGAGGCTCTTCACCAGCTTGAAAAGGCGGCTCAGGAGCCGGAAGAGGACGATTACGAGTACTTTGACTTTGAAGCAGACGATAAGGACCCGGATTACAGAACCGTATACGCCGGCTTTGACGGAGAGTGCTACACTCTTTCCGGAAAGCAGCTTCAGAAGATATTCGACTCCACCAACTTCAACGATATGGGTTCCCTCAGGTACCTTTACAAATACATTGAGAGAAGCGGAGCCATCGACGAGCTGAAGGAAATGGGTCTCGAAGAAGGAGACATCATTAAGATAGACGATTTTGAAATGGAGTTCTTCGATGAATAAGCGTCTTGATGAGGAAAAGTGCCGAAAGCTGTTTGATGAATACGGCACACCGGAACACGTAAGGGGCCACTGCCGCGCCGTAAGCGACACGGGATACAGGATAGCTCTTGCCCTAAACAGGGCGGGAATGAATCTGGACGCCGAACTGGTGAAATACGCAGGCCTGGTTCACGACCTTATGAGGGTACGTGAAAACCACGGCGAGGAGGCGGCGAAGGTTCTGAGAAGTCTCGGGTATAGCGATGAGGCGGACGTGGTTGAAAATCACATGCACTACGACTTTCCGAAGGAAGGAGATCCTGACGAGACCGACATAGTGTGTCTTGCGGACAGGCTTGTATGCGAAGATGAATACGTGGGCCTTGACAGAAGGCTTGACTATCTCATTAACAAGCCGGGAAAGACGGAGGAGAGAACCAGGAGACTTCTCGAGAAGAAAAAGGACACCGAGGATTTCATATCACGGATAGAGGAGAAAATGGGCTGCACCATAGACAGCCTGTTTGCGGAGGACTGATGGAAAAGGATAAGCTCAATTCCCTGCTCAGGCAGGTAGAAAAGCCGGCAAGGTACACCGGCGGAGAATTAAATATTGCCGTAAAGGATCCGGAAAAGGCGAGGATAAGGTTTGCATTCGGATTTCCCGACCTTTACGAGATAGGAATGTCCTACATGGGTCTTCAGATCCTGTATCACATTCTGAATAAAACCGATGACATATACTGCGAGAGAGTTTTCTCGCCGGCTCCCGATATGGCGGAGCTGATGAGAAAGGAAGACGTTCCTCTTTTTACCCTTGAGACAAAGACGGCGCTTAGGGATATGGACGTGGTAGGCTTTACCCTTCAGTACGAGATGTCCTTTACGGGCATACTGGATATGCTCGACCTTGGCGGAATCACTCTCTTTGCGAAAGAAAGAGGAGAAGATGAGCCCCTCGTCATTGCCGGAGGACCGTGCGCGTATAACCCTGAGCCTCTTGCCGATTTTATAGACGTGTTTCTCATAGGAGACGGAGAGGAGAGCCTTCCCGATTTTCTTCTGAAATACGCAGGCGCCAGGGAAAAAGGTATGACAAAGGCTGAATTCCTGCGCTCCGTTGCGGCTGATACGGGAGTTTACGTGCCCGCTTTTTACGAACCGGAATATAATGAGGACGGGACGATTAAGTCATACAGAAAGCTGTATGATAAGGCTCCGGATAAAGTGGAAAGATGCCTTATAGACGATATTGAGAACGTGGACTTTCCGACGGATCTCATAGTCCCGTTTATCGAAACGGTCCACGACAGAGCCGTAGTGGAGACCTTCAGGGGCTGCACCAGAGGCTGCAGATTTTGTCAGGCCGGAATGATATACAGGCCTGTAAGGGAGAGAAAGCCTGAGACTATCAGAGAGCTTGCCGAAAAACAGATTATGTCAACTGGACACGAGGAACTTTCACTTCTGTCTCTTTCCACCAGCGATTACTCCAGATTCGAGGAACTGGCAACGGGACTGATGGAGGAATGCATGGAGAAGAACGTTTCCCTGTCTCTTCCGTCCCTGAGACTTGACAGCTTCTCCTTTAACGTGCTCAATGAAATTCAGAAGTACAAGAAGTCGGGACTTACCTTTGCGCCGGAGGCAGGCACTCAGCGGCTCAGAGACGTCATAAACAAAGGCATAACGGAAGAGGATATATACGGCGCGGTAAGACAGGCCATAGAGCTTGGGTGGAGGCAGATCAAGCTTTACTTCATGATAGGACTTCCTACGGAAACCGATGAGGATCTGGACGGAATAGCCGAAATAGCGTCCAATATAGTAAGGCTCCACAGAGAGTCGGGACGGGGCGGCAGGTTTAACGTAACCGTCAGCGTGTCCAATTTCGTTCCGAAGGCCCACACGCCTTTTCAGTGGGAATCTCAGGATACGGCTGCCGAATTCAGGCGCAAGCACGACTACCTGAGAACCCGGCTCAAGATGAAAAACGTTACTTTCAACTACCACGACGACGAGGTGAGCCGGTGCGAAGCCATATTCGCAAGAGGAGACAGAAGGTGCGGGAAGCTTCTTTACGAGGCGTTTAAGGAAGGATGCAGGCTGGACGGCTGGGCTGAGCATTTCGACCCCGAGAAATGGGCAAAGGCCGCCGAAAAGGCCGGAATCGACACAGATTTTTACACCTGCAGAAAACGCAGCGCAGATGAAGTTCTTCCGTGGGATATCATCGACTGCTCCGTGCTCAGGTCGTACTTTGAAAAGGAGCGGGAAAAGGCCTACGGCGAAGAGACCACCCGTGACTGCCGCTACGGATGCACGGGCTGCGGAATAAACCGCCGCACAAAATGCGCTATGGGAGGTATTTATGAATAGATACGCTATGGAATTTTCAAAGACCGGAATGATACGGTATACCTCTCATCTGGATATGCTCAGGCTTTTCAAGCGCACGCTGAGAAAAACCGGAGTTCCCCTCGCTTATTCCCAGGGGTTCAATCCCCATCCGAAGCTGGGATTTGCCCAGCCTCTTTCTCTGGGATATGAGGCAAAGTCCGACTACATAGAATTCGAGACGGTAACGCCGGTGGACACTTCGGAGCTTTTGACAAAGACTGCAGCCGCCATGCCCGAGGGAATTACGGTTTCACGGTGCGTACCGGTGCTGGATAACGTAAAATCTCTTGCTGCCATGGTAGTGTCGGCCGAATACACCATAACTGTTCCGGAAGCCTTATACAGCGGAAGGGATCCCGGGGAATTTACGACGGCTTTTCTCGCGCAGGATGAGATAGTGGTAAAAAAGCGCCGAAAGAAGGATAAAAAGCTCGTTGAAACGGACATAAAGGGTAAAATTGAAGCGCTTAAGCTTTCAGGAGACAGAAGTCTTTATTTAAGGGCGCACTGCGGAAGCGCTTCCAACCTGAGCCCGGATCTCGTAATTGACGCACTCATAAGGTTCTCGGACGCCGACGTTAAGAAGTACGATTTCGACGTTTCAAGAGACAGGCTCATCTTCTCCGGAGAATGGGAGGACGATTTTTAAGAGAGACCTGCCCGATGTCCGCCTGAAATTCAGTTTGGAATTTCGGCAAAAATCGCCGTTTCGGCCTCAAAAACCAAAATTTTCCAAAGCCCCTTGTTTTCCGTCCAATGTGATAGTAAAATCACAGTACGGAATCTGCTTTTGCATGGAAAGGGGAGGAAAATGAACAGAAAAAACGAGGGCCTGACGGCCGTTTTGAGGACGGATAAAGTTAAGGATCTGCTGAAGAAGCTGAAGCGTTTTAAAGAGGATAACGATAAGAAGATAAAGGTCGCTGTTGCGGTAACGGTAATCGCAGCGGCGGCTTTGTTTTTTGGACTGAAAGGGGAAAGTCAGAATTCTTCCCTTGAAGATGAGATGCTGGCTTTGTCGGAAGGAAGCGCCTCCGAGGGAGGAGAAAGCATCGAAAAGAAGCTTGAGGAAAGCCTGCCCGTGATTTACGTTGACATAAGCGGAGCGGTGGAAAAGCCCGGTGTTTACGACGTGAAGGAGGGAACGCGGGTTTTCGAGGTCATAGAGATGGCCGGAGGTCTTACTTCAGAGGCGGATATAGACGGTTTCAACAGAGCGGAGGAGGTCTTTGACGGGCAGAAGCTGACCATACCGGAAAAGGTTTCGGAAGAGGCCGGCGGCGGGACCCTCGCTTCAGCAGGCGTAACATCATCGGGTCTTATAAATATAAACAGGGCCACGGCGGAGGAGCTTGATGAAATACCCGGAGTGGGGCCGTCGACGGCTGAGGCAATCATCAGATACAGGGAGGAAAACGGCAGCTTCAGGAAGAAGGAGGATATTAAGAACGTCAGCGGCATAGGCGACAAGACCTATGAGAAAATGGCAGACAAGATAACGGTTTGATGGTATAATACTGTCACCGGAAAATTACCATATTCAAAGGAGTATTTATGATTACAAAGGAGAAAATCGACAGAATCAACGCCCTTGCCCACAAGGCAAAGACTGCGGAAGGACTTACGGACGCGGAAAAAGAGGAGCAGCAGATTCTGAGAAGAGAATATATAGATTCGTTTAAGGCGAACCTGAGAGCTCAGCTAGAAAATATCAGGTTCGTGGAAGATGAGGAAAAAGCCAGAGGCGAGGATCCGTCGGAGGACGTTATCATCATCGAGGAGGATTAGACATGGCCGGAATAAGAGTCGAAAAGGGCGACATCACAAAGCTTTCCGTCGATGCCATAGTAAACGCCGCGAATTCGACGCTTCTGGGAGGAGGCGGCGTAGACGGTGCTATTCACAGGGCGGCAGGCCCGGAGCTTCTGACAGAGTGCAGAACCTTAGGCGGCTGCAGAACGGGAGAGGCTAAGATAACAGGAGGCTACAATCTGCCCGCAAAATACGTGATTCATACGGTAGGACCCATATATTCGGGTTCGGAAAGCGATCCAGAAAATCTTTATAACTGCTATCTGAACTCCCTTGATCTTGCCCGGGCTAACGACGTTCACAGCATAGCGTTTCCATGCATATCCACGGGAGTGTACGGCTATCCGAAGGATAAGGCTGCGCAGGTTTCGTCAAAAGCGGCAGTGGACTGGATAAAGTCGAATTCCGACTATGATATGGAAATTATATTCTGCTGCTTCGACGACAGAAGCTGCGGATTATATAAAGAAATTTTGAATGTTTGAGGAGCGCCCGCCTTTGGTATAAGAGTACCGAAGGAGTTGATGATTATGAGAAACGTGTACATGGACTACTCTGCGACCACACCGGTCAAGGAGGAAGTTTTAAAGGAAATGATACCTTATTTCACAGAGAACTTTGGAAACCCGTCCAGCCTCTATACGCCGGGACTGACCGCAAAGGAAGGCCTTGACCTGGCGAGAGAAAGGGTCGCAGGTCTCATCGGAGCTGAACCCTCGGAAGTTTACTTCACGGGATGCGGAAGCGAAGCAGATAACTGGGCGATCATGGGAATTGCCGATAAGTTTAAGGATAAGGGTAATCACATAATAACAAGCAGCATAGAGCATCCGGCCATACTGAGAACCTGCGAATATCTTGAAAAGCACGGATTTCAGGTTACGTATCTGACGCCGGAAAAGGACGGAAGAATTCTTCCTGAGACTCTTGAGAAGGCTATTACGGATAAAACCATACTCGTAAGCGTAATGCTGGTGAATAACGAGGTCGGAACTATAGAGCCTGTAAAGGAGCTTGCCGAAGTCGCAAAGGCCCGCGGCATACTTTTCCATACCGATGCTGTTCAGGCTCTCGGAAACGTTCCTATCGACGTAAAGGAGCTGGGCGTGGATCTGATGAGCATGTCAGCCCACAAGATTTACGGGCCTAAGGGGGTGGGAGCTCTGTACATAAGAAAAGGGCTGAGATTTCCTAATCACATATTCGGCGGCGGCCAGGAAATGGGAAGACGCGCCGGAACGGAGAATATGGCGGGAATCGTCGGATTCGGCAAAGCGGCCGAACTTGCAAAGGCCGGACTTTCAGAGCACATAGCTCATTCGGAGAATCTTAGAAACCGCCTAATCGAAAAGGTGACTGCCGAGATTCCGGATACATGCGTAAACGGCACCATGGAGCACAGACATCCGGGAAACGCCAATATCACATTTAAATACATAGAAGGAGAGTCTATACTTCTTCTTCTGGACGCCTGCGGAATAAGCGTATCCACCGGTTCCGCATGCTCGTCCAAGTCCCTTAAGCCGTCCCACGTTTTGACGGCCCTGGGAGTTCCCGTGGAAATGATTCACGGCACCGTGAGATTTACGGTCGGCGACTTCACTACGGAAGAGGATATAGATTACGTTGTTGATAACCTTAAGAAAATAGTGGCAAGACTGAGAGAGCTTTCTCCTGTCAGCGCCGAGAAAGGATGGTAAGCTATGGGATTATATAACGATACTGTAATGGATCATTTCATGAATCCGAGAAATGTAGGGGAAATGGAGAATCCGGACGGCGTAGGAACATACGGAAGCCCGGTCTGCGGCGACATGATGCAGATTCAGATCAAGGTCGAAGACGACGTCATCAAAGACGCTAAATTCAAGACCTTCGGATGCGGAAGCGCCATTGCCTCGTCCAGCATGGCCACTTCCATGATCATAGGTATGACCATAGACGAAGCCCTCGAAATCTCCAATAAGCAGATTATAGAGGAGCTGGGAGGACTTCCTGCGGTGAAGATTCACTGTTCCGTGCTTGCCGATCACGCCATAAAGGCGGCCATTTACGATTATGCTCAGAAGAACGGCAAAACCTACGCGGGACTTGAAGGATTTGATCCTGATGCAGACGAGGATGAGCATGAACACGAAGATATCGAAGAATAATAAAGTAATGCTGGGACTTAGCGGCGGTGTGGACAGCACCGCCGCTGTTTTGCTGCTCAAAGACGCCGGATACCAGGTTACGGGATACTACTTTGACGTGACCGGAAATAATGCAGCGGCGAAAGCCTCGGCGGAGAAAGCTGCCGAAAAGCTTGGAATAGACCTCATATGCGAAGACGTTTCCGCAGACTTTGAGAAATGCGTAATAGACAACTTCTGCAGAGAGTATGCAGCCGGAAGAACGCCTAACCCGTGCGTGGTCTGCAACCCGAACATTAAGTTTAAAAAACTGGCAGAAGCCGCAGACAGAGCGGGAGCCTTTTACATAGCCACGGGACACTATGCCGACGTGGTCTATTCGGAAGATTACGGCGCATATTTTATCAGGAGAGGAGCCGACGAGAAGAAGGATCAGTCCTACATGCTGTACAGACTCGGTCAGGACGTTCTCTCAAGACTTATTCTTCCTCTGGCCCATGCGGAAAACAAGGAGTCGGTCCGCGCCATTGTCCGGGAAAAAGAAATATTCAACGCTGACGCCCCCGACAGTCAGGAAATCTGTTTCATCGATGATAACGTCACGTACAGGGATTTTCTCGCCGGGCGGGGTTTCGTCTGCGAGAAGGGCAATTTTGTCGATTCAGATGGCAACGTGCTGGGGGAGCACAGCGGAATTATGAACTATACGGTAGGGCAGCGAAAGGGCCTTGGAATCGCACTGGGAAAGCCGGCCTTCGTGGTGAAAATAAACGCCGAAACGAACGAGGTGGTTCTCGGCGAGAACAGGGATCTTTTTTTCGACTGCGTAAAATCGACGGAAACGGTTTTCACATGTGATAAACTGCGGGAAGAGGCCAAGTCGGAAGCCGGCCTTCACGTTAAAGCCAAGATCCGCTACGCATCAAAACCTGCAGACGCCGTAGTAAGACTTTACGGGGACGGCAGGGCCGTGACCACGTTTACACAGCCACAGAGAGCCGCAACACCGGGCCAGTCAATAGTATTCTATAAAGGGGAACTGCTGGCAGGAGGCGGAGTGATAGGGTAAACGGATAAATTAAGACGCGACACATATGCTGTGGCAATGTCCGTGGTAATGTAATTGGACACGGTTATCCTTTTACAGCTGAAAATTGAAAATTGGTATAGCGATTTTCAACCTATTTAAAAAGATATTGTAAAACAGGTATAACAGACGCAGTGAATTTGGCCTTTGCGTTATACCTGTTTTGAATTTTTTGTGCACATAGGTTGAATTTTCTTATCCTAAATTTCGATTTTGACGCAAAAAGGAAAGCCGTGAAGCATCTAACGAGGCGCCAGCCGAGATGCCGCGGTCGGGACACTGAGTTCAGACTACGGAAAGTACGTGTCAATCGCTCACTACTGAAGGTACTGAAGGAACTCCATACTTTTTTGTTCCAACTCCCGCCGATATATGGTATACTTGACTCTATGGGAAACGCTGCGATATATGAAAAATCAGTATCTGAATATAGAAGGTGGCTTGAGAAAACCGTATGCGACGGGGATACTCAGGCGGAACTGGCGGCTCTTAAGAACGAGCCGGAGGAGCTGGCGGAGAGCTTCTATAAGTCTCTTACCTTCGGCACGTCGGGTATCCGGGGAATTCTCGGAGCCGGCACCAACAGGATAAACCGGTACGTTGTCCGTCGCGTGACGAAAGGGCTGGCCTCGTATCTCCTGTCAAAAAGTGCAGAGCCGAAAGCGGTCATTTCCTACGACAGCAGAGAGATGTCGGAGGAGTTTGCGCGCCTGACTGCAAGGGTTCTTTCGGCGGCGGGAGTAAGGGCGTACATATTTCCCGTTCTGACGCCGGTGCCTGTTTTGTCCTTTGCAATCAGAGAGTTATCCTGCGATACGGGGATAATGATAACGGCAAGCCATAATCCTAAGATTTTCAACGGATATAAGGTTTATAACTCCGAAGGCTACCAGGTGACCGGAGAGGTTGCGGACCATATTCAGAGCCGCATCGAAGCCGTCGACTATTTTGACGAAATACCGGAGTCAACCGATAATATCGAGATATTAAGTGACGAGGTCGGCGAGAAGTTCAAGCTGCAGATTTTGTCAGAGATGCCTTTTAACAGGGACCGCAGATGCAACGGAGAACTTAAGATTGTCTATACGCCGCTTAACGGAGCAGGACGAAATTACGTTGCCGATGTTCTTTCGCGTTCAGGCTTTTCACAGGTGACGGTGGTGCCGTCTCAGGCGGAGCCCGACAGCACTTTCGCCACGTGCCCCGTGCCCAATCCAGAAAAGATTACCGCGTACAACGAGGCGTTTAAGGTTCTCGACGAAACAAAGGGTGATATAATCATCGCCACGGACCCGGATTCGGACAGGGTGGGGGCAGCTCTTATCCACGACGGAACCAAGGTTTTAATAAGCGGAAACCAGATGGGAATCCTTATGCTGGACTATATGACGAAGTTTAAGAAGATTAAACCGGATTCGTTCATAGTGCGGAGCATCGTGTCCACACCTCTTGTGGACAGAATAGCCGAGAGGCACGGAATTAAAGTGATAAAGACCCTTACAGGGTTTAAATATATTGGAGAAATTATTTCTCTCAACGACAGGGAGGAAAGGGCCGCCGGTTCCTGTTTCTTCGGATTTGAAGAAAGCTGCGGATTTCTGCCGGTTCCGTTCATAAGGGATAAGGACGGTATAAGCTCGGCTCTTCTCATAGCGGAAATGGCCGCATACTATAAGAGCAGGGGAAAGAACCTGATGGAGCGGCTTTCGGAGATCTTTGACGAATACGAGGTATGCATAGACAGAAGCAGAAGCTACGCTTTTGAGGGACTTGCAGGCGAAGAAAAGCGCCGGAAGGTAATGGAGTTTTTCAGAAGCGACAGGCGCGACCTTCAAGGCGTGACTGTCACGGACAAAATCGATTACCTGAAGGACGATACGGGCCTGCCGAAAGCCGACGTCACGGAGCTCGTATTTGACACGGGTGAGCACGCCATAATAAGACCGTCGGGCACGGAACCGCTCATAAAGGTATATCTATTCGTAAAGAGCGCGTCGTCTCCGGCTGCGGAAGCCATAAAGAAGACAATGGACGCTTTTCAATAAACATTCAGGAGGACAGATAAATGGAAAAACTTGGGCTTAACGATATAAGAAAGATGTTCAGGGAGTTCTACGTGAGCAAGGAGCATTATCCTGCAAAGAGCGCGTCTCTTATTCCGCAGAACGACCGCTCCCTTCTGCTCATCAACTCCGGAATGGCGCCGCTGAAGCCGTATTTTGCGGGGCTTGAGACGCCGCCGGCAAAGCGTATGACCACATGTCAGAAGTGCATCAGAACCGGCGACATAGAAAACGTCGGAAAGACTGCGCGCCACGGAACATTCTTCGAAATGCTGGGCAACTTCTCTTTCGGCGATTACTTTAAGGAGCAGTCCCTGACCTGGGGATGGGAGTTTATCACCGAATATCTCAAGCTTCCTGAGGAGAGACTCTGGGCTTCCGTCTACGAGGACGACGACGACGCATACGAAATCTGGAAGAAGCTCGGTGTGCCCGAAGAGAGGATTGTAAGGCTCGGAAAGGACGATAACTTCTGGGAAATCGGTCTGGGACCTTGCGGCCCGTGCTCCGAGATATACTTCGACAGAGGAGAGGAGTACGGCTGCGGAAAGCCTGACTGCAAGCCGGGCTGCGAGTGTGATAGATACATCGAGTTCTGGAATCACGTTTTCACCCAGTTTTCAAAGGAAGAGGACGGAACCTACACGGACCTGGCCCATCCTAATATCGACACGGGAATGGGTCTTGAGAGAATCGCCTGCATCTGTCAGGGAGTGGACTCCATATTTGACATAGATACTATCAAATACATCAGAGACGGAGTGACGGAGCTTGCGAAGATTGACTATAAAGACGGAGAGCTTCCTACGGACGTTTCGGTCCGCATCATAACCGACCATCTCAGGTCTATGGTATTTATGATAGGAGACGGCATCATTCCTTCCAACGAGGGAAGAGGCTACGTTCTTCGCCGTCTCATAAGGCGCGCCGCCCGTCACGGAAAGCTTTTAGGCATCAAAGGCAGCTTCATTTCGGGTCTCGTCGACAGAGTAGTTAAGGTTTCGGGAGAGGCTTATCCTGAAATTGCCGAAAAGCAGGAATACATTAAGAAGATAATATCCGTGGAGGAGGAGAAGTTCGCTTCAACCATCGACCAGGGAACCTCCATTATCGGAGAATACATCGAAGAGCTGAAGGCTTCCGGAAAGACCGTTCTCGATGGAGAGAAGGTGTTCAGACTTTACGATACGTACGGGTTCCCGCCGGAGCTTACCGAAGAGATTCTTGAAGAAGAAGGCTTCGGATTCGACAAAGACGGCTTTGCCGCGCACATGGAAAAGCAGAAGGAAATGGCAAGAGCGGGAAGAAAGGCCGCAGACGAGGAGGGTTGGAAGGAAGCCGTCACCGCCGTTGACGTTCCGGAGACCATTTTCGTAGGATATAAGGCTGCGGAATTTGACGGAAAAATCCTCGCTATGACGGGAGAAGCAGGAACTGTCTCAAAGGCAGAGGCCGGACAGACCGTGACCGTATACCTGGATCAGACGCCTTTCTACGCGGAAGGAGGCGGACAGGTTTGCGATAAAGGAATTATGTCAACTCTTGACGGAAAGTCCTCCGCTGAAGTCGTTTCCGTTACGAAATCCCACGGCGTATACGCCCACATAGTAGAGGTGACAAAGGGCACCCTTTCCGAAGGAGACGTTGTTAAATGCCGCGTAGACGTTCTCAGAAGGAACTCCTCTGCAAGAAATCATACGGCGACCCATCTTCTCCACGCCGCCCTTCGCGAAATCGTGGGAAGCCACGTTCAGCAGGCAGGCTCCTTTGTAAGCGATGAAGCGCTGCGCTTTGACTTTACGCACTTTGAGGCCGTAACGGCGGAGCAGCTTAAGGAAGTTGAAAACACGGTCAACGAGAACATTCTCAGATTTATACCTGTGGAGGCTGCTGAGATGACTATGGACGAGGCCAGAGCAAAGGGCGCGATGGCGCTCTTCGGCGAAAAGTACGGCGATATCGTAAGAATGGTAAGCTGCGGAGACGTAAGCCGTGAGCTCTGCGGAGGTATCCACGTAGGAAACACCGGTCAGATAGGAGCGTTCAAGATAGTATCCGAGGCGGGAGTTGCTTCCGGAGTAAGAAGAATAGAGGCCGTAACGGGTCTGGGACTTCTGAAAAGGGAAGAGGCCGAGGAAGGGGCCATAAGAGAGGCTTCCGCAGCGCTTAAGACGGTTCCAGCATCCCTTGCGGAAAAGGCGGCTGCAACGGCGGCGGAGCTTAAGGCTGTAAAGAAGGAGCTTGACGAGGCGAAGAAGGCCGCAATGGGTGACGCAGCGGGAGACCTTTATGAAAACGCTAAGGAGATAAACGGAAAGAAGCTCATAACCGTTAAATTCGACGGTGCGGGAATAGACGAGCTGAGAAGTCTTTCCGACGATATAAAGAAGAAGTATAAGGGAGTTGTAATGGTTCTCGCCGCAGTGAACGAGCCTAAGGTTACGTTCCTCGTATCAGTGACCGACGATCTGGTAGAAGCCGGAGTTCACGCAGGAAAGCTTGTTAAGGAAATAGCGGCGGCCTGCGGCGGAGGCGGCGGCGGAAAAGCCGATATGGCTCAGGCAGGCGCAAAGGATTCTTCTAAAATTTCTGACGCATTTGCGGTTGCGGAATCCCTTCTGAAGTAGTATAATCAGAGTAGACCATTAAAGGAGGTTCGTGATTATGGAAAGAAAGACTATAATGTTTGATGCAGCCAAGACTCAGCAGAAGACCACCAGAGAAGTTCTGGAGGAAGTTTACGCAGCTCTGGAAGAAAGAGGATATAACGGTATCGACCAGATGGTTGGATACATTCTTTCCGGCGACCCTTCCTACATTACCAGCTACAATAATGCCAGGATGATGATCAGCCGTATAGACAGAGACGATCTCGTAGAAGAAATTCTGAAAGAGTATCTTAAGAAATAGTTTACCGCAGGAGCGGCAGGGTTAACCTGCCGCTTTTCGTGATTAAAGGAGAAGAAATGAGAAAAATTGCTCTTGACGTAGGAGATAAGACCATAGGAGTGGCGTTAAGCGACGAGCTTGGAATTACGGGGCAGGGCCTTACCACCATCGAAAGAGTCGGAATCAGGAAGGACTGCGGAAAAGTCATGGATCTCATAAACGAATACGGCTGCGATACGGTGGTCATAGGACTTCCACTGAGTCTTGACGGAACCGACAGCGTTCAGACCGAAAAGGTAAGAGAGTTCAGAACCATGCTGGAGAATAAGATGAGAAGCACCGGTATGCAGAAGGTGAACGTGGTCTGGCAGGACGAAAGGTTCACTACCGTAATGGCTGAAAGGGTTCTCATAGACGCCGACGTGAGCCGTAAGAAGAGAAAGGACGTAATCGACAAACAGGCCGCAGTTATTATCATGCAGAGCTATCTTGATTCGCAGAGATAGTTTTACGAACGATAATATCATGACTGCATTTTATAGTTCGGTAAAATAGCGATTTTCGTCTCATTTTTAAATTTAAAACATGTTAAAATCGGGATTTTTCTGAACGAACGTTGAATTGGAAATGCAGGTGTGATAAATTTATTATGCCTGCTTTTTTAGCGTAAAAAATCTGCAGGCTGTATGCGTTTTTTGTAAATGGAGGATAAAGATGAAAAAGATCGGAATCATAATGGGAAGCGACAGCGACCTTCCCGTAGTGGAAAAAGCCATAAACCAGCTTTCTGAGCTTGAGATACCTTACGAGGTTCACGTATATTCGGCTCACAGAACGCCGGTACAGGTCAAGGAGTTCACAGAGAAGGCGAGAGAAAACGGTTTCGGAGCCATAATCGCAGCTGCAGGAAAGGCGGCCCATCTTGCCGGTTCCATAGCCGCCTCTACGACTCTTCCGGTTATAGGAATACCTGTAAAGTCATCCACCCTTGACGGTCTGGACGCGCTCCTTTCCACGGTTCAGATGCCGGGAGGAATTCCCGTTGCAACAGTTGCCATAGACGGCGCGCAGAATGCGGCTCTTCTTGCAGCTCAGATTCTCGCCGTGGAGGATGCGGACCTTGCCGAAAAGCTTGACGCGCAGAGAAAGACTGCCGCAGAAAAGGTTCTTGCTAAGAACGCCGATCTTGAGAATAAATTTAATAAATAATGTTTCATCGGATATTTACCAGGAGGAAAATGAAATGAGTGTAGAAAAAAGAGAACAGATGTACGAGGGAAAGGCAAAGAAGGTATATGCTACAGACGATCCGGAACTGTGCATAGTTTCCTATAAAGACGACGCCACCGCTTTCAACGGCCAGAAGAAGGGCACCATTTTAGGAAAGGGCGCGATCAACAACAGAGTTACAAACTATCTCATGAAGATGCTGGAGGAAAAAGGCATACCTACACACTTTGTCGAGGAGCTTAACGACAGGGAGACAGTTGTGAAGAGAGTGTCCATCATACCTCTGGAAGTTATAGCCAGAAACGTTGCCGCAGGCTCCCTTGCCAAGAGACTGGGTCTTGAGGAAGGCTTCAGAATGCCTAAGACGGTTCTCGAATTCTGCTACAAGGACGACGACCTGGGAGATCCTATGGTAAACGACTATCACATTCTGGCCATGGGATACGCCACCGAGGAAGAACTTGAAACCATCAAAGACTACGCTCTTAAGGTAAACGATATACTTACAAAGTATCTTGCGGAAGTCGGCATCGACCTTATAGACTTCAAGCTTGAGTTCGGAAAGACCTCTGACGGAACCATCGTTCTCGCAGACGAGATTTCCCCTGATACCTGCCGCTTCTGGGACGCAAAGACCGGAGAAAAGCTGGATAAGGACAGATTCAGAAGAGACCTGGGCAACGTCGAAGGGGCGTATGCTGAAGTAAGAAAAAGACTTTTAGGCGAATAGTAACATAACGGGAGAAAACGAAAAATGAGCAGTTTAAGAGAAGAATGCGGCGTATTCGGAGTGTTCGGCGCCGAGAGACAGAACGTGGCAAGCACCACATATTACGGACTTTTTGCTCTTCAGCACAGAGGCCAGGAGAGCTGCGGTATCGTTGTCAACGACGACGGAGTTTTCAACTACTACAAAGACAGCGGACTTGTAAACGACGTGTTCACACCTGAGATTTTAGAAAACCTCGGTTTAGGAAATATGGCGGTGGGCCACGTAAGATACGGCACCACAGGCGCAAGCGACAGACTTAATTCCCAGCCGGTAGTCATAAACCACCACAAGGGCAGAATGGCTCTTGCCCATAACGGAAACCTGGTTAATTCCTACGAGCTGAGACAGGAGCTGGAACTTGCGGGTTCCATTTTCCATACCACCAGCGACACCGAAGTAATCTCATACATCATAACCAAGGAACGCATCGCCACCGATTCCATAGAGTCGGCCGTAAACAAGACCATGGATAAGATAAAGGGCGCGTATTCTCTTGTTATCATGAGCCCGGCAAAGCTCATAGCTGTAAGAGACCCTCACGGTTTCAGACCTCTTTGCTACGGCGTGACTTCCGATGGAACGTACATCATCGCATCGGAGACATGCGCTCTCGATTCCGTAAGCGCCAAGTATGTGAGAGACGTTGAACCGGGAGAAATCCTCATATTCGAAAAGGACGGCATAAGATCCATAAAAGATCACTGCGGCAAAGCGCCTAAGAAGCTCTGCATATTCGAGCATATCTATTTTGCACGTCCTGACTCCGTAGTGGACGGCGTCAGCGTACACGAAGCCAGAATGAAGGCCGGCGCATGCCTTGCGATGGAGCATCCCGTTCAGGCCGACGTTGTAATAGGAGTACCCGATTCTGGACTTTCGGCTGCCATGGGATATGCCAAGCAGTCAGGAATTCCATACGGCACAGGATTCATAAAGAACAAATACATCGGCAGAACGTTTATCGCGCCGGGGCAGAAGACGAGAGAGGACAAAGTCAGAATCAAGCTTAACGTACTGGCTGAAACAGTCAAAGGAAAGAGAGTCGTTCTCGTGGACGATTCCATAGTGAGAGGAACCACCATCACGAGAATCGTAAGCCTTCTCAGAGAGGCAGGCGCAACGGAGGTTCACGTAAGATCTTCAGCTCCACCGTTTACCAATCCTTGCTACTACGGAACGGACATCGATTCCAGGGAAAACCTCATCGCATGTAAGTACGAGCTTTCCGAAATCGCAGGAATCGTAGGCGCGGACAGCGTGGGATATCTGAGCGTGGATCACCTCTACATGCTCATCGGAACCACTCCGGGAGTAGGATACTGCGACAGCTGCTTCAGCGGGGAGTATCCGACGGAGGTTCCTGCCGTTACCCATAAGAACAGATTTGAAACGAAGATAAGCGAAAACAAGGATAAAGATAACGAATAGCAGGTGGAAAGGAGCCTTATCATGGAAAAAAGCTTCAGTGAAAGCTATAAAGCCGCCGGCGTAGACATTACGGCGGGATATAAAGCCGTAGAGCTTATGAAAAGCCACATAGCGAAAACCATGGTTTTCGGAAACACTTCGGATATAGGCGGCTTCGGCGGGCTCTTTGAGCTTGACATGACGGGAATCGAAACCCCTGTTCTCGTTGCCGGAACCGACGGGGTGGGCACTAAGCTCAGAATGGCCTTTCTCATGGATAAGCACGACACGGTGGGAATTGACTGTGTTGCCATGTGCGTAAACGACATAATCTGCGCAGGAGCAAAGCCTCTTTTCTTCCTGGATTATATCGCGTGCGGAAAGAACTATCCCGAAAAAATCGCCCAGATAGTCAGCGGAGTTGCCGAAGGCTGCGTTCAGTCCGAAGCGGCGCTTACGGGAGGCGAAACGGCCGAAATGCCGGGATTTTATCCCGAGGACGAATACGACCTTGCAGGCTTTGCGGTAGGAGTTGTGGATAAATCAAAGATCCTCGACAAGACCTCCGTGAAGGAAGGAGACGTGCTCATCGCTCTTCCGTCTTCAGGCGTACACTCCAACGGATTTTCACTGGTGAGAAAGGTTTTCGACGTGGAAAACAGCGATATAAAGAAGCCTCTTGAGGAGCTCGGCGGAAAGTCTCTGGGAGAGACGCTTCTCACGCCTACCAGAATATACGTTAAGGCTGTAAAGGCTCTCTTGGAAAAAGTAAAGGTAAAATCCATCGCTCACATTACGGGAGGAGGATTCTACGAGAACATTCCGCGAAGCCTGCCTGAGGGAATCGGGGTCAGAATAAAGAGGGAAGATGTGAGAGTTCTTCCGATATTTGACCTTATCGCAAAGACTGGAAACATACCTGAAAGGGATATGTTCAACACCTTCAACATGGGCGTGGGCATGACCGTAATCGTATCTCCTGAAGATGCAGAAGAGGCCATAGAGGCCCTGAAGGCTGCGGGAGAAGATGCGTATATCCTGGGAGAGACCGTAAAGGGAGAGGGCGTGACCATATGCTGAAGGTGAGAACCGCGGTTCTCGTTTCGGGAGGAGGCACCAATCTTCAGGCAATCATCGATGCGGTGGGTTCCGGCAGGATAAAGTCTGCAGAAATAGCCCTGGTTGCATCCAACAAGGCGAATGCATATGCCCTTGAAAGGGCAAAAAACGCCGGTATACCGGGCTTTGTGTTTAAAGACGAGGCAGAACTCCTGAAAAAGCTGAAGGAGGACGAAATCGAGCTTATCGTCCTTGCAGGCTTTCTGAAGATTTTGAGCGCCGACTTCATCAGACACTATGAGAACAGGATAATCAACGTCCATCCTTCTCTCATTCCGTCCTTCTGTGGCAAAGGCTGCTACGGCCTTCACGTTCACGAGAAGGCCCTCGATTACGGCGTAAAGGTCACGGGAGCAACCGTTCACTTCGTCAACGAGATACCCGACGGAGGAAAGATTATCTACCAGAAGGCGGTGGACATAAGAGAGGACGACACCCCTGAAACGCTGCAGAGACGGGTCATGGAGGAAGCGGAGTGGATACTTCTTCCGGCGGCCGTCGAAAGGGTAAGCCTGCAGATACTGAAAGGTGAGATTTAAATGAACATATACGAAAAGAAATCCATCGGAGAGAGAATTAAAGGAAATTCGTACGTAGGAAGAGGAATTGCCATCGGTCTTTCTCCTGACGGAACAAAGGCTGTATGCGCCTATTTTATCATGGGAAGAAGCGCCAACAGCAGAAACAGAGTTTTCATAAAGGAAGGAAGAAATCTGAAGATCCTGCCTTACGATGCGACTAAAGTAGAGGATCCGAGCCTTATCATATACTATCCCGTTAAGATTTTCGGAGATTCGATAATCGTCACCAACGGAGACCAGACCGATACGGTATACGATTTCCTCGCTCATGGAAAAAGCTTTGAGGACGCTCTCATGACGAGAGCCTTCGAGCCTGACTATCCGAACTGGACGCCGAGAATCAGCGGAATCATAGACCTTAACGGTTCCGGGCGCGGGGACGGGCCTTTAAGGTTTAAGCTCAGCATCTTAAAGAGCGCCGATTCCGAAGGAACCGCATGCAGCAGGTTTTTCTACAACTACGAGTCTATCCCGGGAGAGGGAAGATTCATACACACGTACATGTGCGACGGAAGTCCGATTCCGACATTTACGGCGGATCCGGAGCTGGTAACCGTCCCGGACGACATAGATGAGTTCACCTGTGACATATGGGACAATCTGGATGCTGAAAACAGAATCTCCCTATACGTGAGATACACTGATATTGACAGCGGAGAATACGAAGACAGACTCATAAACAAATACGGTCAGGAGGCGTAGAAAATGAAGGAATTTGAGCTGAAGTACGGCTGCAACCCCAATCAGAAGCCGGCTAAGATATTTATGGAAAAGGGAGGCGACCTTCCTATATCCATCTTAAACGGACGTCCGGGATACATAAACTTTCTCGACGCCTTCAACAGCTGGCAGCTTGTAAAAGAGCTCAGCGAGAGCCTTAAGATGCCTGCCGCCACCTCTTTCAAACACGTAAGTCCTACGTCGGCGGCCGTTGCGGTGCCTATGAGCGACGTTCTCAAGAAGGCATGCTTTGTCGACGACATAGAGGGCCTTGACGATTCGCCTATTGCCACGGCTTACGCGAGAGCCAGAGGAACGGACAGAATGTCCTCCTTCGGAGACTGGGTAGCATTAAGCGAGACATGCGACAAGACTACCGCCATGATATTAAAGAGAGAGGTATCCGACGGCATCATAGCCCCGGGATACACGGACGAGGCTCTGGAGATTCTGAAGTCAAAGAAAAAGGGCAATTACAACATCGTTCAGATTGACCCCGACTATGTGCCGGAGCCTGAGGAAAAGAAGCAGGTATTTGGAATCACGTTCTGTCAGAACAGAAACGATAAGATAATTACGGCTGACGATCTTAAGAACATAGTGACGGAAAACAAGAATCTTCCTGAAACTGCTGTTCGCGACCTTATCGTTGCTCTCATAACCCTTAAGTACACCCAGTCCAATTCCGTAGCTTACGCCGTTGACGGTCAGGCGATAGGCGTGGGAGCGGGACAGCAGTCCAGAATCCACTGCACCAGGCTGGCGGGAAACAAAGCCGACTTCTGGCATCTGAGACAGGCCGACATAGTTATAAACCTTCCGTTTAAGGACGAGATAGGAAGAGCCGACAGAGATAACGCCATAGACGTATACCTTGGAGACGAGTGCGACGACGTGCTGAGAGACGGTCAGTGGCAGAAGATCTTTACCAGAAAGCCTGAACCTTTTACGCCGGAGGAAAAGAGAGAATACCTTGACACTATTTCAGGAGTAGCGCTGGGAAGCGACGCATTCTTTCCGTTCGGCGACAACATCGAAAGGGCAAGAAAGAGTGGAGTTTCATACATAGCCGAGCCGGGCGGATCGGTGAGAGACGACAACGTTCTCGAAGTGTGCAATAAGTACGGCATGGTTACCGCCTTTACGGGAATCAGGCTGTTCCATCACTAATTGAGACGTAAGGCTTTAGGAGGCGAGATGAAGATGAAAGTAATGGTTGTAGGCGGCGGCGGAAGAGAGCACGCCATAATCAAGAAGATAAAGGAAAGTCCCAAAGTTGATAAGATATACGCTCTGCCGGGCAACGGCGGAATGGCAAAAGATGCGGAGTGCGTCGATATAAAGGCGACTGACCTTGAGGCAATAGTTGATTTTGCAAAGAAGAACGCCATTGAATTTGCAGTTGTAGCGCCTGACGACCCGCTGGTGATGGGTCTTGTTGACATGCTGAAGGCGGAGGGAATTCCGTGCTTCGGTCCTGACAAAAAGGCCGCAATAATAGAGGGAAGCAAGGCCTTCTCCAAGGAGCTTATGAAAAAGTACGGCATTCCTACCGCAAAGTACGAAACCTTCACGGATATGAACGAGGCCCTCGAATATCTCAAAACATGCGACATGCCTATAGTGGTCAAGGCTGACGGCCTTGCCCTGGGAAAAGGCGTAATAATCGCAGAGACCTTAGAGGAAGCTGAGAAAGCCGTGAAATCCATGATGGAGGACAAGGTGTTCGGCGAAAGCGGCAGCTGCGTTGTAATAGAGGAGTTCCTCACAGGTCCTGAGGTTTCCGTTCTATCCTTTACGGACGGAAACACGCTTATACCTATGGTTTCCTCCATGGACCACAAACGCGCCCTGGACGGAGACAAAGGCCTTAATACAGGCGGAATGGGAACGGTGGCGCCTAATCCGTACTACACGAAGGAAGTAGCCGATCGCTGCGCCGAGGAGATATTCCTTCCGACCATGGCCGCCATGAATAAAGAGGGCAGGAGCTTTTCGGGATGCCTTTACTTCGGCCTGATGATAACGGACGACGGCCCTAAGGTTATAGAATACAACTGCCGCTTCGGAGATCCTGAAACCCAGGTGGTTCTGCCTCTCCTTGAAAGCGATCTGTTCGACATAATGGTTCACGTGTCGGAGGGAACTCTTGACGAGGCAGACGTGAGATTCTCGGATGACTCGGCCTGCTGCGTCGTTATGGCGTCAAAGGGATATCCGGTTTCCTACGAAAAGGGATATCCTATAAATATTCCTGACTATGTGAACAACGTCTACGTTGCCGGAGCAAAGCTTGACGAGAACGGAAAGCTTGTCACCAGCGGCGGAAGAGTTCTGGGCGTGACCGAGACGGCAAAAACGCTTCAGGAGGCCGTTGCCGCCGCGTACAGGTCCGTTGGAGAGATATTCTTTGAGAATTCCTTCTACAGAAGAGACATAGGTCAGAGAGCTCTCAAAGCATTGGAGGAGTAAGATGGTATATAGAATTTATGTTGAGAAGAAACCGCTGTTCGCTCATGAGGCTGCCGCGCTGAAGAAAGAATTCGTTGAGCTTCTTGGGATCAGAGGGCTGAAATCTCTTCGCATAGTGAACAGGTACGATGTGGAAAACATCGACGAGGCACTCTTTGAGAGCGTAACCGACACGGTTTTCTCCGAGCCTCAGGTAGACGACACATACAGAACCCTCGACGTTTCCGAAAAAGACAGGGTTTTTGCGGTGGAATATCTCCCGGGACAGTTCGACCAGAGAGCAAACTCCGCATCGGAGTGTATCCAGCTTATCTCAAAGAGCGAGCGTCCCGACGTAAGAACGGCAAAGGTATACGTTCTCTCCGGAGATATCACAGACGCACAGTACGACGAAATAAAGAGCTATGTTATAAATCCGGTTGAATCAAGAGAAGCAGAGCTTGGAGAGTTTAAAACCCTCAAGACCGAATATGAGATTCCTACTGAGGTTGAAATCCTTGACGGATTTAACGGCCTTGACGATGAGGGCCTTTCCGAGATGATAGAAAGCCGCGGTCTTGCCATGGACCTCGGTGATCTTAAGTTCTGTCAGGAGTATTTCAGAAGTCTTGACAGGAACCCTACCATCACCGAGATAAAGGTAATCGACACCTACTGGTCAGACCACTGCCGTCACACCACATTCAACACTATAATCGACGACGTGGTGTTCGAGGACGCTCTGGCACAGAAAACATACGAGGATTATCTCAATACGAGAAAAGAGCTGGGCAGAACAAAGCCGATAACCCTTATGGACATCGGAACTATCGCCGCCAAATCCCTTAAGGCGAGGGGACTTTTAGACGGTCTGGACGAGTCTGAGGAGATCAACGCCTGCACGGTCAAGGTAGACGTGAAGTTCGGAAACGAAACAGAAAAGTGGCTGCTGCTTTTCAAGAATGAAACTCACAATCATCCGACAGAAATCGAGCCTTTCGGCGGAGCCGCGACGTGTATAGGCGGAGCTATCAGAGACCCGCTTTCGGGAAGAAGCTACGTTTATTCCGCGATGAGAGTTACGGGCGCTGCCGATCCCCTTAAACCGGTTTCGGAAACTCTGAAGGGTAAGCTTCCTCAGAGAAAGATTGTGACCACAGCAGCCGCAGGATACAGCTCCTACGGCAATCAGATAGGTCTTGCAACGGGACAGGTATCAGAACTTTACCATCCGGGATACGTGGCAAAGCGTATGGAGGTAGGCGCAGTGGTGGCCGCCGCTCCGGCTGAAAATGTAAGACGCGAAAGGCCTGTAGACGGCGATATCGTAATACTTTTAGGCGGCAGAACGGGACGTGACGGCTGCGGAGGAGCAACCGGATCGTCGAAATCCCACACCCTCGATTCCCTTGCCGAATGCGGAGCGGAGGTTCAGAAGGGTAACGCTCCGGAGGAGAGAAAGCTGCAGAGACTTTTCAGAAACCCTGAGGCTTCAAGACTCATAAAACGTTGCAACGATTTCGGAGCGGGAGGAGTTTCGGTCGCCATAGGCGAGCTGGCAGACGGGCTCTCAATAAACCTCAATGCCGTACCTAAAAAGTACGAGGGACTTGACGGAACCGAGCTTGCCATAAGCGAATCTCAGGAGAGAATGGCCGTAGTCGTAGGAAAGGACGATGCCGACAGGTTTATGGAGCTTGCGCGCCTTGAAAACCTGGAGTCCACCATAGTGGCGCGTGTAACGGCAGAACCTCAGCTTAAGATCTACTGGAACGACAAGGCTATCGTTGATATTTCAAGGGCGTTCCTGGATACCAACGGCGCGGAAAAGCACATAGACATAGAAATCACAGAGCCTTCGTGTATAGATGAAAGGCCTGTAAACGAAAAGCTTACTAATGGAGCATTTGCGGATAAGATGAAAGCTCTGGCTTCCGATCTTAACGTATGCTCGGGAAGGGGACTTTCTGAACGCTTTGACTCCACTATAGGAGCGGGAACGGTACTCATGCCTTTCGGCGGAAAGTACCAGAGAACGCCGATTCAGGCCATGGTAAACCTGATTTCGTCGGAGACAAAGAATGCCAATACGTGCTCCGTAATGTCCTACGGATTCAACCCATATATTTCATCCGCAAGCCCTTACAGAGGAGCATATCTTGCGGTAGTGGAATCCGTTTCCAAGCTTATAGCGACCGGCGCATCTTTTGACGAGACTTATCTGTCGTTCCAGGAATACTTTGAAAAGCCGGGAAGGGAACCGTCACGCTGGGGAAAACCTCTTGCAGCCGTTTTAGGCGCGTATAAGGCCCAGATGGATTTAGGCGTTGCGGCCATAGGCGGAAAGGATTCCATGAGCGGAAGCTTTGAGGATATCGACGTTCCTCCGACACTCATATCCTTCGCCGTAACCACTGCGGACGCTTCTGATATTATTTCACCGGAATTTAAAGGAGGTAACCATAATGTATTTATGTTAACTCCTGACAGGGACGAGGAAGGGCTGCCGAAAGGAGAGGCTCTTAAGAAACTTTTCGATGCGGTGCACGACGCTTCCACAGACAGAAAAATAGTCGCCGCATATACGCCGGGATATGGCGGAGTCGCCGAAGCCGTTATGAAGATGGCTCTTGGTAACAGGACAGGGTTTGCATTTGATGAGGGAATTTCAGAGGAAGGTGTTTTCGGATACTCATACGGTTCCTTTATCGTGGAGACGGGCTGCGACAGGTGCAGCGAAGAGCTTGCCTCAAAGTGGGCTGATGCGGTAGGATTTACCGCTGTAAAGCTGGGAAGGACTACAGATGACTACTCCCTTGTCTTTGCAGGCGAAAATGCCGATATGGCGGAGATCGAAAGAGCTTACGAGGATAAACTTGAAGGGATCTATCCTTGCAACATAGAGACTTCACCTGTTAAAGAGGAGAACATCACTTACGAAGCTTCGGAAAGGTACACGTGCAGTATTAAGACTGCTCAGCCGAAGGTTCTCATTCCAGTATTTCCGGGAACCAACTGCGAGTACGATTCGGCTAAAGCCTTTGCCGCAGCAGGGGCCGAACCTGAAATATTCGTAATAAACAACCTTACATCTGACGCAGTATCCGCTTCCGTCGAAGAATTTGCGCATAAGATAAACCAGTCGCAGATGATCTTCATTCCGGGCGGATTCTCCGGAGGAGACGAGCCTGACGGTTCCGGAAAATTCATTACGGCCTTCTTCAGAAACGGTGAAATTAAAGAGGCCGTTGAAGACCTTCTGGAAAAGCGGGACGGCCTGATGGCAGGTATATGCAACGGATTCCAGGCTCTCATAAAGCTGGGACTGGTGCCTTACGGAAAGATAACGGATACGGACGAGAGCTGTCCGACCCTTACCTTCAATGAAATTGGCCGTCACCAGTCGAAGCTGGTTATGACGAGAATCGCTTCCAATAAGTCGCCTTGGCTTGCGGAAACAAAGCCGGGTGACATCTTTACAGTTCCGATCTCTCACGGAGAGGGAAGGTTCATCGCAGATGAGGCGCTCATCAGAAAGCTGGCGGAAAACGGTCAGATAGCTACTCAGTACGTGGATTTTAACGGAAATGCTACTGGAAACATTCAGTTCAATCCTAACGGCTCATATTATGCTATCGAGGGAATCACTTCCCCTGACGGCAGAGTCTTCGGCAAGATGGGTCACTCCGAGCGTGTAGGAAAGAACCTCTATAAAAACGTTGCCGGAAATTACGACATGGGAATGTTCAGATCGGCAGTGAAGTACTTTAAATAGATGAGTCGACAGGTGAGGGTGCCATGCACCCCACAGGTTTGGTCATATGCCAATAACACTATCGAAAAACCAAAATCTTTTGGTTTTATCGCGTTTTACGCGAAAGAAAACCAAAGAAAAGGGGCAAATAAAGGTAAAATAACCGCAAAAATCGCTGATTTTAACCTTAAACGGGCTGAAATCAGCGATTATTTTTGGTTTTTATCCGCCGAAATACGAAAGTAACCAATAAAATTTGGTTTTATGATATGCTTAGCAGCATTTGACCAAACTGATATCACTTGCGATACCTGTGGAATTAAAAGAACCGGAGCTTATTTAACACAGGTATCAATTTACGGATTTGGCTGCCAGCCTTATTTTTTATGAAAGGTATCTGCTGCCTGCTCAGTATCAGACCGGAGAGATTTCCATATGGTCTCTGATAAGCGTTTGCATCGGAGTGCCGTTCCTGTTTATGACTATCGGGTTTCCTTTGGGGTACTGTATGAATGTTGCTTTACGAAAATCCGAAAAGGGAAGAAGAGCAGTGCTTTGGACAGGAATTATCATAGCCATATGGACTGTAGCGCTGTTTTTCTTTCTGAGATCGTTTTCTCTGATTCCGTTTAACATAATATCGGCGATGAATGTTATTCTGGCATATGTACCGTTCATCTACGTAGTTCCAGGATTTCTCATAGGTGCCGGATTAAAGCACAGCTGAAAAAAGAGTGCAGGAGTATATCTATTAACTTCATCTGCGCCGAAAGGGTATAGCGGAGAAGTCCGCTTTGATATCGATGTGAAAAAAAGCGAAGTAGAAGTCCATGGAATGTCTGTGGAACCGGGTGCGGCCTTTGATAAGGCGGATTTGAAAATCGAAGGCGACAGGGCGTATATTACCGCATATTACTACGATTATCTGTTTTACAGATTTAATGACGAGTACAGCGGAGAATTCAGCGCCTGCTTTGATAACAGTGAGGGGAAGATACGGGAGATTTATATAACAGACGGGCATAAGGACGTTCTCCTGGCAAAGCTTACGGATAGCGGAGAGTTCGGCCTTAAGCGTGTCGTCGAGGGCATGTTTACGGAGCTGTCAAAAGCGGAATACGATGATATAAAAAGCGGGTCTGACGGGGCAGGAGAGGTTCAGACGGCGGATACGACTTTACTGCGAAGGTCGTGCTGAAGAGTTTCGGAAATCCGATTAACAAAGACATATCGGGGTCAGCGCAGTTGGATGAAAACGGAAAACTTGAATATTTTGAAGTCAGGGGAGAGGAGGACGTGACCGTCTACTTCGCTCTGTCATCTCAGCTTCGTTTCGATTAACAACGGCATGGCGGGTGGCTTTGACCCCATCGTCCTTTTATCGTATTTTGATGCATGAAAACGATTAATATCCTTGCGTTCGCGGTCGCAAGACTATATGATAGGAGACAGGTGATTTGTCGTGACATCTAAGGAGAACAGATAATGGAATTTCAAAAACCGGATGAGAGGTTTATAAATTGTATGATGACTTCCAGCTTTATTCTGATAGCCGTAACGGTGGTTATCGAAGGGGTAATACTGTATTTTACACTTTCCTCGGGGCTGGCGCTCATCTGGAAGATTTTAATATGCGGAGCGTGCGGAATCTGGCTGGTGCTGGCTTTGGCGGATCCGCTTTTTCTCAACAGACTTGAATACAGACAGTGGGGCTATTATATCACCGACGACAGAGTTGTCATAAGACACGGCGTTCACTGGGTCAGCGAGACGGTTGTGCCTGTAATCAGAATTCAGGATATAACTACGAAGCAGGGGCCTGTAATGAAACGCTACGGGCTGTATAAGGTGGAAATCAGCCTTGCCAGCGGAACCTATGAAATTCCGGGGCTTACGGAAGAAACCGCCAATGACATAGTCGATAAGCTTAAGTCGCGGCTTTACAGCAGAGTGGCGGAAAGAGGGGTTCTGTAATGAATTTCGGACCTGTCAAGGGAAGCCCTCTTTACATATTCGATAACTTTCTTGCCGACTTCAGCCTTACGATTCTTGCAATCGCATATGCCGTCATCAGAGGAAACATCGATGCGCTTTTAGAGAACACGGTTCTTCTGGTTATAGCTGTCATCGGACCTCTGGGAAGAATCATATCGTACCTCTGCACTACATACGAGGTAAAGGGCGACCATCTTATCGTCAGAAAAGGCTTCATATCAAAATCCGTTCAGGAGGTTCCTCTTTCATCTATCACCTCCGTGGACGTTTCGGCCAAAGTATTCTACAGGATTTTCGGCGCAAAGAAGCTGACCGTGGATAACGGAAGCAATCTTTCCAGCACGGAGAGCAAGATTTCCATGATATTTAGCGGGAAGAGGGCAGAGGAACTTCAGAAAATTCTCGTATCACATAAGAAAGCGGAGACCGGCACCGAAAACGTTGAGACTGCCGTTCAGGCAGCGCCGGTCGCCGGGGAATCATACACCGTCCGCCACATATCGCCGGCTTCAGAGCTTCTTCTCATGGGGCTTTTGAAATCAAAGGGCTCCATGTTCTGGAAACTCGTTGCTGCGGCTTCTGCTCTTTACGGAGCGGCAAGCACTTATCTTTCCTGGATAGTTAACACGGAAAATCTGACGGAGCAGGCGGCAGACTTCTTCATAGGCCTGGGAATCGGTCTCGGCAGAACCATTCTCGTTCTGGCGCTGATTTTCTTCATACTTTCCGCCGCAGCAGGGGCTGTCGGTTCCTTTATAAGGTACTATAACTTTACCGTAAGGGAAGATGAGAAAAATATAAGGATAAGCTACGGGCTTCTGAATAAGAAGGACTACGTGCTTCCAAAGGAGAAGATAAGCGGCTTCAACTTCGAACAGTCGCTTTTCATGCGCTTTGCCGGGAAAGGCTGCCTTTACGTGTATGCCGTCGGATACGGAGAAGGTGGGGCAAGCACGGAGGAGCCCCTGCTGATGCCTTTTGTGAAAAGAGAGGACGCCTATGAAGCGGTAAGCAGCTTCCTCGGCTGCGACATCGGATCATATGAACCCGTCAGGCCTGCAAAGAACGCGGCGCCGCTTTTCTTTCTGACCTTCGGCTCGGCGTTTTTCATATCCGTAACGGCTGCAGCCTTTGTGGTGTCGGGTATGGACATGGCCGCCTGGCTTGAGGACGTATGGATTTTCGCGATTTTTCTCCTAATGTATCTCGCAGGCAGGTGGCTCTGCTACAGGCATACGGCCGTAAGCGCATCTTTTGACGCCGTCAGCGTAACTTCGGGAGGCTACAAGACTAAAAACGTATTTCTTAAAATGAGAAACGTAGAAAGCTGCGAAGCCTCATCTTCGGGAATTAAGAGAAAACTCAGGGCGAGAAACATAAAAATAAGGCAGTTCGCCTCTGCAGGTTCTGCCGTCCACGGCGTCAAAAACGTGCCGGAGAGCGTCTTTGATATGATAACAGAGAAGATGATATACTAAACTTAAAACCGGGAGCCTGAGCTTGGCATCCCGGTTTCGTCTTATTTTGCTTATTCCGCGTTGAAAACGTATTTATCCAGCCTTTCGAAGGCTTCCTTTACTCTGGAAAGTGGCAGAGCGAGGTTAAATCTCAGGTGACACGGTCCGTGGAACATCCTTCCGTCCTGGACGGCCACGCCCACGCGCCATGCGGCTTTTTCCACGTCATCTATGGTCTTTCCGTGAGCTGCGCACCAGTCCGTACAGTCCACGAAAAGCATGTATGTCCCTTCAGGCTTTGATACGCTTACTCCCTCAAAATGCTCGTCGATGTACGAGCAGGCAAAGTTGACGTTTTCGGTGATAACCTGTCTCAGCTCATCCACCCACAGATGACCTTCCGCCCTGTAGGCTCCGATAAGAGCGTGCATCGAGAGAACGTTCATTTCGTTATAGTGGCAGAGGGAAGACTCCTTGACCATCCTGTCTCGGAGCCATTTGTTATACACGATGTGATAAGAGCCCACAAGTCCCGCAAGGTTGAAGGTCTTTGACGGGGCGTAGAGGGCCACGGTACGCTGCCGCGCGTCTTCGGAAACGCTCTGAGTCGGCGTGTGCTTATGTCCCTCAAGAATTATATCCGACCATATTTCGTCGGAAATGACGTATACGTCGTGCTTCCTGTATATCTCCATGGCTTTTTCGATTTCCCACGGCTCCCATACTCTGCCGCACGGGTTGTGAGGATTGCAGAAAATCGCCGCATGAATTCTGTTTTTCACGATTTTTTCTTCCATATCGTCAAAATCCATACGCCATATCCCGTTCACGTCCTTGACGAGAGGTGAATGAACTATGTTATAGCCGTTGTTTTCAAGGCTCATGGTAAAGCCGATATAGGTAGGGGAGTGGAGAAGCACGTTGTCGCCTTTGGAGCAAAGGGTGTTAAGAGCGCTCACGACGCCTCCCAGCACTCCGTTTTCATATCCTATATGTTCCCTGCAAAGTCCCGTAACGCCGTTCCTCTTTCCGTGCCAGTCGATAATGGAGTTGTAATACTCGTCTGTGGCCTCGAAATATCCGAAAGCCGGGTGTTCGATGCGTTTTACCATGGATTCTGTAATAGATGGGCAGGCGGGGAAGTTCATATCGGCAACCCACATTGGTATGGCGTCAAAGCCTTCCTCCGGCGGTTCCGGCGCAAATCCTTTTCCGAGACCGTCTACGGCCATGGCGTCTTTTCCGTGGCGGTCCATTATGGAAGTAAAATCGTACTTCATTATTCGTCATCTCCTTTTAAGTCATTGTTATCGTTTATATTCAGGCCATCAGCCAGCTTTTCCGCAGAAAATCTGCAGAAATCGGCGATAACGGCAAGGCGTACTACATAAGATTCGCCGTCCGTCTCGTCTTCTGCAATATTTTTATCATTTCGGGCCTTTAACTGATCCGCCACATAGGAAAGGGAGGCGGAACGGTTATCCGTAAAGGTCCGGTACAGTCTTTCGATATCCGCCGGCGCCATATCCTTATTTAATATCTTCTGAATGGCCGACATGGTAAGGGAACGCTTCAGTATGCAGATTATAATTATACATGCAAGCTGACAGCGGCTGTATTTCTTCTTTACGGGAGGGGGCATAAGTCCCATTTTAACGTAGTTGTTTATCATGGCGGGCGTTACGGGCTTGTCCTCGCCTGTAAGGGGCTCCATATAGCCGAGATATCTGCCTGTAAGAATAATTACCTGATCCATGTAAAGCTCCAGCTCCGGAAGCTCATTCCAGTCCGGTAAAGGGTGATTTCCTACTGTTTCAGCCCAGGATTTCAGTTTATCAATATATTTTGTTTCCGAGTTATTCATAATTTTATTCCTCCGGGCACCATTATATCACGGTCGGAAGATTTTGTTCAATAATAAAATTCTCAAAGCCACTTGAAATAATTCATAACATATGTTAATCTAATATTAAATACTAGATATAATGATTTTTACATCAATCAAAAGGAGATGACCGGGTATGACTACCGTAACTTTACCGAGACAGAGTTTAGGAGAGGAGATTGCCAATTCAATATCCCACGGACTGGGAGTGCTTCTGGCGGCGGCCGGAACAGCTGTGATGATATACCTTGCGGCTTCATCGGGAGGACTTTCCGGAGCCGTAATATACGGAATAAGCCTTACGGTTCTCTATACGGCTTCCTGCGTATACCACGCGGTTCCGAAGGGCCATGCAAAGAGGGTGCTGAGGGTATTCGACCACTGTTCGATTTTCCTTCTCATAGCGGGCACATACGCGCCGATTACCCTTGTGGCTCTTAAGGATACCATAGGAATTCCGCTCTTTGCCGTAATAGCGACGTGCGCAGTGATAGGAATCGTTTGCAACCTTATCGACCTGGAGCACTTTAACAAGCTGAGCATGGTTTTATACGTGGTGATGGGCTGGATGGCAATTCTTGCAATCAAACCGCTTCTCTCTATTTCTACGCCGGGCCAGCTGGCGCTGTTAGTGGGCGGGGGAGTCTGCTACACGGCGGGAATCGCGTTCTACGCTCATCCTGAGAAGAAGTACATGCACTTCGTTTGGCACCTCTTCGTTCTCGCAGGAAGCATACTTCACTACTTCTACGTGATACAGGTCTGCTATCTGTAGGCTGACGGGATAACTGATGCCGGAGTATATACTGCTCCGGTTTTTTGTTATGCCTTTTACGTATGCATCGGTATTATATTTAGGCATTAGATTATATCGCTGAGAACAGTTATAATATATAAAGACGTATTTTGACAGATATTATGCGAGGAGATGATGACTATGGAGTATAGAAAGCTTCCTCACGGAGAAGAGAAAATAAGCATTATAGGTTTCGGAAACAGCTCCTTAGGCGAATCCGATGAAAAGGAGATGGATGCAACTGTTGCAGAAGCCGTTGAAAAGGGTGTGAATTACTTCGATATGGCGGCAGGCCATGCTTCGGCTTTCAGACCATACGGGACCATTATAGGAAGCGGAGCTGACAGGAAAAAAGTATATTATCAGGTTCACTTCGGAGCGGATTACACAACCGGCCAGTACGGATGGACCCTGAATCTTGACGATATTAAAAAATCTATAGACTGGCAGCTTGAAAGTCTTAAGACAGACTACATAGATTTCGGTTTTATTCATTGCATCGATGAGGAGGCGGATCTTCAGAAAGCCACAGACGTAGGAACAATAAACTACATAAAGGAACTTAAAGAGCAGGGCGTCATAAACCACATAGGCCTTTCAACCCACACTCCGGGAATCGCAGGTATGGTTATGGACATGAATATTATCGATGTTCTCATGTTCAGCATAAATCCGGCCTACGACTATAATCACGGTGATTACGCTTTCGGTTCCGGAAACGAGAGATATGAGCTATACAGAAGATGCGAGACGGAAGGTGTCGGCATAACGGTGATGAAACCTTTCTGCGGCGGTCAGCTTCTCGACGGCGCAACTTCGCCTTTTGGCGTGGCCATGAGTGAATATCAGTGCATTCAGTACGCTCTGGATCGTCCGGGGGTAATGACTGTCCTTCCGGGATGCAGAAACAGGCAGGACCTGAGAAAAGTTTTAGGATATCTCGACGCGTCGGAAGAGGAGAGGGATTACTCTGTAATAGGTTCATATACGCCAAAGGAAACAAAGGGTGCATGTGTCTATTGCAATCACTGCCAGCCATGTCCCGCAGGTCTTGATGTAGGTCTCATAAACAAGTACTATGATCTTTCAATGGCAAGAGATATATTGGCTCGCGACCATTATATGAACCTTGAAAAAACAGCAAAGGACTGCATCAAGTGCGGTCACTGCGACTCCCGCTGTCCGTTCGGTGTCAATCAGACGGGAAGGATGGAAGAAATAGCAGGGTATTTCGGTAAATAGAAATAGTATGCAGAAAACTTATTCATCCTCTATTTTTCGATTTCCAACAGAACAGATATGCTTTCGCATACAAAAGCATATTTTGATGTATTTTCGCAATACAATCCTGAAACGAAGGAAAATAACAAAACCCTTGATATCATGATAGGAAATGCGATCTAAGCATATATTACGAGAAATCGTAAAATTCATTGAGATTTAGCAAGCTTTGTGTTATACTAACCTTATCATAACAATGAGGTGAACGATATGGCAGTACAATATAACAAGCTGTGGAAGCGGCTGATCGATATGAAAATAAAAAAATCTTCCTTAACGGAAATGGCAGGTGTTTCGGCTTCTACCATTGCAAAGCTCAGCCATGATGAGTATGTGAGCCTTGAGATTTTAGAACGGATCTGCAGGGCGCTTCACTGCGAAATCGGCGATGTAGTGGAGCTCAGTAAGGAGGCAGAATCATGAAGCGGCAGAAACTTACTCCCTCAGAGTTTCTTTACGGACTGTGTTTTTCATCATGTTTTTTTGCCTTTATGCTTACGGAGGCGTTTATCAACGAGCGCTGTGCCGTGATTCTCGGAAGCAGTGCCGTAAATCCCGCATATACCTTTGGGCTTGTCTGCACCGGATTTGGTTTTCTTTCGTTTTCCCTGCTGCGGCGACTGTGTAAAAAAGAAAAGTCTAGAAAAACGGCGCAGATTATCATTGGCGTTCTGTGTCTTGGGGCGGCTCTGGTTTTGCTTTTTGCAGATCATCCGGCACTCTTTCTGACAAGCTCTGCCGCAGCCCTGCTGCTGACCGGCCATATCAGCGGATGCGTGTATTACAATACGGCCATGTATTTTGCCGCAAGCCGGTATATGGGACGATTGATCGGCACGGGTATGGGAGTGGCGATCCTGTTACAGTTTGTGGTACAGAATTTAATACCGCAGTCTGTCACCTTTATTATCAGCATTATTTTGAGTGTTGCGTTTGTCATGTATTTTGTCATAACAGTGCCGAAGGACTGGATTCTGGAAAATCCTTTGCCCTATTCGTCGGACGCCAAAAAAGATTTCAAAAAAACGCTGCTTCTGATCGTTGCCGTAGTGCTTATGAGCCTTGTAGCCGGAATGATCGACAGC
>CALXBQ010000042.1 GCA_944386595.1 uncultured Clostridia bacterium
CCGCCAAAGCCAGCCTTATGATACTGGGAATCGGTATCGTTACGGGAACCACTCTCGTAATCGGACTGGATCGTGTTATGAAGAAGATATTCGTTGACGAGGACTGGCCGAGCCAGGAATGGACCAATGATAACTGGGCCGAAGAGGATCTGGAGGATTAGATTCGGGCTGTTTGACAGAAATATCCCGTTCGCCCGCTTTGGTCAAGGCGTATTTTTACAAAAACTATACAAGATAATTAAAAGGTCAAGAAAAACCGGAGTGAAAAGCCCGGATTTCTTGACCTTTTCTGTTTAACAGCGGGGCCATGTCAAAAATCACCTTGACACAGTACGGGAAAAGCCTTCTTCAGGTCAAGAACGCCGTAAGATCACGATGACTACTGCCTGCCGGCCTTTGTGAGATATATCATTTCAAACAGAAGAACAGGCAGATTGACTATACCGGTTATTCTGTACGGAAAACCGATCGGAACCCATTCGGCCCATGTATTGAGCAGGCATAACACCAAAATGACCATTATGAAACCTATATAAGAAAGCACCATTCTCCTGAAGCGACGCTTTTCGGCCTCGCCGAGAGAAGATTCACCGGTTAAATAACTGTACACAGCCCAAAAGGCTAACCAGTGCAGGCCGTACGGCCAACTCGTCGTCTTAAATAAGATAATGAGCGCATCCGCGGCAAGAGCGAAGATGATAAGCGCCCACATAAACAGATAGATTTTTTTATTCTTGCTAAGCATAGTTATCCTCCCTAAACATCAATCTCTGCAATACCCGTGCTCTTATTGTAACATTGAGAAAATACAATGTCAATTGAAAAAGTCTTTTATATCCTAAATTGCATCTAAAAGAACAATTCTGAGTTGCAGGCTAAAGCAACTGTTGGAAAACCGAGATGAGACCACACTATTCAGCTGCGGGTTCAAACATTCCGGCGGTATTTCCCGATTCGGTTGAATGATTTTCTACCTCGCGTCGGGGTTTCACTCGATTCGGTTGAAAAGTATGAAGGAATTTTAGCTTATATGAAGGTCAGAAAGCCGAAAAAGTAAACCAGAACCAAGATAACGCTGTAAAAGGTTGAATTTTATTAAACCGAATCGCGGTTTTGCACGAAAAAAGTCTAACGGCCCGCATTCCCCACTAAAAAAATCCACATCACGCCTGCGCGGCAGACAAAAGGCGCCCGACAGACAAAGGCAGGCAAAGAAAGACCCCCGGAAAAACCGGAGGTCTTTAATATGCGTATTAAGCCAAATCGTGGGTTTATACAATGCCCTGAGCCATCATAGCTTCTGCAACCTTTTCGAAGCCTGCGATGTTGGCTCCTGCTACCAGGTCGTAGCCGAGGCCGTACTTCTCGGAAGCTTCTGCAGAGTGCTTGTGAATGTTAACCATGATGGTTTCAAGCTGCTCGTAAACCTGCTCAGGTGAGAATACAGTGTGACCTGCGTTCTGTCCCATTTCGATGCAGGAGCATGCTACGCCGCCTGCGTTAGCAGCCTTGGAAGGTCCGATAACAACGCCGTTTTCCTTGAGGTATTCGATAGCCTCGTTAGTGGTAGGCATGTTAGATCCTTCGCAGAGGAACTTGCAGCCGTTGGCAACCATGGTCTTGGCATCTTCGATGTGGATTTCGTTCTGCGTAGCGCAAGGGATGTAGAGGTCAGCCTTAACTTCCCAAGGCTTCTTTCCTGCATGGAACTCGCTTCCAGGGAACTTGTCCGCATAAGGTGCGCAGATGTTCTTTCCGGAGGCTCTGAGCTCCAGCATGTAATCTTCCTTCTCGCCGGAAACGCCTTCTGGATCGTAGATGTATCCGTCCGGTCCGGAGATGGTGATAACCTTGGCACCCAGCTGGTTCAGCTTCTGAACGGTACCCCAGGATACGTTACCGAATCCGGAAACTGCAACGGTCTTGCCCTTCAGCTCTTCGCCGCAGTGTTTCAGCATTTCTCTTGCGAAGAATACGATACCGTAACCGGTAGCTTCGGTTCTTCCTGCGAGGCCGCCGTATGCCAGGCCTTTTCCGGTGAGAACGCCTTCATATCTGTTGGTAAGTCTCTTATACTGTCCAAAGAGGTATCCGATTTCTCTTGCGCCTACGCCAAGGTCTCCTGCAGGAACGTCGGTATGAGGTCCGATGTGTCTGTAGAGCTCGGTCATGAAGGACTGGCAGAATCTCATGATTTCTGCATCGGATTTTCCGTTAGGGTCGAAGTCAGCGCCGCCTTTGCCGCCGCCGATTGGAAGACCGGTAAGGCTGTTCTTGAAAATCTGCTCAAATCCGAGGAACTTGATGATTCCAGGGTATACGTTAGGTGCAAATCTCAGGCCGCCTTTGTAAGGTCCGATAGCGCTGTTGAATTCGTATCTGTAACCTCTGTTAACCTGAACCTTGCCGTTGTCGTCAACCCAAGGAACTCTGAAGCTGATTCCTCTTTCAGGCTCGATAAGTCTTTCAACCAGGCCTGACTCAACATACTCAGGATGAGCCTCAAGAACCGGTTCGATGGAAGTGAGAACTTCCTCAACGGTCTGCAGGAATTCCGGCTCGCCCGGATTTCTCTTCTTAGCAATCTCAATGTACTGCTGTACTAAATTTGCCATTTCGATCTCCTCTTTTCTCTTTTTATTAAGCAAAAATATCGCCTCTGCCCCGACAAAATCCGGCGGGCGCAGAGCACCGGGCGGAACTGGGTAAAAAACCGCCCCAACATCTAAAATATAACACTTTGATAAAAAGTAGTCAACAATCTGGACGCACGAAAAAATGTTTTATTTTAAGTAAATTTTTTAGGGATGTTTTTTTATTATTTTAAGTGACATTTGCCCGAGGTATGTTAGAATAAAATATGTATGCTTACACAGTTAAAAGGAGAGATTAAAGAATAATGCAGGGATTAACTGGCAGAGAAGCTGAAGAAAGGGCCCGTCAGGGTCTCGATAACGTCCAGGTGAATTCGTCCACCAGGACGGTAAAGGAAATAGTAAAGGAAAACGTTTTTACATACTTCAACCTCATCTTCACCGTGCTCGCGGTGCTTCTGGTGATAGTGGGCTCCTTTAAGGATCTCACCTTTATGCTCATCGTCTTTGCAAATACGGCCATCGGTATAATTCAGGAGATAAGGTCCAAGAGAACTCTCGATAACCTTAAGCTGATGAAAATGCCGAAAAGCCACGTCATAAGAGACGGGGCCGAAAGGGAAATCGCGGTGGAAAAGCTGGTTCTGGGAGACGTTATCGTTCTGAGAGCGGGAAACCAGATTCCGGCCGACGCCGAGGTCATAGAGGGAAGCGTTCAGGCCAACGAAGCGCTCATAACCGGTGAGTCCGACGAGATAACAAAGGCTCCCGGGGACAGCCTGCTTTCGGGAAGCTTTGTGGTGTCCGGAGAGTGTCTTGCCGTGCTCACTGCGGTGGGAAGGGATTCGTACATAGCGAAGCTCACTTTGGAGGCCACGAAAGACAAGAAAACCGAGGAGTCGGAGATGATAAAATCCCTGGACAAAATGGTCAGGGTGATAGGTATAATCATAATTCCGGTAGGTGCGATTCTGCTGGTTCAGGAGTGGTTCGTCCTTGAGGGCGGCTTCAGGGACAGCGTAATATCAATGGTCGCCGCGGTTCTCGGAATGATTCCCGAAGGACTTTACATGACCGCAAGCATAGCCATGGTGGTCAGCGCAGTGCGCCTTGCGCGCAGGGACGTTCTGGTTCAGAACATGAAGTGCATAGAAACCCTTGCAAGAGTAGACGTTCTATGTGTGGATAAGACCGGAACCATCACGGAAAACGAGATGAAGGTGGAAGGCTTCCGTCTGGCTCACGACGTAACCAGCGAGGCTAACGTCGCACGTATGATAGGCGACCTGGTTCAGCAGCAGAGTAAAGACAACATAACCATGGCGGCTCTTCAGAACTATTTCGGAGAGAGAACGGGAAGATCGGCCCAGACCGTGTGTCCGTTCTCCTCGAAATACAAATACTGCGGAGCCAGCTACGACGACGGGAATTACGTACTGGGAGCTCCCGAGTTCGTTCTCAGGGAAAGCTTTGACAGATATGCGGAATACGTGAACGGCATGGGTGAGCAGGGATACAGAGTTCTCGCCTTTGCAGAAGTGGGAGAGGTGCCCCAGGGGCAGCCTTTGTCGACTCACGCCGAGCTTATAGCCCTGGTATTTCTCACCAACCCTATTAGAAAATCCGCAAAGGAGACATTCGGATTTTTTGCCGACAACGGCGTGGACATAAAGGTAATATCGGGAGACAACCCGGTTACAGTATCCAACGTGGCTCTGGAAGCGGGGATCGCGGGAGCGGAGCACTATGTTGACGCCCGCCAGCTGGTGACTGAACGGGCCATATACGAAGCGGTGGAAAGATACACCGTATTCGGCAGAGTTACCCCTGAACAGAAGAGAATGTTCGTAAAAGCCCTCAAGAGTCAGGGAAAAACCGTGGGAATGACGGGAGACGGAGTAAACGACATACTGGCCCTCCGCGATGCGGACTGCTCCGTCGCGATGGCGTCGGGAAGCGAAGCGGCCTCCAACGCGGCCCAGCTGGTGCTCATGGATTCCGATTTCTCAAAGATGCCTTCCGTGGTTGCGGAGGGAAGAAGGGTCGTAAACAACATACAGAAATCGGCGACCCTGTATCTGACGAAGAATATATTCTCCCTGCTGCTGGCTTTGTTCTCCGTGATAAGCGTGCTCTCTTATCCGCTGACGCCGTCCCAGATAACCCTCATAAGCATGTTCACCATAGGAATTCCTTCCTTCGTTATATCCCTGGAGCCTAACTCCAATCTTATAAAGGGAAGCTTCCTGGGCAACGTGTTCAAAATGGCCTCGCCTGCCGGTCTTACCACCTTCGTCAGCGTCAGCTCGCTGGTAGTGTTCGGACAGGTCTTCGCCATCGACAAAGAGTGCATATCCACGTCGGCGACAATGCTTGTGGCCCTCGTCGGATTTATGATCCTTGGAAAAGTCGCAAAACCGACGAACAAGTTCCACGTAGGACTGGTTGCGGTAATGATTCTCGGCATGGGCTACTGCGTATTCTTCAAGCCGGAGATGTTTGGAATAAACAGCATCTCCACCCAGGCGGCAATGCTTCTGGTGGTCTTCCTCATAGCTACAGAGGGACTGTTCAGATACGTATATAAGTTCACGGGGCTCTTTGCAAGACTGGGAAAATCGGAAAGAAGAGAGAGAAAGGCAAAGCGCCGCAGGGGAAGTCATTAAAGGCATAAGATAAAATTCGGGCTGCCCGCGTTAATGAAAGAATCGTTGACGCAGGCGGCCCGTTTGGCTTTTCTGGCTGCGTCAGGATAAAAAACCAAAAGTTTATTGGTCTTTCTGCGATTTTGGAATTAAAAAACCAAAATATCTTGGCTTTTTCGAGATTTCGGCTGTAAAAAGCCAAGATATAGCGCTGATTTTGGGCTGAAATCGGTCGTATTTGCGGCCATAGGCCCTTTATAAGGCCTGATTTTTTGGTTTTTCTTTAGTCAAAATGCGATATGACCAAGAAAAATTGGTTTTTCCGTAGAAATTATTCAATTAGACCAAAACAAAACGGCCGCTGCATTTTGCGGGAAAACTAAAACGCAGGCGGCCGGGATGGTCGGCAGCCTGCGCTTTGAAAGGACTTTATTTATGTTTTTGGCTTTTAAGCAATTCCTGTGATGGGCGGCGGCTTTTACAGCGCTGCGTCCAGTATCGGCTTCAACTCGTGCTTTGGTCTGAAGCCTACGAAGGTATCGACGATCTTGCCGTCTTTGACCAGCATGAGAGTCGGCACGCTCATAACTCTGTGAGCTCTGGCAAGCTCCATCTCATCGTCGATGTTGACTTTGGCTATCTTCAGCCTTCCTGCATATTCGGGTTCCAGCTCTTCGAGAACAGGGCCCAGCATCTTGCACGGGCCGCACCAGCTTGCCCAGAAATCTACCAGTACAGGAATATCGGAATTCATTACTTCAGCTTCAAAATTATTCTTATTAACGTTCATTTTATCCTCCTTCCCGGCCTTTGCCGGATTCAGCATTTCTTTATTGTGACCTCATTATATCCCGTCTTGTAAAAGTCTTCCGTGACTAAGTCACATAAGCGAATATTTTTTAAAGATTTTTCAGCGCCGCGCAGTCTTTGACGATTATGGCGCCCCGTTTCAGTTCTATGAAGCCGTCTGCAGCAAAACGCTTCAGCATTCTCGTAACTACCTCTCTGGCGGAGCTTATCTGGACGGCAATCTCCTCTTGAGTCATTCTGATCTCTGATCTTCCCGTGCGGGCGCACTCGTCTGCAAGGAAGGTGCCCAGCCGTCTGTCCATCTTCTCGAACAAAATCTGCTGCATGGTCCACATGACCGTGGAGAACCGCTCCATGGCAAGCTCGTAAAGGAAGCAGCGCACGTTTATATTTTCTTTCATGATACCGTCCACCGCGCCGGAGCTTATCACCAGGATTTCCGTGTCCTTTTCGGCGACGATTTCCGTCTCAAATGTTATCTGACTTATGACGCAGGACGCTGAAAGAACACAAAGTTCTCCCGGCCCGATTCTGTAGAGAGTGACCTCCCTGCCTTCCTCGGAGAGAAGATATACTCTCAGACTGCCCTTCAGCACGAAGACCATTCCCAGACAGGTTCTTCCTCCGCCGTGAACGATTTCCCCCTTGGCGTATTTCCTTATTGAGGCGTTTTCCTGCGCATACTCCGCCTGACTTTCCGTCAGCATGGATATAAACGGCAGCGCGCCGGTTTTTTCTCTGATAGTGTTTTCGCTCATGTATTGAAATTACCCCGCGGAAAGAGTTTTAAAACAGGTAGGCAGGCGGGAGGACACAGACAGCATATAAAAAAGCGGCTCTTTCCGTCCGCATGGGGCCGGGGCCGCTATTGTGCTCTGATCTTTTTAAGCCAGTATGTTTTTCCGTAGACGATGCCTTCCACGATGATGCACATGATTATGGCCGCGAAGATATCAACGACGGAGTGCTGCTTGATGAAGGCTGTCGAAAGGCTGATGATGACGGCGCAAAATACGATGAAAATCTTAAACGGCGCCGACGCTGTCTTTTCCTTCAGCCAGGCGGACGCGATGCCTATGGAATAGGCGACGTGAAGGGAAGGACAGACGCCCGTATTTGTATCCACGGAGTAGAGAAGTCCGACAAGGGCAGTCAGCGCGTTGTCCCGTGGAAACTCCGCAGGCCGGAGATCCTGTCGGCTGGGAAAAAGAATGTAGATTGCCATGGCAATCATCTGGGTTAAAATTATATATTTCTGCAGGCTTTTGAAGCTGTCGATGTCATATAAAAGAAAGTATCCCAGGGAGCCGATAATCAGCAGATACCAGCCTACGTAGGGAATGACAAAGGCCTCGCAGAACGGGATAATGTCGTCCAGCCGGCAGTGCATCGGCGTACAGCTTTCGGCGGGTATAAGATTCTCCGTCAGAACGAAGAGGACGAAGTATACGATCCACCCCCACAAAAGCTTCAGGTGGGAAAACTGCGGCTCGTTTATCCTTGATAGGCGAAATGTACGGTAATCAACGACTGGTTTTTTCATGAAAGTCCTCGGTTTCGGCAATGTTTGTCGGATATTCCTTCTTTGGCAGGTTAGGATACGGAATGACGGTATGCTTCGGCAGGCCGCAAGCTATATCCGTTATGGTGTCCATCAGATACTCACAAATTCTGGTACGCTCTTCAGCCTTTGGCGCGTCGTGCCTGTACTGAACGGGCTTTCCCAGCACCATCTCCTTAAGTCTGGGAGCGAGATACATGGGAACGAACATGATTTCCTTTCCGGTCATTTTATAGTACAGACGTGCGACGTCCACAAACCCGGTCTGGAAGTCGTTTACTATGTGATTGTGGGGAACGTGATGCTCCGGGAAAATGATAACGTTTGCTCCTTCTGTCAGCGCGCGGGCGGTTTCCTTGAGCGTGGAGACGATTCGCCTGTCCCTGTAGACGGCGATTGTGTCCGCGTGGTTGAATATAAAGGAAGCTGCCGGTGCGATAACATAAGACAGGCTTCTGTAATACCACCTGATGTATTTCGGCTTTTCCGACCAGAAATCGTGAAAAGCGTACGCAGGCACTTCCCGGGTATGCATCATTTCTTCCGTGCACCAGATCTTTCTCTGCCCCGGAAAGTACAGCTCACAGGCAATAGGCCCGTTCATTTTGGCGTGATTGCACACGATAACAGCAGGTTCGCCGGGAAGAAACTCGGTTCCGACGACCCTGATCCCTGGATAAAACAGGCGAACGGTGCCTTTGATAAGCTTAAACAGCAGTGATGATTTTTTACGTTTCATAGTAATCTCAAATTATCCCGGACGTATACATGGATACGGCCGGAATCGTAACCCCCTCTATATTATCAGGCTTTGGCAGAAGCGAGCCTTTTCAGCTCCTCCTCTTCCAGCTTTCTGTATGCCACCTTTCCGACCAGAGTCTTAGGCATATCTTCCCTGAATTCAATGTCGTAAGGCATTGCGTATTTTGCTATGCTCTTTCGGCAGTGATCCATGATAAGCTGTTTGGTGTGTTCGTCTGCCGGCGCGCCGGGAACCAGCTTTACGAAAGCCTTGACCTTCTGTATCTTGTAGTCGTCCGGGACGCCTATCACGCAGCTCATCTGAACGAGCTCGTGAGCGTCGAGGACGTTTTCAATCTGGGCCGGATAGATGTTGTAGCCGGAGGAGACGATCATACGCTTTGCGCGGCCTTTGAAGTAGACAAAGCCCTGCTCGTCCATGGTGCCAAGGTCGCCCGTATAGACCCAGGTAAGCCCGTCGTCGTGTCTTCGCAGGGTTTCGGCCGTCTCTTCCGGGTTATGCATATACTCTTTCATAACCGTAGGGCCGGCAAGGAGTATTTCGCCTTCCTCTCCGTAAGGAAGTTCCTTATCGGTTCCGGGTTCCACGATCTTTATGTATGTGTCAGGGAACGGCAGCCCTATGCTGCCCTCTTTGTGCATGTGTGAAGGAGTCAGGCAGCAGGCCGTGACGGTCTCCGTCGTGCCGTATCCCTCGCGGACCTGAACCGTAGCCCTGTGCTCGGCAAGGAACCTGTCCAGCTTCTTCTTCAGCTCGATGGAAAGGGAATCGCCTCCGGAGAAAACTCCCTTAAGACAGCTGAGATCCTTGCCGTCCATGGCCGAAATCCGAAGCAGCGCCTCGTACAGGGTAGGCACTCCGGCGATAAAGTTGCACTTGTATTTTATAATCTGTTTCGCGTAGCTTTCCGGCGTGAAGCGCGGTATCAGAATGCAGCGCCCGCCCTGAGACAGCATGGTATGGATGCATACGCCCAGACCGAAACCGTGAAACAGGGGCATGGCCGCCAGCATTCTGTCTCCCGGATTGAACATGGGGTTCGCCGCTATGACCTGCTGACCGAGGGCGTTGAAATTCTTATTGGTAAGAAGAATGCCCTTCGTGGTGCCGGTGGTGCCGCCTGAATACAGGATAACGGCGGGGTCGTCGGCCTTGGGATGAACCTTGTACTTGTAAAAGCAGTGTTTGCTCAGCTTCATGAAATCCGCCCAGCGTATTACGGGAGCGTCGGCGGGAATCTTCTCGATTTTCCGGCCTTCCGTAAGCATATATCCCGCTTTGATAGGCTTTGAGAGGGCGTCCTTGATGCTGGCGATTATCAGGTTCACCACCTTTGTGTTATGCCTGATGTGCTCGAACTTATGGTAGAACTGATCCAAGGTGACGGCTGTCACGCTTTCCGACTCGTTGAGGTAGAATTCTATTTCCTTCTCGGCCGACAAAGGGTGAATCATGTTGGCTATGCCGCCTACAAGATTGACCGCGTAGAACATGTATATGGCCTGAGGACAGTTAGGCATCGCTATTGTAACCTTGTCCCCCTCGCGGATACCGATGGTCTTCAGCGCTTTGGCGCATGTTTCGATTTCCTGAATCAGCTTCCGGTACGTAGTGGATTTTCCCATGAAGTCAAAGGCTACCTGGTTTGGGTATTTGTCTGCAATCCGTTCCACCGCTTCGAACATGGAACCTTCAAAGTAGTCAAGGTGCATAGGCAAATCGCCCATATAGTCCTTCCATGGAGTTTTGGCAGTTATTTCGTTCATATCAGTAGTTCACCTTTTCGTTCAGCGGCTGCTCCAGAAGCTCCGGATTTTCCAGAAGGTGCTTCAGCAGCCGTATAGTTTTAGAGTAGTAATATCCGTCTGCAAGACGTTCGTCGATGGTCAGCCCCAGGTCGACGCTTTCCCGCATTTCCATGTGTCCGTCGTCATCGTAGAAAGGCCGCTTTTTAATCTCGCCTATTACGCAGAACACGGAGCAGGTACCCCAGTTGGTCAGGTGGTGATACCCGGCATGAAGTCCGATGGAGCCCAGGTTCGCCAGCACCGCGGAAGAGTAGAAGGGATCCGTGGCTATGACCCCTGCGGGCATACGGCCGTGTCGGTCCAGAAATCTTGCTCCGGCGCCTATAAGCTTAAGCATGAACCTCGGGAATTTCTGTATGATGTCCATGCTGCTCGTTGAAGGGTCCTTCTCGTCGCTGCGGCAAAACGATACCTGCCTGAAAATCTCATCGTGAATGATGTCGATGGTCTCGCTGCCGTCAGTTCTGATCTTCGCAAGAGCCTCTCCGCCGTCGTCGGAGAACAGCTTTTTTACCGTGAACGAAGCTGTAACCTCGTTGCGCTGGTACATTGTCTGGTTGGCGATAAAACGGTTCATCTTCGGCCGCAGGGTGATAGTCTTAAGCAGCGCCGTCACCATGACCTGAAAAAGGTTGTACGGGTAATCGGGCCCACCTGCGTTTTTCTTTTCAAGATACCTGTTGATTGCGGTCAGATCGATGCGCTCGCTGATATACGCCTCGTTGTCACATCTGTTGGGGTACATCAGGGGCATGATCGCGTGCATGGAACTAATATTTTTTAAGTATGTTCCGTCCTTCCGGTCTCCGAATTTTCTGCTCATATAGAGATCCTTTCAAGTTTTTTATCGGAATGTAAAATCGTCTTAAAACACTTAATGCCGTAGGCTTAATGTCTACGGCACCAAATGATGTAATAAAACTGGTCGGAGTGGCGAGACTCGAACTCGCGGCTTCTGCGTCCCGAACGCAGCGCGCTACCAACTGCGCTACACCCCGAAGCACCAGTACATTATAACATATTCGCGGCTAAATGCAAGCATACCTTAACGGGCTATCCAGAAATATCCCAAAACCGCGATTCCGAGGACAATGCGGTACCAGCCGAAAACCTTGAAGTCGTGCTTCTTTATGTATCCCATGAGGAAGCGGATAACGATGAGGGAAACGACGAAGGAAACGACGGTTCCCACCAGCAGTATGATCGCCTCGAATGGGGTAAAGGAGAAACCGAACTTCACCAGCTTCAGAAGGCTTGCCCCGAACATGACCGGAATTGCGAGAAAGAATGTAAACTCTGCCGCAACGGTTCTGTTTACGCCTATGAGAAGTCCTCCTATAATGGTCGAACCGGATCTGGAGGTTCCCGGAAATATCGCCGCAATGAGCTGGAAGAAGCCGATGATAAGGGCGTCCTTATATGAAATCTCCTTCAGGGAATTGATGTGGGGCTGACGGTGTTTGTTGGTGTTTTCGATGACTATAAAGGCGATACCCACGATGATGAGCATGGCGGCAACCACGGACGGCCTATAGAGATACTTCTCGAAGAACTCGTCAAAGAGAAGTCCTATAACCGCCGCCGGCAGACACGCAACGATAATCTTAACCCACATATTCATAACGTCGTAGCGGATAAACGGCTTGTTCTTTACCTTCGTATTAAACGGCCAGATTTTGACCCAGAAGTTCACCACTACGGCGAGAATGGCTCCCAGCTGAATGACAACCAGAAACATATTCCAGAAATCATCGCTGACCTTCATCGGCATGAACTCTTTAAAGAGAATCAGATGGCCGGTGCTGCTTATAGGGAGCCACTCGGTAATGCCCTCCACTATTCCGTATATAACTGATTTAAGTATTTCGATAAAATCCAAAATTAATACCTCCCAATGGGATTATACTACCACATTATGGGAGGCATTTCAATTTCACTTAGGCTTATGTTAAAAAGATTTTATATCTGAAAGTCCATGAAAGGTGTCGGCTCAGTGGTCACGTCATAGAAGTGCCACCATTCATTCTTATACGCCTGAAAACCCACGCTCTCCATGACTTCCTTCAGGTACGTTGCGTTTTTCTCCCCCTCGCTTCCCGGCGCGGCGTTTCTCAGAGCTGCTTTTTCGGAAAAGTCGTCAAAGGCTGAGGGCATCTCGACCTCATTTCCGTCCATGTCCGTTAAAGTAACGTCTACCGCCAGGCCGTTCAGGTGTCCCGGTCTGAAGGTGCGGGGTTTGCTCATGTCAGGCGGGCGTGCGACAAAATCGTCATTGGGCATGATTTCCCAGAACTTCTTCTGCGCACTTATAGGCCGGTAGGCGTCCAGTATCTTCAGCCGGTAGCCGTCTTTTTTGAAAATGTCCCTGGCTTTGATGAGAATTTCAGCCGTGTGCCTGTCCATCCAGCATTCACCGGAGGAGTAAACCTTTTGGCCGGTAAAATTGTCGGGACCTGCGTATTTCAGATCGATTATGAAGTCTTTGTCTATGTCGAGAAGTCTCACCAGATTTCCCTTGCTGTTAAGATCGTATATCATGTTTTTTACCTCCGGGGATTATTCTACAACGGCGCGCCGAAATCTTCAATTATTTTCTTGACAAAAGGCGCATCTCTGTGGCAGAATATAAGCAAAAGATTATATAAAACAACTTTAGCTTATGAAAGGTGAAGACGATGACCGGCAGAGAAGCGCAGCTGCTAAAATGGATAAAGGAAAACCCTATGATTTCCCAGCAGGAGCTGGCGGACAGGGCGGGAATAACCCGTTCGTCGGCGGCTGTTCATATTTCCAATCTGATGAAGAAGGGCTACATCGCAGGAAGAGGATACGTGGTCAGCGAGCCCAGCTATACCGTAGTGGTAGGCGGCCTTAACAGGGATATAGGCGGGATTCCGTACAGGCCCCTCGTTCCGAGGGATTCCAACCCGGGGAAGGTGAGCATATCCATAGGCGGCGTGGGAAGAAACATCGCCCACAATATGTCCCTCCTCGATATAAAGGTGAGCTTTCTTACGGCCCTCGGGGACGACGAGTTCACCGACGTGGTGACAGCGTCCTGCCTCGATCTGGGCATAGATATAAACAAGGCTTTGAGAGTCAGGGGAGAGACAAGCGCAACATATCTCTTCATAGCCGACGAGCACGGAGATATGGAGATAGCCCTTTCCGACATGGACATATTCCGTCATGTTACGCCTCAGTACCTTGAAAAGCACAGGAAGTTCCTCGACGGCGCGGAAGCCGTGGTGGCGGATACCAACATACCCGAGGAATCCCTTGCCTGGCTTTCCGAAAACTGCCGGGCTCCACTCTTTGTCGACCCGGTGTCGACCATAAAAGCCGAGAAGATTAAGAACCTGCTCGGAAGGATCCACACCCTGAAGCCTAACAAGCTGGAGGCGGAGTACCTTTCCGGAATAAAGATAACCGACGGCGAAAGCCTGGAAAGGGCGACGGAAAAGCTCCTTTCCACCGGACTAAAGAGAGTGTTTATAAGTCTGGGAAGCGAAGGGGCGTACTGCGCAGAAGGAAGCGAGCGGGTGAAGCTTGCCTGCCCCGAAGCGGACCTTGTGAACACCACGGGCGGCGGAGACGCTTTTATGGCAGGACTGGTTTGGGCGTGGCTTGACGGACGCAGCCTTGAGGAGTCGGGGAAGATAGGCCTTGGCGCAGGGGCCGTGGCCGTAGAAGCTGAAACCACCATAAACCCTGAAATGTGTATAGAGAAGGCTCTCGCAAAGGGCGGCCTTAAGAGATAGAGTATCTGATTTTGGAAACGGAGGATAAACCCATGAACAAGTTTTTAGAAGTATCAAAGGAAGTGCAGGAGGCTCTGGACGCGGGAAAGCCGGTAGTAGCCCTGGAATCAACGATTATTTCCCACGGAATGCCTTATCCGCAGAACGTAGAGACGGCTCTTGCGGTAGAGAAGATCATACGCGATAACGGTGCAGTTCCGGCCACTATCGCAATACTGGGCGGCAAGCTGAAGTGCGGACTTTCCGAGGACGAGATAGAGTATCTCGGTAAGAAGGGCAAGGAAATCGTAAAGTGCTCACGCCGCGACCTTCCTGTCGTTATTTCTAAGAAAATAGACGGCGCGACCACCGTTGCGACCACCATGATAATCGCCTCCATGGCGGGAGTTCAGATCTTTGCCACCGGCGGAATCGGCGGCGTGCATAGAGGAGCCGAGACAACCATGGATATTTCCGCAGACCTGGAGGAGCTGGCCCAGACGCCTGTAATGGTAGTATGCGCGGGAGCAAAGGCTATTCTCGACCTGGGACTTACCCTGGAATACCTGGAGACAAAGGGCGTGCCTGTAATCGGCTATGGCACCGAAGAGCTTCCGGCGTTCTACACGAGAAAGAGTGGATTCAAAGTTGACTACAGACTGGACACGCCGGAGGAGGTTGCAGAGGCTTTTGCCGCGCAGAGAGGCGCAGGACTCAAGGGCGGTATGCTTGTGACGAACCCTATTCCGGAAGAGTATTCAATGGATGCGGACGTGATAAACGCGGCTATCGATCAGGCTGTTGCAGAGTCCGTGGAGCAGGGAATCCACGGCAAGGAATCGACTCCGTTCCTTCTCGCAAGAGTTAAGGAGCTCACTGGAGGAGACAGCCTGGACGCCAACATTCAGCTGGTGTTCAACAACGCAAAGGTTGCGGCTCAGACTGCGGTCAAGCTTTCGGAGATGAAATAGTTTATAATGCAGGGGCGGCGTTCTGACGCCTTTTGCGCTAAGGAGGAACCGATGAAACTTATATCGTGGAACGTAAACGGGCTTAGAGCATGCCTGGGTAAAGGCTTTGTGGAATCCATGGAGAGCCTTAACCCTGACATCATAGCCATTCAGGAGACGAAGATGCAGGAGGGCCAGGCGGAGGTCGATCTTCCCGGCTACATGCAGTATTTCTGCAGCGCCGAGAAAAAAGGCTATTCCGGCACTGCGGTTTTCACAAAAGCCGAGCCTCTTTCGGTTGCGAAGAACTTCGGAGATCACACCGACGAGGGCCGGGCGCTCATTCTGGACTACGGCGACTTCTATTTTGTCAACGTGTACGTTCCCAACGCTCAGGACGGGCTTAAGCGCATAGACTACAGAATGAAATGGGAGGACGATCTTCGCGGCCTTCTCTGCGACCTGGACAGGGAAAAGCCGGTGATACTCTGCGGCGATATGAACGTGGCTCACGAAGAGATAGACCTGAAGAATCCTAAGACAAACCGCGGCAACGCAGGCTTTTCGGACGAAGAGCGTGGCAAGATGACCGAGCTTCTCGGAGCAGGATTTACCGACACCTTCCGCTACCTTTATCCCGACGCGGAAGGCATATACAGTTGGTGGTCCTACCGCTTCAACGCCCGCAAAAACAACGCAGGCTGGCGCATTGACTACTTCATCGTCAGCAACCGCATAGCCGACCGGATAAAGGACGCGAAGATTCACACCGAAATATTCGGAAGCGACCACTGCCCGGTGGAGCTGGAGATAGAGATGTAAAAACCAAGGCGCCGCAAAGATTGCAGCGCCTTTTGTAATGCAATTAAACGATTTGTCTTTAACGCCGGAATTTTCCCCGCGCACCTACCTCACATACACGCCGTCGATTTTGTTTTCTTCGTTAAACAGAATGGTGAAGACGGCGCCGCCTTTGTCGTAGGAGCACCTTAAGGTGCAGAGGGTGTAGATGCTGCCGTCGTAATTCTTCTTCGTGACGGCGGCGTTTCGAAAGCACAGGAAATCCCCCAGGGAATCGACGATAGGGTCGAAGGTCTCGCGAAGCTTTTCTACAGGGTTTGACTCCGCCATGGTTTCGCCGAACATCTCGCAGCAGTTTTCGTACTCCCGGCGGTTCAGCCGGCGCACAAAATTCTTTGCCCTCATCACAAGGTCTATCTTTTCATCGGCAGGCACCCTGTCACGGCTTTTGCAGAACACGCACACGCCCAGAACAACGGAAAGGGCCGCCGGTATCGTCAAATATCTCTTTTTCATTTTGATCACCCCTCGATATAGCTTGAAACGGCTGACTTTGGTATAATTATAGTCGTAAACGCGCGGGAATACAAGCGGAAAGGGGAACACACCATGAATAAAAAGATAAAGAAAGTGGGACTTGCGGCGGGATTTGCGGCAGCGGCCGCCGGGTTTCTGGCATTTGAAAACAACGCTCTTACGGTGAGCCGCATCGGGCTGGCATCGCCGAAGATTCCGCAAGGGGAGCAGATGAGAATCGTTCTCGTTTCCGACCTTCAGAGCAAACGCTTCGGAAAGGCCCAGCGCCGTCTGGTGAAGAAAATCGCCTCCTGCATGCCGGACGTCGTACTCTTTGCGGGGGATATGCCGGACAGAAACCATACGGATTTCGAGGCGTGCCGGGAGCTTATCAAAGGTCTGGGAACCGTCGCGCCGACATACTACGTCAACGGAAATCACGAATCGTCATTAGACGATGAACTTGTAAATTCAATGTATGAGTACATGGAGAGGTGCGGGTGGACGATTCTCTCCGACAAAGGCTGCGCCGCCCACATTATGTCCCGCATCAAAGCCGGCACATCTTACAAAATCGCCATAGCCGGAATTTCCCAGGAAACTTTGAATGAAAGCCGGGGATGGGACAGAACCAGTCCGGTTCACGACGTGGAGCTGATAGCGGAAACGGGAAGAAAGGCGGTTAGGTCGGCAAAGGCTGCGGCCGGCGCGGATGATGCGTTCACGGCGCTTCTGGTTCACGAGCCTCAGTTCGTCTCCGATTACACAGAGTCCGGCGCGGATCTGATTGTCTGCGGCCACGCTCACGGCGGCCAGATAAGGATCCCGGGAACAGGTATAGGGTTGTTTGCGCCGGAGCAGGGGATTCTGCCGAAGTACACATCGGGAATCTACGACTGCGGCGGAACAAAGATGGCGGTGAGCCGGGGTCTTGGCAACAGCACTTTTCCGTTCCGCGTATTCAACAGGCCGGAGATCGTGGTGATAGATGTGAGAAACGATTGAAGCAACTGTAATCGTTTACATAATTTGCTTGACAATAATTTACATATGTGTTACTCTTTAGCCATGACGAGGTGAGGAGGGATACATGACAGAGAAAACAGACAGAACCATAAGTTTTGAGGTCAAGGAGCACATCGGAGTCGTTGCGACCTACAGTTCGGGCTGGAGCAAGGAGCTGAACCTGATTGCCTGGAACGGAGCCGCGCCGAAGTATGACATCAGAGACTGGGACGAGACCCACACCCATATGAGTAAAGGAGTTACACTTTTTGAGGGAGAGATGCAGACTTTGATGGACATATACGTTCAGGCGAAGAACCGCAGAGTGTTTGAAGAGGCGAAGAAGCAGCGGGAGGCCAGAGCCAGGGAGATCGAGGACGGCAGGAAGGCCTACGCCGAAAGAAAGGCGGCTTTAGACAGAGCCATAGCCGCAAGAGACGAAGCCGAAGCCGGAGAGGAAAGTGCCGGCGCAGAGCCGGATCAGGCAAAGCCTGATGCGGAAGAGAAACCGGTACAGACTCAATCTGCTGCAGAAGCGGAACCGGAACGTATGCAGGCGCCGCCGCCTCAGATGACGACAGAGTGTGAGTCTGACGATTTTGACTCCGTAGAAGAAGCGTTTTAGCAAAGCGGCACATTTAGAATCCTTATATATTTTTACGTTTGCAAAATTAAAGCCGGAAGCCCAAAAAACGGGTTGCCGGCTTTTTTTCTTGTATCAAGAAAACCCCGTGTTAGACACGGGGTTCGTTGAAGCTATGCATTTGAACATTAACTCGTCAACTGTTAAACTGAAATTGCGGTCTGGCAACTGCAATTAAGTTCAACAGG
>CALXBQ010000043.1 GCA_944386595.1 uncultured Clostridia bacterium
GTCAGCACCCCATCCGCCAGTGCCTGCAGACTGTCTACCGCCATTACGGCGGCCGCGACGGCTCCGATTTTCCGTACGCCAAACAGGGATACGGAAAGTATCCCTACGGTTATCCACCATATGTCAGTACTTAAGCCCAGTATGGTCCTGTGCATGACGACCATCATCACGGCGGTGAGGATAATTCCTGTTACCCCATATACCTTATGCAGCGTATCCTTTTTAATCTTAAATCCGAGTATACCGTACAGAACCAGTACCGTCGCTATGGACTCTAAAGTTACTCTTATCGCTATAACCATTACCTTCCGTACCTCGTCATCATTATCACGTACTTTCTGTATTCCTCTGCACACTGGGCTTTGTGGCGGCGGCTGATGGTAAGTCTTTCGCCGTCCTCGTCCATTATAACCTCCCCCGGTGAATACTTTGAGATATGGCCGCAGTGAACGATGCAGCTTTTGTTTATATCCATGAAGTAATACCTGGGAAGAACCTCCTTCCACTGGGACAGAGTCCGCCGCACGATGCGGTGCTTCTCCCTGAACCCTTTTGCAAAAATCACGTCGGAGTAGTTGCCGTCCATCTCTATATACCTGATATCGTCTACCCTGACGCAGACCGCAGGCTCCAGCTCCACTATCTGCCGGCCTATGAGAATATTGTTCACCTTCTTCATCAGCAGATCCAGGGTCATGTAGTCAAGGGGCTTCGGCAGGAATCCTATGACGTTCATGCCGAATGCCTCGTATACGTTTTCTATGTAATTGGTCACAAAGATAATCAGGCTGCTGCTGTGGTTTTCCTCCAGCTCCTTTTTAATCTCTATTCCGGATTTTCCGGGCATTTCAACATCGAGGAATATAAGCTCCGGGTCAAAATCCCCCTTGTCCATGAAGTTGTTCACCGTATGTATCTCGTAATCTTCTTTATTGTTCTCACCGTATTCCCTGACCAGGTTCTCAAGCTTCTCCACGTAATACGGCTGGTCGTCACAAATAAGGATTTTCATACGCTCACCTCCGCCCTTCTGCCCTTTCATTATACACACCGGCAGCCAAAGGCGGCAAGGGTAATGTGACAAGCGGTCGATTTTTGGGATAAACGGTCAAAATATGCCTCCTGCTGCGACCCCTTCCCCCGACATCAGAACATCACGTCCATCATTCTGCCGATTTTGTCCGTGTCCAGAGCGCCGTTTGCATTGTCAAAAGTGAAGTAAACATCGACCCACGGCCTGAATCCGGCGACGCAGTATCTTTCCATCTTCCTGAGATAATCCTTTCTGTATCTTTCATCGGACAGCATTCCGCAGTGCTCCAGGTACACCAGCCTGCCCGTATCCCTGACTCCTATGGTGAAGTCCGGCACAAGATATCCTCCGTCTGGCATATGCAGCACCTCTTCGTAGTGATAGGGAATTCTTCTTTCGTAAAGCATGTCCGCTATGATGAACTCGGATTTTGAGCGAACAAGGTCTCCCTTTGCCGTAATGTGAACCTTATGCTCCTGATGCCATATCATCTGCTCGTAGTCCGCCTCCTCCCACGCCTGAAGGTCGACTCCCTGTCCCGCCAAAGCCAGCAGCCTCCGGTTTTTGTACGTCTCGGGCAAACTTTCGAACACCTCCTCCGGTGCCACCGACCTGTAATTTTCATAAAGCTCTCTGAGATATCCCGCGTTATGGTCTATGGCTTCAATTAGCTTTTCCGCATACCGCCTCAGCTGCAGCTTTTCCACCAGCTCCGGATTTCCCGCTCCGATGTACTTTATCTTGCTACCGTTGACCCACTTATAGTAGACTTTATCATTCTGACGAAAACCGGTAAGCCTTCCGTGCGGCAGCTTTTCCAACTGAGAAATATATTTCTTTCTAAGGCGCTGTTCTGTTCTCATCTGCGTATCGATCAGTCGTTTTATATCCAATACGTGCTCCTTTTCAAAATTGCTGTTTCACATTCGATTTTCCATATCATACCACTAAATAAAGTTATTTGCAATAATTTACATATTTTTTTAGAGTTATTTCTATAATTTTACTATTGATTGCTGTATTGCACTTGTTTCAAAATGCTCTCAGGAACTTCAAGTTTGGTCAATCAAGCATATCCACGTTTAAAAGCCAAAATCCTTTGGCTTTTTCGATGAAATTATATCTAAAAACCAATCTTTATAGCATAATTTTATCTATTTATAGATATATATGTAAACTATTTGCGCTATTTCACCCATATAGTTTGGTTTATCCCATCAATTTTCCATGTTTGACCAAGCTTTTTTGGTTTTTTCGTCCTACATATTTGATTTAACCAAACTCGTTTTGGTTTTTATGCTCATAAGACGGCTTTTGACCAAACTTAAAGTATTAATCCAAGCTAAAAGGACAGAGCCATAAACTCCGTCCTCATACTGCACTTTTATTCTGTTTTCTATCGCCGCCGGCCACTCTGCCCTGCTCCCGAGCAGGCCGCCAGCAGCCTCCTCACCTCGTCTGCGGTGAGCTTGCGGTAGTGGCCTTCCGCCAAATGGCCCAGCTTCACGTCGCCGATTGCGATGCGGCAAAGCTCCTGAACGGGATTTCCCACCGCTGCGAACATTTTGCGGACCTGGCGGTTTTTGCCCTCGTGTATGGTGATGTCCACAAGAGTCGATCGCTGATATCCGCGCACCACCTGCACCTGCGCACGGCTGGTGACAAAGCCGCCGATGTCGACGCCCCTGCGAAGAACGCCGCACTTTTTGTCTGAAAGGACGCCGGCCACGCGGGCGCGGTATGTCTTGGGAAGCTCGTGCTTAGGGTGGGTGAGCTTATAGGCGAAGTCGCCGTCGTTGGTCAAAATCAGCAGACCGGACGTATTGTAATCAAGGCGTCCCACCGGAAACAGCCGTGCGTCCACGTCCGCCACCAGATCCAGCACCGTATCGCGGCCGAACTCGTCGTCGGAAGTGGTGACGTAGCCAAGGGGCTTATTAAGCAGAATATATACCTTCTCGGTCACCGGCTCGATTATCCGTCCGTCCACCTCTACGACGTCGCATTCCCTGACGTCGTATCCGGCCTCGCGGAGCACCAGTCCGTTGACTTTGACCCGTCCGCCTGCAACCAGCTCGTCCGCCTTACGGCGACTGGCCTCTCCGGAAACTGCGATGTATTTGTTAATTCTCATCTTCCGCCCTCCATAGGCAGGCTATCTACCCTCTGTCAAACCGTCCGCCTCTTACTCAGCCTCTTACCGAGCATCTTCCTCGGCTTTTTCCATGCTCTCGGCGACCTGAATCATAATTGCGCATTCCATGCGTTTTTTAAAGAGCTCGCATCCGTATTCGTAGACTCCCCGGATATCCCCGGTCGCGTGATAAGCGTTGGCGGCGCAGCCTCCGCTGCAGTAAAGTCTCGCCCAGCAGTCCCTGCACTCCTCCCGCGCATAGACGTTGCAGAGCTTGAACTCCTGCCTCTTTTCCTCATTGGTAACGCCCTGCCAAATGTCGCCCATTCTGTAGCTTTCGTCTCCCACAAACTGGTGGCACGGGTAAAGGTCACCCCATGGCGTCACTGCAAAATACTCGGTTCCCGACCCGCAGCCGGAAATTCTCTTATATATGCACGGACCGTGAGTCAGATCTATCATGTAATGGTAGAAAGTGAAACCTCTGCCTTCTTTCTTCCTCTTTATCATTTCCTTCGCCAGGATTTCGTACTGCTCGAAAAGCTTCGGCAGATCCTCCTCCGTCAGCGCAAAAGGGTCATCCGGCGAGCATACCACCGGCTCCATGGAAAGCTCGGTAAAGCCCAGATCCGCCATGTGGAATATGTCGTTTGTGAAATCCACGTTGTTATGGGTGTAGGTTCCCCGCATGTAGTAGCCTTTGCCTCCCCTGGATTCCACCAGCTTCTTGAATTTCGGCACGATAACGTCGTAGCTGCCGCTGCCGTCCGTGAACCTTCTAAGCCTGTCGTGGACTTCCTTCCTGCCGTCAAGGCTCAAAACCACGTTGTGCATTTCCCTGTTTGCAAAGTCGATAACATCGTCGTCGATTCCCACGCCGTTTGTGGTCAGGGTGAACCTGAAGTTTTTGTCGTGGGCTTTTTCAATGGAGCGGGCGTAGCGGACTATGTCCTTTACGACATCCCAGTTCATGAGAGGCTCGCCGCCAAAGAAGTCAACCTCCAGGTTATGGCGATTTCCCGAGTTCTCTATGAGAAAATCGATAGCTCTCTTTCCCGTCTCAAGGCTCATAAGTCCGTCGGTACCGTTAAAGTGCCCCTGGCTGGCAAAGCAGTACGAGCAGTTCAGGTTGCAGGTGTGGGCCACGTGGAGACAAAGGGCTTTGATCTCGGTGTGCCTCTCCTTCAGCTCCATCGCTTTCGGCTCAAAGACGTCCCCGGTGAAAAGCTTTCCGGCCGCCTTCAAAGCCTCGACGTCTTCTATAACGGCCTCCACTTCAGCCTTTGTCACGTCGTCACGATCCCCGTACTTTTCCATTATCTTCTCGACGATGGCCGGCTTTTCCTCCGTACAAAAAAGTTGGATGATGTCATAAGCCACATCATCCACACAATGCACACTGCCACTATAAACGTCGAGTACGATGTTGTATCCGTTTAGTTTATACTGATGTACCATTAGTTCTTGTTTTCACACTCCTGGTTGGCAACGCCGCAGGAAGTCTTGCATGCGGACTGGCAGGAGGTCTGGCACTCGCCGCAGCCGCCCTTTTCCATGCTCTTCTTAAGATCTCTGGTTTCTATGGTAGTTATTCTTTTCATTGGTATTACCTTCTTTCTTATCAAAATAGCTACGAATAATTTTACCGATTTATGAGGGAGTTGTCAAGATGCGCCCGAAAGTTCGTTTCAGATTGAGACATCCAAAAGCCAGTCTATAAGATCCAGTGACTTAATGCCGTCATAGGATGAATCCAAACCCGGTTCCAATGTCAATACGATTTTCTCATAGTTATCGCGGATTTTGCAAAGAGGTGTAAGTTCTCTCATGCGGACATCCTCACTTCGCATGGATTCCGTCACCTGTACATACTTCTTATCATTCGCTTTAACGGCTACGAAATCCACTTCCTGTCTGTCGATTTTACCGATTGCAACATCATATCCTCTGCGAAGCAATTCAAAGTACACCACATTCTCAATAGCGTGACCACTATCACGGTCTCGGAAACCGAGCAGATAATTACGAAGACCTATATCCACTATGTAGTACTTTCCAAGCGTACGCAGGTATTCTTTCCCCTTGATATCAAAGCGCTTAACTTCGTAGAAGAAGTAGCTTTCCAGCAATGCTTCGACATAGTTCTGAACCGTATGGGCACTTGGCTTTCCTCTTCGGCCGCCGTCCTGCATAAGGCCTTCATTTTCTAAAACTCTACCCATGGATGAAGCTGATACATTGTTTCCGATATTGTCTGCCAGAAACATTACAATCTTACGCAAAAGTAGCGAATCTGTAATCTGCCTTTGTCCACGTCTTTTTTCTCTCTCGAGGATATCTCTAACCACTACTGTCGAGTATATTCCATCAAGTAATGCAAGTGCCTTTTCCTGATCCAGTCCTACCTCCGCAATCCCCGGCATACCGCCAAAGCGCATATACTCGGCAAATACTTCTCTGAGTTCGTATCGTTCTCCGTTTTTATCAAACACCTGTCTGCGCATGCCTCCCAGTGCGCTTTTTGTCTCACGTACTTCAAAATCGTTAAACTCGAGAAACTCCCTAAACGAAAGGGGAAGCATTTTAATTTCCACGCATCTGCCCGAAAGATATGTAGAATACTCCGAAGAAAGCAGATAAGCGTTTGACCCCGTGATGTAAATATCGCAGTCAAAATCCACACGAAAGGAATTGATTGCATCTTCCCACGAATCAACTCTTTGCAGTTCATCAAAGAAAAGATACATCCTCCTGCCTGGAACGACCCTTTCCCTTACATATTCATACAGACCATCAGAATTCATCTTCCGAAAATCGTGGGACTCAAAATTCATTTCCAAAATCTGCTCAGAGGGGATTCCGCTTTCATGCAAATGGCGAATCATCAATTTAAGCAGGCTGGATTTTCCACAGCGCCTGATACCTGTAATTACTTTAACTATTTCTGTATCCTGAAATCCTATCAGCTTTTCCAGATAATCGTCTCGGTTTCGTAATCTATGGGATTCTATCATGTTGATCCCTCCTTTGCCATAAGGATAGCATAAACTCGATAAAAAAACAAGTTTATGCTATTGATAGCATAAATCTGTTTTACATGTGACCAGAGTTTACACACTTCTCGCTTTTATCTCTATATCCATTCCCCGCAGATTATATTTGCACATCTAAACTTTTGAGCTAAAGGTCATTTCGAGAAGTTGCCATGTTAATTTCCGTTTTGCGATCCCTATAAAGTCAGAATTGTGATGTTCGATGTCTGCACTGTTCTTCGTCGCTGGCATCGAACGTTTTTTCGATGTCAGAGGCAAAATCTGCACTTTACATAGTCAAGTCCAAATTTGTGTGTAAAATCATTATCAGGTAAATATTAATCTCTATCATTAAGCTGCCTGCAGATATTGCGTCCTTGCTATCTCATGCAGCTTAATTTCTATTCTTTCATCTATTTGAC
>CALXBQ010000044.1 GCA_944386595.1 uncultured Clostridia bacterium
TGCATTCTTTGTTGTTTGTTTCATTTTTGTGCCTCCAAATTTGATTTTGTTACTCTATGTATTCTATCCTTTCAAATTTTCCAAAGCAGCCGGATTATTTTCGAGGATTGCTCCAACATTCGGGCAGGTTCCGGCAGGATAGGGGCGTTGTTTAGCTCTGCCCACAGCTTCGCAGTTTTCTCCCGCAAAGCCTGATCGTCATTGACGGTTGCTATGTATGCGTCGCATTTTTCGCAGTCCAATCCGCAGTATCCGATCATGTCTTTCATAGGTTACATTCCTCCCAGTGCTCTTCTTATATCTGCAACAAACTGTGTCTGCTGCTTTCTCAAATATGATTTCACAAAAGGCTTCAGCAACCATTTCTTCGCTTCCACTTGTTCCGTAAAATCAATCTCTGTTTCATCGCCTTTGGCAGTGAAGATGCCAGTCCAATGACCTGTCATATTGTTGTTTTCCATATCAAATTCCCATGAGTCAGCACCTTCTTATAATCTAAAGCATCGTCTGCAGTACATAAAATTATACCACGGGGCGGGAGAAAAGTATATAATAAAAAGTGAACATATGTTTGCGGAAGGTGGGGGGGGGGTAAATATGAAATGCTCATAAAACAAAGAGAGGGGTTGATTAATCCGTATAAAGCGAGTAAAATGAAGTCAGACTTAATTTTACTCGCATGAAGATGATGAGGCGCGTGAATTAACGGAGATACAGGAGAATAATCATGTACATACAAAGACATCTGGAGCAACAAATTACGGAGGCTTCCCGATATTATCCCGTAGTTATGGTATGCGGACAGAGACAGGTGGGAAAGTCCACCATGCTGAATCATATAAAGGAGCCTGAAAGGCGATACGTGACCCTCGACGATGGCAATGCGAGGAGACTTGCAGCCACCGATCCTGCACTGTTCTTCGAAACATACGGATATCCGCTGCTCATAGATGAGTTCCAGCGAGAGCCGTCGATTCTCCTTGAGATGAAGAGAATTGTTGATGAGAAAGCACTGGCAGGGGAGGATGCCAGCGGATTATTCTGGCTTACAGGCTCTCAGAAGTTCAAGATGATGCAGGGAGTTTCTGAATCTCTTGCAGGAAGAGTTGCAGTTTTTGATATGTCAAGCCTTTCAGCGGCAGAGATAGAAGGCAGGCCGGCAGGGATGTTCAACCCGGATATTGACTCCGTGAGAGAGCGACTTAAGCACGCCGTTTCAAAAGATGTTCACCAGGTATATGAAGATATTTTTCGCGGAGGGATGCCGAAGCTCCGAGTCACAGACCTGGATCGCGACAGATACTACATGGACTACATGAACACTTATATCGAGCGCGACATAAAGGATCTGGCCCAGGTGGGAAAGTTGAACGAGTTTTACGATTTTCTCGTGTTCATGGCTGCAAGAACAGGGCAGCAAATTAAATATGAGGAAATAGCGGGAGCGGTCGGAGTGTCGTCAAATACTGCAAAGGCGTGGGTTGCAATCCTTGAACGCTCCGGAATGATCTACATTCTGCGCCCGTACCATTCGAACCTGACCAAGCGCCTCGTAAAAACGCCAAAGGTGTACTTCATGGATACGGGGCTCGCGGCATACCTCTGCAGATGGCCGGATGCGCACACGTTAGAAAGTGGAGCGATGGACGGAGCATTCTTTGAGACGTATGTGGTAACGGAAATTGTTAAGAGCTGCTATAATGCGGGAAAGCCTGCAGACATGTTCTACTATAGGGATGTGGACAGGAAAGAGATAGATCTGCTTATGGTAAAAGAGAATAAAATGTATCCCATAGAGATAAAGAAGGGCAAGGCACCAAATGCGCCTGACAAAAACTTCAACGCCCTTAATAAATTCGACATGGATATAGAGCCAGGGCTTGTCATATGCATGAGCGACGAACTGATTCCGTATAACCGCAGGTGTTGGTACTGCCCAGTAGAGGCGGTGTAAGGGTGACTAAGGGATGAATAGTATAATCGAACTGAGAAACGGAATAGAGACGGCGTTTATAGATGCAGATTATCAGTCGAATCTGGCATATAAGCCACAGTTCGTTTCCAACAATTACAGAGAAGGGAAAAAGGTACTCGCATCAATTGAGGATGAACTTTTGTCCTGCGATGAGTTCTTTATCAGTGTGGCTTTTATCACTGACAGCGGTATAAAACCTCTGCTTCAGACATTTAAAACCCTGGAGGAGCTTGGCGTTCCGGGAAGGATACTCACGACGGATTATCTTGGATTCAGCGACCCGGATGCCGTAAGGAAGCTGGCAGAAAGAGAGAATCTCGAGGTGAGATTTTATGTTACCGACGGAAGTTCCACAGGCTTTCACACAAAGGGGTACATCTTCAGAAAGGGAAGCATATATAAGGCGATAGTGGGCAGCTCTAACCTGACTCTGGGAGCTCTCACAAGAAACAAAGAGTGGAATACTAAGCTCGTTTCGACCGAAAAGGGGGAATTCACCGGGGATATAATCAGCGAGTTCAACGAGCTGTGGGATTCTGACAGGACAAAGGCATTTGACGAGGAAGTCTACAAAGAGTACAAGCTTCGGTTCGACATAGCAAAAGAACAGAAACGGATCGCAAAAGCGTCTGTCGTGCCGTCACTGGAAGCATACAGGCTTGAACCCAACACCATGCAGGTGAAGTTTATACAGAATCTGAGGAAGCTGAGGGAGGAGGGGGCTAAAAGGGCCCTGCTCATATCTGCAACCGGCACCGGGAAGACGTATGCTTCAGCTTTTGCACTGCGGGACTTCAGGGCCAGACGTGCTTTGTTTATCGTTCACAGGGAGCAGATAGCCAAGCAGGCGAAAAAAAGCTTTGAAAAAGTATTCGGAGCCACGGTTTCGATGGGGCTGTTGTCGGGAAACTCCAGAGATGTAAACGCTGATTTTATCTTTGCGACGATGCAGATGATGTCAAAGCCCGAAATTATGGAGCTGTTCAGTCCTGACGCCTTTGATGCGATAGTTATAGATGAGGCTCATAGAAGCGGAGCGGAAAGCTATCAGCGAATAATGGATTACTTTAAGCCGGAATTCTGGCTTGGAATGACAGCATCTCCGGAGCGAACTGACGATTTTGATGTATACGCGGCCTTTTATAACAATATCGCCTACGAAATAAGACTTCAGCAGGCGATGGAAGAGGATCTGCTGTGTCCGTTTCATTATTTTGGAATAGTGGATTTTCAGGTGAACGGAGAGACTATAGGTGACAAGGCAGAATTTAACAGACTTACAGACAGCAGGCGTGTAGATTATATATTAGAACAGATCGAGTATTACGGCTACAGCGGGAATCGTGTAAAAGGTCTCATATTCTGCAGTAACAGGGACGAGGCTCACAGGCTCAGCGATATGTTCAACGAACGAGGTTATAAAACCGCGGCACTTACAGGTGATGACAGCATTGAGCTCAGAGAAAAGACCATAGAACGTCTTGTAGGAGATTCGGAGGATTATCTTGACTACATTTTGACGGTAGACATTTTTAATGAAGGCGTGGACATACCGGAGATAAATCAGGTAGTTATGTTAAGACCTACGAAATCACCGATAGTTTTCGTCCAGCAGCTGGGAAGGGGACTCAGAAAGTACGGAGATAAGGAATACGTGGTGGTTCTCGATTTCATAGGGAATTACGAAAACAACTATATGATTCCTATCGCGCTGTCTGGAGACAGAACTTACAACAAGGATAACATAAGGCGATTTGTCCGCGAGGGATGCAGAATTCTTGCCGGCTCTTCAACTGTGCACTTTGACAGAATTACCAAGGCGAGGATATTCGAGTCCATAGACAATTTCAGAAGTATAAAAAGAATAATAAAGGAGAGCTACGTCAATCTGAAGCATAAGCTGGGAAGGATTCCGCTTATGATTGATTTCTTTGAGAACGGCGAGATCGACCCGCGGATTATTCTGGAGAACTATAAGGGATACTATAATTTTCTTAAGCTTGTAGAAAAGGATTTGGATAGCAATGAGAACTTTAGTGGAGAGCTGTCGGATGTGGAAACCGCAGCGATAGAATATCTGTCGAAAATAATCGCAAGGGGAAAGCGACCTCATGAAGCGGAAGTGCTTAAAGCTGTTCTGGAGCACGGGCATCTGACGACACGGGAAGCCGCGAGATTTATCTCGGACAAGTATAGTATTGACGTAGGTGAAGAGAATATCATGTCTGTGGTGCGCAATCTCGGCGGATATTTTGTCGCAAAGGATGAAGACAGAAAGGCATTTTCCCCTCTCGACCTGATAGAGGAAGACTTTTCCGGGCAGATATCCATCACGCAAACCCTTTTGACACGCCTGGAAAAACCGGCTTTCAGGACGCTTCTCTACGATATCATCGATACGGCGCTGGCATTCTCAGAAGAAACCTACAGAAACGTGAAAATGGAGGAGCCGTTTATTCTCTACGAGAAATATTCCCGTAGAGATGTGTGTCAGCTTCTAAATTGTGAGAAGGATTTGTCCTCCATTATGTACGGAATGAAGGTTATCGACGATGACGCGTGCATCTTCGTAACGTACAATAAAGAAGAGGCGGAAGACGGAAAAAACTATGTGGACGGAAAGCCGGACTATGCGGATGAATTTATAGACAGGCAGACCTTTGCGTGGGATTCTAAAATCGGCCAGGGCATCGGCAGCAAATACGTAAAAAGTATAGAAGCCTCCGAAAATATCAGGCTTTTCATCAAGAAGAGCGATGGCGAAGGCGTAGATTTCTACTACATGGGAAAAGCAAACATCAGTGAGATGAATGAATCCACGAAGATTAACAACCGAGGTAAAACGGAGCCGATAACGAAGATGAAACTCAAACTTAAAAACGAAGTCCGCGAGGACCTTTACGATTACCTGCATAATTAAAGGAGGAACCATGAAATCACTAAAAGTAGCGGCAGCTATCATATGCAACGGCGATAAAGTATTTGCAACCCAGCGTGCAGCCGGCGAGTTCAAAGACGGCTGGGAGTTTCCGGGAGGAAAGATTGAGCCGGGCGAAACTCCGGAGCAGGCTGTTGTCAGGGAGATAAGAGAGGAGATTGAAATGGAGATAGAAGTGGAGTCCTTTTTCGACAAGGTAATCTACGACTATCCGTCATTCCACCTGGAAATGGACTGCTTTCTCTGCAACTTTAAAGGCGGACAAATGCATCTGAACGAGCATTCTCAGGGGAGGTGGCTTACCGCTGAGACGCTGGATTCTGTCGACTGGCTGCCGGCAGACAGGGGTCTGATAGAAAAGCTGAAAATCTATTTAAAGAAAGAGGTGTAGAAAATGGCTAAGTTAATTGCATTTTATTCCAGGGCGGATGAAAACTACTTCGGAGGGGAGCGCCGCTACGTAAGCGAAGGAAACACGGAAAAGGTGGCGAAGATTATAGGGGGCATAACCGGTGCGGACCTTTTCAAAATCGAACAGAAGGAGCCGTATGCGGCGGATTACGATACGTGCGTAAAGCAGACCGTTGCGGATTTCAGGGCCAACGCAAGACCTGAACTTGTGAATCTGCCGGAGTCAGTCGACAGGTACGATGAAATATACCTGGGATTTCCGATTTACTGCGGAGACATGCCTATGGCGGTTTACACGTTTTTGGACGCCTTCGACTGGACGGGAAAGACGATACATCCGTTCTGCACTCACGAGGGAAGCGGCATGGGAAAGATTCCGTCTAAAATCGCAGCGGCATGCGCCGGCGCCGAAGTAAAGGAAGGTCTCGCCGTAAAAGGTTCGGAAGCAGATGAAAGCAGACCTGAAGTACTGGAGTGGCTGTCAGGAAGATAGCGTCTCCGGGCACTCCTTGGCAAAACCCTGGCGCCGGAAATTTTCTTTGTACTAAATCCACATGTAAGGAACGTTAATCCTGGCTTTAAACTCTTATCGCATATTTTATAACGTGATCCCGCTTGTTCTCGAAAATATCATAGGCCGTCATGATATCGTCAAGGCTGCACCGGTGGGTAATGAGAAAGCTGGCGTCCAGCCTGCCGCACGCCGTCAGGTCCATGATTTCCCGGCAAAAGCTGCCGTCGACCCCGCCCGTCTTAAACACCAGATTCTTTCCGTACATATCAGGAAGGGGCAAAATCTGAGGCTTCTCGTACATGGCCACTACTGCGACTATTCCGTTAGGTCGCGCGATTTTCCAGGCCATCTCAAAGGTATCGTCTCCTCCGGCTACCTCAAAAACGGTATCCGCTCCCCGTCCGTCGGTCACCTTCCGTATTTCCTTTTCTATATCATCTCTGCCCGAAACCAGCGTAATATCTGCAAGACCGCGCTCTTTTGCCAGATTCAGCCTGTACTCGTCCGTGTCTGCAGCGATGATTCTTGCCGGGGAATAGAGCCTTGCGCACATCATGGTACAAAGCCCCGTAGGTCCTGCGCCTATTACCACCACGGTATCTGCCGGCTTTATCTCACCGATATTCGCCGCCCAGTACCCGGTGGAGAGTATATCACCGTTGAAGAGAGCCTGTTCGTCGGTGACGTGATCCGGTATCACGGTAAGGCCGTTGTCGGCAAAAGGTATGCGCGCATATTCCGCCTGGCCTCCGTCGATGCGGCAGCCGAGAGCCCATCCGCCGTCTTTGTCCGTGCAGTTGTTTACGAAACCTCTTTTGCAGAAAAAACATTCCCCGCAAAAGGTCTCCACGTTCACCGATACACGGTCTCCCGGTTTTACCTTTTTCACACCGCTTCCTGTTTCCGTCACCACTCCGACAAACTCATGGCCGAGAACGGTTCCCGGAACGGCTTTCGGCACTGCTCCGTGCTTAATGTGTATGTCGCTGGAACAGATGGTGGTGAGCGTAACCTTGACGATAGCGTCAGTCTCTTCTATGAGCTCCGGCTTCGGTCTTTCTTCGAGAGCAATCTCGCCGTGTCCTTTATATACAACTGCCTTCATATTCAGCCTCCCATGAAAAATCACGAATTCTGATAACATTTTACTTTTCATCTGTCATATAGTCAACCATATAGTCCGCCTGGTGTTCGTCTGAGGTGTCCTGAGCACAGGTTGATTATACTTTTTGCACGGTGAATATGAAAAAAGGGTAACGATTTTCAACCTATTACTGCAAAAAGTGCAAAACAGGTATAATCAGTGCCTTAAATCGGAACGCTGATTATACCTGATTCGTGCAAAAGCTTAATTTAGGATGAAATTCGTTACCCTAAAATGCGATTTTGAAGGCAAAAAGGATAACTTGCGCCGCTCACTGCGCTCACTGCGCTCGCAACAAACAACACGCAACGCCAGCAACAGACAACACGCTGCGCTTGCTGCGCTCGCAACAGGTAACTGCCGCGTGGACTGCTAAGCAGGCCGCCGTGTCAACTGCAAACTACCTTCTGCCGGAGCAGTTGAGCACGTTTTTAATCTTGTGCTGAACCATTCTGGTGATGGCGTCTCTGCCGGGTCCCAGATATTTTCTCGGGTCGAACTCGGCAGGGTTTTCAACGAGAACCCTTCTGATTTCGGCGGTCATGGCAAGTCTCAGGTCGGTGTCGATGTTGACCTTGCATATGCCGTATTTTGCGGCTTCGCGAATCATATCCTCAGGAACGCCCTGAGCGCCCGGAATCTGTCCGCCGTACTCGTTGCACCTGTCCACGAACTCCCTGAGAACGGAAGATGCGCCGTGGAGAACCAGCGGTGTGTCCGGAATGAGGGCGTGAATCTTCTTCAGCCTTTCGAAATCCAGGTACGGGTCGCCTTTGAATTTATATGCGCCGTGGCTGGTGCCGATGGCGATGGCCAGGGAATCCACTCCCGTTCTTTCAACGAACTCCGCAGCTTCGTCAGGGTCTGTGAATGTTGCCGATCTGGCGTCGACCTTGATGTTATCTTCAACACCGGCAAGCTTTCCCAGCTCTGCTTCGACTACAACGCCGTGGGCGTGGGCGTACTCGACTACTTCCTTTGTCAGAGCGATATTTTCCTCGAAAGGATGCTTGGAGCCGTCGATCATGACGGAGGTGAAGCCGTCGTCGACGCACTTTTTGCAGATGTCAAAATCCTCGCCGTGGTCAAGATGAAGAGCCACGTCTACTCCCGTATCTATGATAGCCGCTTCAACAAGTTTTGTCAGGTAGGCAGGCTTTGCGTACTTTCTCGCGCCTGCGGATACCTGAAGAATGAGAGGGGCGTTTTCCGCCTGAGCGGCGTCCACGATACCCTGAATTATTTCCATGTTGTTCACGTTGAATGCTCCGATGGCGTAGTCATCGTTTATGGCTTTGGCGAACATTTCTTTAGTGGTTACTAATGCCATGATGAACCTCCTGTATCAAAATCTTCTATGCTATGCCGTGACCTTTGCGGCTATGTCGGCTTTCGTCATGCCCGCTTCAAAGGTGTAGGTGGTGGCTTTTATGTTTTCCGGAGTGCATCCGGAGGATTGGCACGTCGTTACAAAATCGTCATAGGATTCAAAGAGTCCCGCTGCTATGAGCGCATCTACGGCTCCCGTGGCGCTGCCGCCCGGAATGGTTACGGTCACTTCCTGATTCAGGATTCCGTCAGTCATTACCCCGCCGGATTCCGAACCGGTCGCGCCGCTTTCTTCGGAGGAAGTCTCTGAAGACGTGTCCTCGTTGGCGTGTTCTGCGGTATCGTCGGTGGTTTCCGATACGTCTATTTCCGCCACAAGAGTGGAAGGGTACTCCATTATCACGTCCACCCTCCAGACGATGAGAGCGCCTGCCAGAACCAGTATTATAAGCGCTATAAGAACGTCGTTTTTATCGTAAAGAAAGTCTTTCAAGAATTTCAAAAGATCACTCTCCTTTTCATCAGTTGGCAAATTTTGCTCACATATATAATTTAACATATTTCCATCTTGTAAACAAATTTTTTTTGCTTTATAATACCCGCTGTTGTATAATATTTTCTATGGTTAATGTTGAAATCGGGCGGAATGAAGCCGGGCAGAGACTGGACAGATTTCTTAAAAAATATCTGGTCAATGCGCCGCTGTCATACATATACAGGGCAATCAGAAAAGACGTTAAGGTGAACGGGAAGAGACGGCCTCAGGACGCGGTTCTTTCGGAGGGCGACGTGGTGAGTCTTTACCTTGCGGACGAAGAGGTTGAAAGGCTTACCGCAAAGCCTGAGCGGAAGAAGGCGAAGCGCCAGTTTCAGATAGCCTACGAGGACGATAACATCATAGCCGTTGAGAAGCCTTACGGCCTTCTGACTCACGGGGACAGAACGGAAAAGAAGAACCACCTTGCCAATCAGGTGGTGGATTATCTCATAGAGACGGGGGCATACAGCCCGAGGACGGAAAAGACCTTTGTGCCGGCTCCCGTAAACCGCCTTGACAGGAACACAACGGGCCTGGTTCTTTTCGGAAAGAACGCCATGGCGGTAAAGGAACTGAACGAAGCCATAAGAGAGCGCACGTCCGTAAGCAAATTCTACCTGACCGTCGTGGCCGGGGAGATGAAAAAGCCGCTGGTTCTGAAGGACAGGATGAGAAAGGACAGAGAGAAAAACGTGGTCTCCCTGCTTTCGGGTCCGTCGGAAGACGGAAAGGACATGGAGACCGTGGCAGGCCCTGTCCTCACCGGAAACGGGTTTACGCTGGCGGAAGTGGAGATTCTCACCGGCAGAACTCATCAGATAAGAGTGCAGCTTGCCGGAGCGGGTTACCCGCTTATAGGGGATCCCAAGTACGGTGACAGAGCCGTAAACAGAAGGGCCGGGGACGACTTCGGACTGAGAGCCCAGCTGCTTCACGCATACCGGCTGAAGTTCGGGCAGCTCGGCGGAGAACTCTCGTATCTTAGCGGATTGGAGATAAAATCAGAGCTTCCGGAGGAGTTTCGCAGAATCTGCGGGCTCATATTCGGAGACGATGCGGTTGAAATATGAAGGATACAGTTAAAGCCATAGCTCTGGCGCTGGTTGCGGCGCTGGCGCTGATGTTTTTTATAAAGCCGACAGTGGTAAAAGAAAACTCCATGGAGCCGTGTTTTGAGGAAAACGACTATCTCATAGTCAGCAGGCAGTCCTACGGACTCTTTGGCGGAGAACCGGAGAGGGGAGACGTGGTCGTGACTCATTCCGGACTTAAAACCGACGACGGCAGCGAAAAGCTGATCATAAAGAGAGTAATCGGAACGCCGGGAGATGCGATTTCCGTCACGGACGGAAAGGTGTACGTAAACGGAGAGCTTCTGGACGACTCATACACGAAGGACGGCTATACCAAAGGCGCCATAGAGGACCTGGTGGTTCCGGCCGATACGGTCTTCTGCCTGGGTGATAACCGGGGAGTGAGCCTTGACAGCAGGTATCCCGAGGTGGGCTTCATACCGGAGGAGGACATAGTCGGAAAGGTCGTGCTCAGGCTTTGGCCGATAGACAGAGCCGGATTTATAGACAATCCGTACGAATAGGTATTTTATTTAAGAGGGAGAATTGTAAGTGGACGAAGAAATCAAGCAGGGACCGAGAATGAGACGCAGATCGGAAGCCTGCGGGAAAAAACAGCCTGGCTACGGCGAAAACGCAAAAGTCAGGAACATACTTGCATGGGTAAGAGATATTGGAATTGCAGTTGTAGTTGCTCTCGTGCTGATTCAGTTCGTGACTCCGACCATTGTGGACGGAAGCTCCATGGAGCCTAATCTTCACGACGGGGATTATCTGATAATGAGCAAGCAGTCATACGGAATCCTGGGCGGGGAACCGGAGTACGGCGACGTTGTCGTGGTTCATACCCACCTTAAGGACGAGAAAAATCACGAGAAGCTCATAATAAAGAGGGTAATAGGACTTCCGGGAGACGAGATAACCATTGAAAACGGCACGGTATACGTGAACGGACAGGCCCAGGACGACAGCTACACCAAGGATCAGGTAACCAACGGAATCATAGAGGGACTTATCGTTCCGGAGGGCTCTATATTCTGCCTCGGGGACAACAGGCTCAACAGCAAGGACAGCAGAGCTGCCGATGTAGGCTGCATTTCCGAGGACGATATTGTGGGCAAGGTGGTGCTGAGGCTGCTGCCTTTGAACAAGCTGGGAACCATCTACAACCCTTACGACGAACAGGAATGATGAACTATGCCTAAGAGAGAAAGAAAGCCCGTGGCGAACAATAAAAAAGCCCGCCACGACTATTTCATAGAAGAAACGTACGAGGCCGGAATAGTCCTTACGGGGACCGAGATAAAGTCCGTAAGGGCCGGCAAAGTCAGCATAAAGGAAAGCTACGCCAAAATCGACAGTCGCGGCGAGCTTTTTCTTTACGGAATGAATATAAGCCCATACGAGCAGGGAAACCGCTTCAACGTCGATCCGGTAAGACCGCGGAAGCTGCTCCTTCATAAGAAGGAGATAATGAAGCTTCTGGGCGCGATTACCCGGGACGGGCTGACTCTCGTGCCTCTTTCCATGTACATCAACGAGGACGGCAGAGCCAAGATGGAGCTCGCTCTCGCCCGGGGAAAGAAAAACTACGACAAGAGAGAGACCATCGCAAAGAAGGACGCCGCCCGCAAAATCGACAGAGCGATGAAGCAGAGGTACTAGGAGCCTGCCGGGGCGTTTGACAAATCGCGTAAATGCGATATAATTGATATGTAAGAAACGCCGGGTTAAGATCCGGCGGGACATGGGGATGTAAAGGTTTCGACGGGGGTGTAGAAGCCGGATAAGCGAGCCGTAGCTGCCAGGTCTACGTTAAAAATGGCACGTTTAAATATAAACGCTAAAAACAACAACAAACTCGCATTTGCTGCTTAATTAACGCAGCCCGCGTGTCAGCTCAGGTTCACCTGCAGACCTGAGATCTGGCAACGACCATGCAGGAAAACTCTGCGGGAGTTCCCGGTACCGCAGGGGAACTACGGGATAGCAAGGGACAAAGCCTGCTGATGGGCGCTGCCCCGCGCGAACCATAAATCATCAGCTGCGCTCGGAGAAAATCCCGTGGAAATGCTTTCGGACAGGAGTTCGATTCTCCTCATCTCCACCACTAATCGGCTCGGGATGCTGACGCGTTCCGGGCTTTTTTATTGCAACGGAAAGCGCATGATTTCAATGGTTGCGGCGTTTTTTGAAACGTGATTTCAGACCGTTTACAAACGCATACAAACGGCAAAAAAACACAAAAAATAGGGGATTTTTGAGGAGAATAGGGGACAGATTGGGGACAAAAATGTGCGATTTCTTTGCACATTTGTCAAGCAACCTTCTTTCTGATACACTGCCAGCAAAGGAGGGAAGAACGATGTTTGAAAAGAAAATTCGAATCTGTCTCAACTCGGAAGAAATAAGAATTTTAACCAGAAGTCTCATTGACCTGAGAAATGATTTAATTCAACAGGGAAGATATACGGACGCAGTAGATGAGATCCTGCTGAAGCTGCTGAAAAAAGCATAGAATCCAGTACATACATATTAGTGAATATCTGTTTTACATAGCCATCTCAATAAGGAGGTGGCTTTTTTCATGCAGAATTTCAGGAGGTAGAACATGAAGATTTCCGTATTTGAAGGAAAAAGAAAAGAAAACGAAGCTGTAAAATGTGAAGAAAAAGAAAGATGCCCTGTGGAGTTTATCGAAGCTCTGGCAAGAGTTCTCGACCGAAGCATGTTGCAAGCGGCAAAAGAAAAAGGAATCACAATCGACGTATATACGGATGTGATCCACAGGATAGGCAGGTATACGGAGAAGGAAGAATATGACGTGGCATTTGATATGCTGCTTCAGCTTGCCTCTGTCCTTGAAACGGATGCGAAGTTTATCATAGAGGGACTTCCGTTTCTGGATGAGAACGCAGTAGATATATTTCTGGAATACTTTGCGGAATATATTGAAGACGGGCATGTACTGGATCTTCTACTTGAGCTTACGGAAGAGGATGAAGAGTGGGAAAAGGAGTCCATTGATGAAGTGCTGGAGGAGGCGTATAAGCAGATCAAGGCGATGTTTGGCTGTGAGGTGAAAGAAGATGAAAGGTGCGAAGATAATCGCCATATGTAATCAGAAGGGCGGAGTCGGCAAGACAACGACAACGGTCAATTTGGGGATCGGTCTTGCAAAAGAGGGAAAGAGAGTCTTGGTGATCGATGCAGATCCGCAGGGCGATCTGACGACCTGTCTCGGATGGAAAAATGGCGATGAACTGCAAACCACGTTAGCCGACCTGATGAATAAGACTCTTACAGAAAGACCAATAGGAAAAGGAGAGGGAATCCTGCATCATGAAGAAGGGGTGGATCTCCTGCCATCGAATCTGGAACTTTCCGCAATGGAAATGAATCTGGTCAATGCGATGAGCAGAGAACTGACCTTAAAGAATTGCCTGAAAGAGATCAAGAAAGACTATGAATATATTTTCATTGATTGTATGCCGTCTCTTGGAATGATCACCGTGAACGCATTGGCAGCGGCAGACAGTGTGATGATTCCGGTGCAGGCACAGTATCTTCCGGCAAAGGGCATGACGCAGCTTGTTCAGACCATAGGGAAAGTGCAACGAACCCTTAATCCGGACTTGAGAATTGATGGTATCGTTTTGACGCTTGTGGACGGCAGGACGAATCTTGCGAAACAGACGCTGCATATTTTAAGAAATCAATACGGAAACCGGATGAAGATCTATTCTTCTCAGATCCCGGTTGCGGTAAAGGCTGCTGAGACAAGTTTTCAGGGGAAAAGCATTTATGCTTATGATAAAAACAGCTCTGTAGCAAAAGCCTATGAAAATCTGACGAAGGAGGTGATAAGGAATGGCGAGAAAACAAGAGATCGACTTCGAACTTCCGAAGCTCGATGACCTTTTTACTACGCAGCAGGAGCGGGACGAGGCGAAGCTAAAGAAGATCCATGATATACCTCTCGATCAGATCGACGATTTTCCGAGTCACCCTTTTAAGGTCATGGACGATGAAGAGATGTTGAAGCTGGTGGAAAGTATTCGGGAATACGGCGTTATTACTCCTGCTATCGTGAGGAAAAAGGAAGAGGGGAAATACGAAATGATCTCTGGACACCGGCGAAAGCGGGCCTGCGCCCTTGCAGGAATTGAAACATTAAGGGCGGAAGTCGTTGAGATGAGCCGCGATGAAGCCATTATCTTTATGGTGGATTCCAATCTCCAAAGGACGAAGATCCTTCCGAGCGAGAAAGCTTTTTCCTACAAGATGAGGTTGGAGGCGATGAAACGGCAGGGAAAGAGAACGGATTTAACTTCGTCGCCAGTGGCGACAAAGTTAAAAGGTATGCGCTCTGACGAGCAATTAGCAGCCATGGTTGGTGAAGGAAAAGACAATATCAGACGATATATACGCCTGACGGAACTGATTCCGGAGATTTTGGAAATGGTGGACCAGGAACAGGTTGCTCTGCGTCCGGCGGTGGAGATCTCTTATCTTCCGAAGAAGATGCAGAAAACCTTATGTGAAATCATGGATATGGAACAATGCACTCCGTCTCATGCCCAGACAATCCGAATGCGGCGTATGCTTGAGAGCGGGAAGCTGACGGAAGAATCGCTTCTTGCTATCATGCAGGAAGAAAAGCCGAATCAGAAAGAGAGGCTTGTTTTAAGAGACAGCAGAGTGCAGAAGCTTTTTCCGAGGAATCTTCCGGCTGAAAAGCGGGAGGAATATATCATAAAAGCAATGGAGTATTACGGTAAATACCGTGAGAGGCTGAAGGAAAGCAAAGAGCGGTAAGCATAGCAGGAGTATCTTTGCCGTTTCCTTCCCCACACCCCAACCTTCGGACAACCTGTAACTTACTGAAAAAGAAGAATCTTACTCATAAGTATAGCCATCTGCAATGCAGCAGATGGTTTTTACATATAGCCTGAAGTCCGCAGGCAGTATGAATTTAACGACAAGGAGGGTAAAGAGCTATTGCGGACATTCTCCCTTAAGAATCAGGGAATTGGAGGAGTAACATGCAGAATATACGAAAGAAAAACAGGAGTAGGATCCTTGCAGGTCTTCTGTGCATTGCGCTGCTTATCGGCATGATGCCGTTTAATGCAATAAACGCTCATGCAGCAGACGGGAAGATCACGATCAGAGTAGGTGAAAGGATCGACTACAGTTCACACTTCACCCATTATTTTTACGCAGGGGATAAAGAAAGCCCTGTTTACTGTGCTCAGCCGCAGCTTCCAACGCCGGGATCGGGAACATATTCATACAGCTTCCTAAAGCCGGATTCGGTTTTGGCAAAGTGTCTTTACTACGGATATGGCGGGCCGGGATTTTCGGAGTATACGGATAAAACTCTCAGCGGCCAGTGGGATGGAAAGGATGACGCCTATGCACTTACGCACATCATAATTTCCATTGCGTATGATAAGACGACAAGTGAAGATGTTGATCCGTTCAGAGGACTCAGCGGTACATGGAAAACAAAAGCACAGAATCTGTATAACTATGTGAAGAGCCTGCCGGATCCGCCGGTAAATTATAGGGCGTATCTGATCAAGGTGGATGGGTGCCAGGATCTTTTAGGGTCGTTTAACAACACAGGAAGTATAAAGCTTAAAAAAGCGTCTGTAAGTGGCGTAGTAACCGACGGAAATCCAAACTACTCCCTTGCGGGGGCGAAATATGGCGTGTACTACGGAAGTGAGCTGATCGGAACGATCACGACGGATTCTTCCGGTGAGGGAAGTCTTGACAATGTTCTCGTTGCAAATTACACGGTAAAGGAGATTGCACCATCGAAAGGCTATGCGATCGATGTGTCGGGTCATAATGTAAGTGTGAAAGCTGATACTACAGTGACGGTAAATGTAAAGGAAGTACCGCAGGTAAATCCTATGGATCTCGTGCTTCAGAAGCTCGATCTTGAAACAGGAGAAAGCAGCCCGCAGGGCGGAGCAAGCCTTGCAGGAGCCGAATTTACAGTGGACTTTTATAAAGCAAAGGCGGAAAGCAGTGTATCCGGGATAGAACCTGAACGAAGCTGGACGTTCAAGACCGATGAAAACGGGCAGATAAAGTTCACGAAAGAATATCTTGTTTCAGGTGATGATTTTTATTACGCAAACGATGGAAAGACCATAAGCCTTCCGCTCGGAAAGGTCGTGATCAAAGAGACAAAGGCTCCGGAAGGGTATCTTTTAAGCGATGCGGTATATACGGTGAATATCACATCTGAGGGAACTGCGGAAACCGTCAGGACATATAACGCACCAGATGCGCCGGAGCAGGTGAAGCGAGGAGATCTGGAGTTCGTAAAAGTATCGGATGGTGATTTAAACAGGCTCGCTAATGTGCCGTTTAAACTCACATCGCTTACGACAGGAGAAAGTCATATTCTCGTGACTGACAAGAACGGATATGCAAGTACTAGCGCAGAATGGAATTTGCATACAGCAAATACGAACAGGGGCGAAACAGCAGAGGACGGGATCTGGTTTGGAACTTCTGCACCGGATAACAGCAAGGGAGCGTTGATCTATGATGACTATGAGCTAGAGGAGTTGAGATGTGAAGCAAATAAGGGAATGAAACTTCTGAAGTTCAAGGTGAGTGTATATAAAGACAGCGTAACCATTCCTCTCGGCACGCTTACGGATGACCGTATCGAAATAGGAACAGAGGCATTGGATGAGGAAACGGGCACCCATTTTGGAAAAGCGGAAGAGACCGTGATCATTGTAGATACCGTTTCTTATGAAGGACTTGAAAAGGGGAAAGAATATAAACTGATCGGGACTTTAATGGATAAGGAAACAGGAGAACCAATTAAGCAAGACGGTAAAGCGGTGACCTCAGAGACTACTTTCGTTGCCAGAGATGAGAGTGGAAAAGTGAGTGTTGAATTTGAAGTTGAAGGGAAACTATTGAGAGGTAAGGCGGTCGTTGCCTTTGAAAAGCTGTATTACGAAGATATAGAGCTTGCAATACATGCGGATATCGAGGATGAAGACCAGAGCGTATATTATCCGGAAATCGGAACGCAGGCAAAAGATAAGGAGTCAGGGCTTAATAAGAGCATTGCAAATGAAAAAGTAACAATCGTTGATACTGTTTCCTATGAAGGACTTCAGAAAGGAAAGACTTATACTCTGAAAGGTACTTTGATGGATAAGGAGACGGAAAAGCCGCTTCTTATCGGTGGCGAAGAGATCACCGTAGTAAAGAAATTCAAGGCAGAAGATATTTCCGGCGAGGTAAGTGTGGAATTTGCGATCAATGCTTCCGATCTTGACGGAAAGGAAATTGTTGTCTTTGAGAGCCTGTATAAAGGGGATAGAGAGCTTGCAGTCCATGCAGATATTGAGGACGAAGGGCAGACGATTTTCTTCCCTGAGATCGGGACAACGGCAAAAGATGGAAGTGATGGAGATAAGATTCTTTCTTCTGATGGCGAAGTGACGATTGTAGATACGGTGGAATACGACGGTCTTATAGAAGGCAGGAGCTATACGCTGAAAGGCACTTTGATGGATAAAGACACAGAAAAGCAGGTCTTGATAGATGGAAATGCGATTACAGCGGAAACAACTTTTATCGCGGAAAAAGATAGCGGAACTGCGGAAGTAACCTTTAAATTCGATGCAGGACGCTTAAATGGAAAAGACCTTGTTGTATTTGAAACACTTTACTATGCAGATTCTGATATAGAAGTGGCAGATCATAAAGATATCGAAGATGAAGGCCAGACCGTTACTGTAGAAAAGCCTGTAATGCCGGATACTCCAAAGACAGGAGATGATTTCAATGTCTGGATCTGGATCGCACTGCTTGTAATAGCGAGCGGAACAATTGCAGCTTTGCAGATAAGAAAAAAGAACGGGCAGGAAAACACGGATGACGAAGAGTAAATAGTTTTTACAGAGGAGCAGTAAGCAGATTGCTCCTCTGTTTTCTGTAAATGGAGGGGCGATATGTGTTTATTTCGAATGGATTTGGCGATCCGCTTTGGAATTCATGCTGCCATTATCATGCAGTTTCTTTGGGAACACTTAAAGCCCGGAGTGTGTGATGAGCGGATCAGGAAATTCAATAACAAAAGATGGTACAGGTGCTCGCAGAAGATGATGAGTGGATTTCTTCCTTTTCTCAGCCGCAGCATGATACAGGACGCCATGGGAACGCTGGTAAAGCAGGATGTGATTAGAAAAGGATGTCATAATGAGAATCCATTTGATAAAACGAACTGGTATTCTTTTACGGAGTACGGCGAGTATCTTATGAGAGGAGAATAAATCGTGAAGATATTATGTGAGGAATGCTGCTATTACGATGTAAGATCCGGGCTTTGCGGGTTTTGTATGAAAAGGATCGTAAGAGAGGTGGAGGAAAAGTTAAATGGCGATGGACAAGACGACGATAAAGGTACTGAATAAGCTGTTCGAGCATGGATATCGAACGGAAAAGGCGATCTTGAATTTCAGCCTGGAGGATATTCAGAAGATAGAGTGTTATGCACCGTCAGAGATCGCAGCGCTGATAGGACTTAAAGAAGCGGTAAAAGGAAATAAGGT
>CALXBQ010000045.1 GCA_944386595.1 uncultured Clostridia bacterium
AAAGGCTTTTATGATTTAGCTGATGCATACCAGCAAATGCACGTCAACTATTGAAACCGCCGTATACGAGAACCGTACGTACGGTGGTGTGAGAGGACGGCGGTTAGTCACCGCCTCCTACTCGATCGTGGTACCGCCTAGGGGAGTCGAACCCCTGATTCAGCCGTGAGAGGGCTGCGTCTTGACCACTTGACCAAGGCGGCATATTCTGTTTTCCGGTGAGAATAAAAAAGTGATATTGAAATCTCACCTGTGTTATTATATACTTAATGGCAACGGTTGTCCAGTAAAATTTTTATTTTTGATGAAAAAAAGGAGAGTTCCACATTATGAAGTACAGAAGCACCAGAGGAGGAGGCGCCGAACTTACAGGCGCTAAGGCGATAATTAAAGGTATAGCGGACGATAAAGGGCTTTTTGTGCCTGCATGTATTCCGGAGCTTCCTTTCAAGATAGAAGATATGACAGACGCCGGCTACAGAGATGTGGCAAAGGCCGTGATCGGCGCATTCTTTGACGACTACACCGAAGAAGAGATGGCGGCCTGCGTGAACGGAGCCTACGATAAGAAATTCACCGCGTCAGACATAGTGGAGATAAGCGAGGCGGGAGGAGCGTATTTTCTGGAGCTGTTCCACGGAAAGACGGCGGCCTTTAAGGATATGGCCCTTTCCATTCTTCCTTACCTTCTGACCACCGCGGTCAAGAAGGAAAAGGAGGAGGCGAAAATCTGCATACTCACGGCAACTTCGGGAGATACCGGCAAGGCGGCTCTTGAAGGCTTTGCGGACGTTCCGGGAACAGAGATAATAGTATTCTTCCCGGACAGCGGAGTGAGCCAGGTTCAGGAAAGACAGATGATAACCCAGGAGGGAGCCAACACTCACGTCTTTGCCATAAGAGGAAACTTCGACGACGCTCAGACGGGAGTGAAGAAAATATTCGGCGATGACGACTTTGCGAAGGAGCTTAAGGCAAAGGGCGTAAGGCTGTCTTCAGCAAATTCCATTAACATAGGAAGGCTGGTTCCTCAGGTCGCATACTACGTCTACAGCTACATCAAGCTGGTGAAATCGGGAGCGGTAAAGAACGGAGAGGCGATGAACGTGGTGGTTCCGACGGGCAACTTCGGAAACATTCTGGCCGCATACTACGCGGGGCTTATGGGCGTGCCTGTGGGAAGACTTATATGCGCGTCCAACGAGAACAAAGTCCTCGCGGATTTCATAAACACAGGAGTGTACGATACGAGAAGAGAGTTCCATCTGACCAATTCCCCGTCCATGGACATTCTGGTGTCCAGCAATCTTGAGAGACTTCTCTGGCACCTTTCGGGCGGAGACGGAGCCGAGATAGGAAGGCTCATGGAGAAGCTGGAAAAGGACAAGGTGTACGAGGTAAACGATACGATCAAAGCCGGCATGAAGAAGTTTTACGGCGGCTTTGCGACGGTGGAGGAGACGGAGGAGACCATAGGAAGAATGTATTCCGAAAACGGATATCTTCTCGACACTCACACTGCGGTCGCATACAAGGTATACGAAAATTATGTAAAGGAGACGGGAGACAGAACTCCGACGGTCATAGCCGCAACGGCCAGTGCGTATAAATTTGCGGAAAGCGTGGCGGAAGCCATCGGAATCAAGGACGGAAAGGACGGCTTTGATTACCTGGAAAAGGTATATGAAAAGACGGGGGTAGAGGTGCCTTACGGCCTTAAGAATCTGGACAAGAAGGAGATTCGCCACAGGGGAGTCATAGATACGGCGGAAATGAAGGATGCGGTAAGAAAATCCTTGCAGTAGAGACGCCTTTGTGGTATCATAAATTGTCAATGTGTTTACTTTCACTTAGTTCGTCGAAACTCCGACGCGGACCCGGTGAAAGCGTATTAAGAAAACAGGAGGAAATAAGAAATGATCACTAAAGAACAGAAAGCAGCTATAATTAAGGACTATGCAACCAAGGAAGGAGATACCGGATCCCCTGAGGTTCAGGTTGCCGTGCTTACTGCGAGAATCAACGACCTTAACGAGCACCTTAAGGTTCATAAGAAGGACCATCACTCCAGAAGAGGTCTTCTGAAGATGGTTGGTAAGAGAAGAAACCTTCTTAACTACCTGAAGGAAGTTGATATCGAAAGATACAGAACTCTTATCGCTCGTTTAGGATTAAGAAAGTAGTTTATACTGCAAAATTTTGGCGGGGTCTTTCAGGAACCTCCGCCTTTTGTTTTTATAAAACGGTAGTGAATAAACAGGAAGGAGTTGTTTATTAGAAGATGGGAAGATTTACAGATTACAGAACGTTTAAGACGGCCGTTGGAGGAAGACTTCTCCAGCTGGAAATCGGCAAGGTCTGCGAGCAGGCCAACGGACAGGTTATGGTAAGATACGGTGAATCCGTGGTAAACGTAACGGCCTGCGCGTCCAAGGAGCCGAGACCTGACATCGACTTTTTTCCTCTCAGCTGTGACTATGAGGAGAGAATGTATGCGGCCGGAAAGATTCCGGGCGGCTTTATAAAGAGAGAGGGAAGACCGAGCGAAGGCGCGATTTTAAAGTCCAGACTTATGGACAGGCCTTTAAGACCGCTTTTCCCGAAGGGATATTTTAACGACGTCGTTGTAGTTGCAACGGTTATGTCCGTGGACCCTGACTGTGAAACGGACATCATGGCCATGATAGGATCGTCGGTGGCCCTTGCCACGTCCGACATTCCGTGGGAGGGACCTACGGGCTCCGTCCGCGTGGGAATGGTTGACGGCCAGTTCATCATAAACCCTACTCTGGAGCAGAGAGAGCGTTCCGAGATGAACCTTACCGTGGCCGGAACCAAGGACGCCATAATGATGGTAGAAGCCGGAGCCAACGAGGTTCCGGAAAGCGTAATGCTGGACGCTATCCTCTTTGCACACGAAGAGATAAAGAAAATAGTAGAATTCATAGACGAAATAGTTGCGGAGGTAGGAAAGCCTAAGCAGGAAACCAACCTCTACAAGATTCCTGAGGACATCGATGCGGCAGTAAGAGCTTACGCCGTAGATAAGATGAAGGCGGCCATAAAGACCGTTGAAAAGCAGGAGAGACTGGATAATATGGACGCCGTTGAAGTGGAAACCAAAGAACACTTTGCGGAGATATATCCAGATAACGAAAAGGACATAGCTAACGTACTCTACAACATAACCAAGGAGTGCGTAAGATCCATGATACTTGACGACGGTATCAGACCTGACAACAGAAAGCTGGAGGAGATAAGACCTATCTGGTGCGAGACCGGACTTCTTCCGAGAGTACACGGAAGCGGACTTTTCAAGCGCGGACAGACTCAGGTTCTCTCCGCCTGCACCCTTGCTCCTTACAGCGAGGCTCAGGTTATAGACGGAATCACCGAGCAGACCGAAAAGAGATACATGCACCACTATAACTTCCCGGGATATTCCGTAGGCGAAGCTAAATCGCCGAGATCGCCGGGAAGAAGAGAGATCGGACACGGCGCTCTTGCGGAGCGCGCCCTTCTTCCGGTGCTTCCTTCCGTTGAAGAGTTCCCTTACGCCATCAGAGTGGTATCGGAGGTTCTCTCCTCCAACGGTTCTACCTCCATGGGCTCCACCTGCGGTTCCTGCATGGCTCTCATGGACGCCGGAGTTCCTATCAAAAGGCCTGTAGCCGGTATAGCCATGGGTCTCATAGAGAGAGTTGAGGAGGACGGCTCCAGCAAAATGGCAATCCTCTCCGACATTCAGGGAATGGAGGACTTCCTGGGAGACATGGACTTTAAGGTAACGGGAACGGAAGTCGGCGTTACCGCTATCCAGATGGATATAAAGGTTCACGGACTTTCCAGAGAGATCCTGGAAAAGGCTCTGGAACAGGCGAGAAAGGGACGTATGTACATCATGGAACAGATGCTTGAGGAGATTCCTGAGCCGAGAGCAGAGCTTTCCAAGTACGCTCCGAGAAGCCTCACCATGATGATAGACCCTGACAAGATAAGAATCGTCATCGGACCGGGAGGAAAGACCATAAACAGAATCATAGATGAGACCGGCGTAAAGATTGACATTGCAGAGGATCAGTCGGGACTTATCAGCATATACAGCTCGGATATGGAAGGAGCAGAGGCTGCGAAGAAGGAAATCGAGCTTCTGACAAAAGATGTAGAGGTAGGCGAGATCTACGAAGGAACCGTAATGCGCATTATGCCGTTCGGAGCTTTCATAGAGATTCTGCCGGGTAAGGAAGGACTTCTGCACATATCCAAGATGGCTAAGCACAGAGTCGAAAAGGTAGAGGACGAGATGAACATCGGCGACAAGGTTACCGTAAAGGTTACGGAAATCGACAGCCAGAACAGGATCAACCTCTCCAGAAAAGAGCTTCTGTAAGACGAAGCGGATATCATAACGAATAAAAAAGCGCCTGCCCTTCGCGTATCGGGACCCATTGATACGTAAAGGGACAGGCGCTTTTGCGCTATCTGAAGTGGGCTTCCGCCAGCAGATTCACGTATTTCATATCGAGCCTGCCGTCCGCCTCCTCGAATGTGAAGAAAACGTCCCTGAAGGGAACGAAGCCGGATTTCAGGTATTTCTCGATTTTCCACAAAAACGCGCTTACACATCCGGCGCTTGCCGGGCTTCCGCAGTGCTCCAAAAGCCTGAAACACTTATCGCTCTTTACCGCTATGCAAAAAGTCGGATAGAGGATAGTGCTGCAGGTTTCAATCTGCTCCCGGTAGTGATAGGATATCTTCTTCTCATACAGAAGGTTCGCAATCAGCGCCTCCGCCTCGGACCTTACCCGTTCGCCTTTAACCGTCTCGAAGGCAAGGAGATTTCCGAACCGCTCGTCCTTTACATACGGGGAATACTCCCATCCACGGTAATCCACGAAATACGGTTCGTCAAAATTCTCCTCCCCCTCCGGCCTGTACGCCCGGGGCAGTGAAGGAACGATGGTCTCAGGGTCCGGCGAAAGAAATCCCTCGCACAGGTCTGTGATAAGCTTCTTATTCTTTTCTATGGCTGAAATGGACACCTCGAGGAATTTTCTCAGCTTCAGGCTCCTGACCATTTCGGACGCTTCGCTGCCTATGTACTCGTAATTGCCGTTATACATGCGCTTGTAGTAATATCTGCCGTTCTTGAAATTGGCCGTAAGTCCCCCTGACGGGAGACCTGCAAGCATAGCTTTATATCTGTTCTCCAGGAGAACTTCGTCGTTCAGCTCCATCATCGCAAGGTGCTTTATGTTCATGACTTTCCTTTCTGCAGGTCTTTTGCCGCGGGGACTTTAGAAGAGATATGCCCCAAGGTTACCACGACAAAGGGTGAAAGAAAAGCAAAAACCGCCGGCCATGTCGGAAAAAAGTCATTTTATGTAAGAATTCAGTCGTTTTTTGTAAAAGGGGGATTTCGGGCAAAAGAAAAAGACCGCTTCCCTTACGGTCTTTTCCTGTGACGTCTTTTTTCTCTTTCCAGATCTTCCGAAAGAAAGATTACGTTGTCTTCGGCGGCAGAGCCTGAATCGCCGTCGCTCTTTTCTGCGGCCTTTGTCCGTCGCCTGTTTTCTATTTTCCTGTCTTCTTCGGCTATGGCCCTGGAGGCAAAAAACGCATAAATTCCGAGGGCCACCGCAAAGATCACACCTAATATTATCAGCGGCATACAATACCTCCTTCTACTTAAATCTATTCTACCACGAAATCGGTTCATGTCAAAGGAAAACGCCGGAAGAATGGAGAATTGTCTGAATTGAACAATTGTTACCACGTACAAAAAACATGCAATTTAATTATTGACAAAAACAAAAGTAGTGCTATATTTTTATTTGGCAGTATTAAAAAGCGAGGAAAAGATATGACAGAAGGAACATTATTGAAGACGGCCTTGGACAATTCGGCCGAGGTTACGGAAATCAGAAGAACGATTCACAGACATCCCGAAATAGGGAGAAACGAATTTAAAACTTCCGAGCTCATAAGAAAAAAGCTGACCGAGTACGGTGTGGACGAGATAAAGTCCTACACGCCTACATCGGTAGTAGCCATCATAAAGGGCGGCATGGGCGAGGGCAGATGCCTTGCCATCAGAGCCGACATCGACGCGCTTCCGGTTACGGAGGATACGGGACTTCCTTTCGCAAGCGAAGTGGAAGGCATGATGCACGCCTGCGGTCACGACATGCATGCGGCCATGCTTTTGGGAGTTGCCAAGATGCTCTGCGGTATGAGAGACCGGTTTAAGGGAACCGTAAAGCTCATATTCCAGCACAGCGAGGACACCCTTCCCGGCGGAGCCAAGGAGCTGACGGAAAAGGGCGTAATGGAAGACCCTAAGGTTGATGCAATCTTCGGAATGCATATAATGCCTGACGAGAAGGAATGCGGAAAGCTCGCCTTCATCAAGGGGCCTATAACCACGTCGGTGGACTTATACGATTTTACGGTGAAGGGAAAGAGCGGTCACGGCTCTGCGCCTCACACCACCAACGACCCGATTCTTGCGGCGTGCCAGACTGTGGTTCTCCTTCAGCAGATTCCGGCAAGATACGTGGATCCCATGGAGACCGTGGTATTTCCGGTATGCAGTATACACTCAGGTGACGCGCCTAACGTGATTCCTGAGGAGGCCAAGTTCAGCGGAATCGCCAGAGGCTACAGCGAGGAAGTGAGAAAGGTCGTAGACGAGCAGGTATATAAGATTGCAAAGGGAGTAGAGGAGATTTCGGGCTGTAAGATAGACATCAGTCACTATGAAGGGTACCCTGCATGTGTGAACGATGCGGTACTTACGGAAGATGCCATGAAGGCTGTGGAAAGGGAGCTGGGCGAGGGAAGCACAGTGCTTCTGGACAAGCCTATGAGCTTCAGCGAGGACTTCAGCTATTACACCAATATGACGGGCACGCCGGGAATGTACATGTTCCTCTATGCGGGCCACGAAGGTGAACTGGTTCCTCTTCACAACCCTAAGATGCATGTGAAGGAGGAGGCAATGCCTTACGGCTGCGCCGCCATGACGGCAGCGGCTCTCGATTACCTTAACAGGTAGCCTGAGACAGGGCCCACTCTTTGACATAAAAAAAATAATAAGAAAGGACTTATAAAAGAAAATGTACAATTTCGCACTAGCATTTCTCATCTGTGCCATAGCTTACATCATAGGCGAATATGTATCGACTATCACCAAGGCATGGATACCATCCGTATTCGTTACGGCAGTAGTGCTCCTCTTAGGATACTGGACAGTAATTCCTAAGGAAGTGGTTACCGACGCAGGACTTATTCCTTTTGCTAACACGATCGGCATTTATCTCCTGATTACCCACATGGGTACCGTAATAAGCGTAAAACAGCTCGTCGAGCAGTGGAGAACCGTAGTTGTGTGTCTCATGGGACTTGCAGGTATGTGTCTCTTAGGATACTTCGTAGGCTCCATATTCATCGAAAAGGAGCTTATCATCGCAGGACTTCCTCCTCTGACAGGCGGTATCGTAGCTGCTACCACCATGCAGAGCGCAGCTATTAAAGCAGATCTTCCTGTAGCGGCAGTATTTGCCATTGCCATGTACTGCGTGCAGGGCTTCGCAGGATATCCTCTCACCGCTGTATGCCTTCAGAAGTACGGACGCGATCTTCTTAAGGATCTCCGTTCCGGAAAGACCGTTCTCACCGAGAAGCAGAAGGAAGAGATGTATAAGGTGGGTATGACCGTAGTAGTTGACGACAGCAAGACCAAGAAGCTCCTTCCGAGAATTCCTGACAAGTGGAACACTCCTATTGTAATGCTCGGTAAGCTGGGACTTATCGCATACTTCGCATCTCTGCTGGGAAGCGTTGTTCCTGTTGCAAACCATCTGAACGGAGCAATCTGGGCGCTGCTCCTTGGTATCCTTTTCACATATATCGGATTCCTGGACACCAACCTTCTGAACAGGGCCAACTCCTATCAGATAACCATGTTCGCTCTGATGATGTACGTGTTCGACGGACTTAAGATGTGCACTCCTGAAATGCTGAAGTCAATCATACTTCCGATGATTCTTCTCATCGTAATAGGCGTTGTAGGTATGGCAATCTTTGCTTTCATAATCGCCAAGATTCTGAAGATGAACTTCTACCTGGCCTTTGCCAACGGTCTGACAGCACTCTACGGATTCCCGTGCGATGCTATCATCACAGAATCCACCTGCAAGGCCCTGGGTGCTAACGACGAAGAGAGAGCATACCTTATGAGCAAGATGTTCCCGTCCATGATTACCGGAGGATTTATCACGGTAACTATCACATCCGTAATCATCGCAGGAGTATTTGCAGAGATACTCTTAGGCATGTAAGCTGAGCTTATAAAAAATCATGAAATACAGGCGGACACGGCGTAAGACGCGCAGTGCCCGCCAAAAATTTGACTTTACGAGGTGAAAACCATGAACTACAAAGAAGTAGCCAAGAATTACAACGAGTATCAGGTAACCATGAGAAGATATTTCCATGAAAATCCTGAAATCAGCACTAAGGAATACAACACCAGCAAGGTTGTAAAGGACGAGCTTACCAAGATGGGCGTCGAGTGGGTTCCGTGCGGACTTGAGACCGGCGTTCTTGCTACAATCAAAGGAGCAAAGCCGGGAAAGACCATTCTCTTAAGAGGAGACATGGACGCTCTTTCCGTAACGGAAGAGTCCGGCGTGGAGTACGAAAGCAGGAACAAGGGCGTTATGCATGCCTGCGGCCACGACTGCCACATCTCAATGATGCTGACGGCAGCAAAAATCCTGAACGATCATAAGGACGAGCTCTGCGGAACCGTTAAGCTGGCCTTCCAGCCTGCTGAAGAAGTCGCCCTGGGAGCAAAATCCATGGTGGAAAACGGCGCTATGGACGGAGTTGACGGATGCTTTGCAATCCACGTATGGTCAGATGTGGAAAGCGGTCACATTTCCTGTGATGCAGGTCCGAGAATGGCCGCCGCATATCAGTACGCCATCAATATCAATGGCAAGGGCGGACACGGCGCAGCCCCTCATCAGTGCGTAGACGCAGCTGTAGTCGCATCTGCCATAGTAAGCGACCTTCAGACCATCGTAAGCCGTGAAATAGATCCTATGGATCCTGCCGTAGTTACCGTAGGCGTTATAAACGTAGGTGAAAGATGGAACGTCGTTCCTGAAAAGGGCAGGATCGAGGGAACCATGAGGTGCTTCAGCGACTACCTCTGGGAAAACCTTCCTAAGATGGTGGACCGCATTGCGGAAAACGCCGCAAAAGCGTTCAGAGCTGAGGTTACGACGGAGTATGTCCGTCTGGTTCCCCCTACCAATAATAACCCTGTCATGGCCGATGTCGCAAAGAATGCGGCAAAGAAGATAATGGGCGAAGACGCTCCTGTAGCTCTGCCTGCAACCATGGGCGGCGAGGACTTTGCGTTCTTCATGGAGAAGGCTCCCGGCGCAGTTGCTCTCCTCGGCGTAAGAAACGAAGAGTGCGGAGCGATCTGGCCTCAGCATTCCAGCCACTACAGAGTGGACGAGAACGCTCTCGTAAAGGGCGCGATGCTCTACGTTCAGACGGCAATGGATTTCAATGCCTCTAAATAATTAAAAAGCAACCTGAAAAACCGGGCGTTAAGCCCAAAGAAAACCCGCATGAGCGTCAAGCCGTGCGGGTTTTACAATTTCAGAGATATTTTTCTTGAAAATCCCCCGCCGAAGTGATAGACTAACAGGGTACATGAAAAATCAATAACGCTTCGGATTTTGACGGAAGACAAAGTAGCCCCGGACTAATACCCTTACAGAGAGGTAATCGCCTGCTGAGAGATTACCGGTGAACCCGGACGTGAATATCACTTCCCGAGTCCGACACTTTAATGAGAGGCACCTTGACAGAGGTAAGCAACTAGGGTGGTACCGCGGTTCCTTAGAATCGTCCCTAATCACGGCGAAAGCCGGCAGATGAGGGATTTTTTTATACCTGAAAACCTGCGGCCGCCGCTTTGACATAACCGATAAATTATAATGAAAGGGAGAGACTAAATGTTCGAAAAGCTTTCGGAAAAGCCTGTTGCAGAGGTACAGAACGAACAGGTTGAGAAATGGAAGGAAGAAGATCTTCTTCACAAGTGCGTGACGGCAAGGGAGGGAAGCCCCGAGTTCATATTCTACGAGGGACCGCCTACAGCCAACGGAAAGCCGGGAATTCACCACGTAATGGCGAGAACCCTTAAGGATTCCGTATGCCGCTACAAGACCATGAAGGGATACCAGGTAAACAGAAAGGCCGGCTGGGACACCCACGGACTTCCCGTTGAAATTGAGGTGGAAAAGCAGCTCGGAATGAGCGGCAAGCAGGACATAGAAAAGTACGGCATCAAAGAGTTCAACGAAAAGTGCCGCGAGTCCGTATTCAAGTACACCGGAATGTGGCGCGAGATGAGTGAGAGAATGGGATATCTGGTAGACCTTGATAACCCGTACATCACTTTGGACAATAACTACATAGAGACAGGCTGGTGGATTCTCAAGGAATTCTTCAAGGCCGGAAAAATCTACGAAGGACACAAGATTCTTCCTTACTGCCCTCGCTGCGGAACGGGACTTGCCTCCCACGAAGTGGCCCAGGGGTATAAGGAAGTAAAGGTAAACACCCTCGTAGCCAAGTTTAAGAGAAAGGATGCGGAAAACGAGTACTTCCTGGCATGGACCACCACGCCGTGGACTCTAGCCTCTAACACCGTTCTCACCGTAGGCCCTGACATCGACTACATAAAGGCGAGAATGAACGAAGGCGACGAGGAAGGGAACGTGTTCTACGTTGCGAAGGCTCTCGCGGACAAAGTCCTGGGCGAGGGAAAATACACGGTTATAGATGAGATGAAGGGCGCGGACCTGGAGTACGTCGAGTACGAGCAGCTGATGCCTTTCGTGAAGGCCGACAAGAAAGCGTTCTTTGTAACCTGCATGGACTACGTTTCCGTTGAAGACGGTACGGGAATCGTACACACTGCTCCGGCTTTCGGTGAGGACGACTACCAGTGCGGAAGAAAGTACGATCTTCCTATGCTTCAGCCTGTAGACGAGAGAGGCTGCTACACGGAGACTCCGTGGAAGGGTCACTTCGTAATGGAAGAAGGCCTCGACGTAGAGATTATAAAGTGGCTCGCTTCCGAGAATAAAATCTTCTCCAAGGAAAAGATGGAGCATAACTATCCTCACTGCTGGAGATGCGGAACACCTCTCGTTTACTACGCAAAGCCGAGCTGGTACATAAAGATGAGCGATTTTAAGGATCAGCTGGTTGCAAACAACAACACTGTAAACTGGTTCCCTGAATTTGTCGGAGAAAAGCGCTTCGGAAACTGGCTTGCAGAGGTCAAGGACTGGGCCATTTCCAGAACCCGTTACTGGGGAACTCCTATTCCTATCTGGCGCTGCGAGTGCGGACACCTGGAGTGCATAGGAAGCAGAGCAGAGCTGGTGGAAAAGGCTATCGAGGATATAGACGAAAGCGTGGAGCTTCACAGGCCTTACGTTGACGACATACATATAAAGTGCCCTCACTGCGGAAAGCCTATGACGAGGGTCCCTGAAGTTATGGACTGCTGGTTCGACTCAGGAGCTATGCCTTTTGCCCAGTGGCACTATCCGTTTGAGAACAAGGAGCACTTCGACGACAAGCTCTTCCCGGCAGACTTCATCTGCGAAGGTATCGACCAGACGAGAGGATGGTTCTACTCCCTCATGGCCATATCCACCTTCATAAAGGGAAAGGCTCCGTATAAGAACGTTCTGGTAAACGACCTGATTCTTGACAAAGACGGCAAGAAGATGAGCAAATCCAGGGGCAACACCGTTTCACCTTTTGACCTCTTTGATAAATACGGCGCAGACGCCACCAGATGGTATCTCCTTTCCGTATCCCCTGCATGGTCGCCGACGAAGTTCGACGAGGACGGCCTTAAGGACGTTGTGAGCAAGTTCCTGGGAACCCTGAGGAACGTATACAACTTCTTCGTGCTCTACTCCAACCAGGACGACGTAAACATGTCTGAGATGCAGGTGGCTTACGACAAGAGACCGGAGCTTGACAGATGGATTCTCTCCAAGTACAACCGCCTCATAAGAGACGTTACGGAGTACATGGACAGCTACGACCACATGAAGACCGTAAGAGCCATCACCGAATTCGTATCGGAGGATCTCTCCAACTGGTACATCAGAAGAGCGAGAAGAAGATTCTACTCCGAGGAGATGACTGAGGACAAGAGAAGCGTATATGCGACCACCTACGAGGTTCTTGTGGGAACCGCCAAGCTGATAGCTCCTGTTGCTCCGTTCATTTCCGACGAGATCTATACCAAGCTTACGGGTGAGGAAACCGTTCATACCGCATACTTCCCTGAGTGCAACGAATCCCTTCTCGACGAAAAGGCAGAGGAGAGAATGGATCTGGTAAGATCCCTCGTGGCTCTGGGACGCGGAACGAGAGAAAAGGAGAGAATCAAGGTAAGACAGCCGCTCTCCGAAATCATGGTAGACGGAAAGTACAGACCTGTGATAGAAGACCTTGCAGACCTTATCAAGGAGGAGCTGAACGTCAGGGAAGTGGTATTCGCAGACAAGCTGGACGAGTTCATGAACTTCAGTCTGAAGCCTGATTTCAAGGTTGCGGGACCTGTTCTGGGCTCTAAGATAAAGCTTCTTGCAGGGGCTCTCGCAAAGGCTGATGCGGCGGCGCTCACCGCAGAGCTTGAGGCAAAGGGCAGCGTAGAAATGGAGCTTAACGGCGAGAAGTTTGACATAAAGAGGGAGTACGTCGACGTGAGAATCAGCGCAAAGGAAGGCTTTGCCGTTGCCATGGAGAACAACGTATTCACCATTTTAGACACCACCATCACTCCTGAGCTTGCAAGAGAAGGTCTGGCAAGAGAGCTCATCTCCAAGGTTCAGCAGATGCGTAAGCAGGAAGACTTTGAGATGATGGACAACATCAGGATCTTTGTCGATGCTGACGATGATGTAAAAGCCGCCATAGACGTCTACGGCGACTACATCAGAAAGGAGACCCTTGCGGTTTCAATAGAAGAGAGAGACGGTCTTGAGAAGTACGACCTTAACGGTCACAAGACCGGTATCGGCGTAGAAAGGATTTAACATGGTAGATCTGAGAAGCCTGACTCTGCCCGAGATGACGGAATTCGTAAAGAGTCTGGGGGAGCCCGCCTTCAGGGCGAAACAGGTTTTCGGCTGGATTTACAAGGGAATAACCGACTTCCGGGGGATGAAAAATCTCCCGGAAGTTTTTCGCCTGAAGCTTTCGGAGGTTTCCCGCATAGGAAGGCTCGAGGTTCTGGACGAGCAGGTATCAAAATACGACGGAACGAGAAAGTTTCTCTTCGGGCTTGCGGACGGAAACGCCGTCGAGAGCGTGTTCATGAAGTACAAATACGGAAATTCCATCTGCGTGTCATCTCAGGCCGGCTGCAGGATGGGCTGCAGGTTCTGCGCGTCTACCCGGGCCGGTCTTGTGAGAAATCTGACCGCGGGAGAGATAGTGTCACAGCTTATGGAGGCCGAAGCCGCAACGGGGGAGAAAATAAACCACATAGTGGTGATGGGAACCGGTGAACCTTTTGACAACTACGAAAATCTTGCTGGGTTTATCCGCATAGTGACGACCCCCGAAGGCCGCGGAATGAGCATGCGAAATATCACCGTATCCACCTGCGGCATAGTGCCCGCCATAGAGAGGTTCGGGGAGGACTTCCCTCAGGTGAATCTGGCCGTGTCCCTTCACGGCGCCACGGACGGGGTGAGAGGCTCCATGATGCCCGTAAACGGTAAATGGCCCGTAGCGGAGCTTATATCGGCGTGCAGGGATTATACGGAAAAGACCCGCAGGCGCATCACCTTTGAATACACTCTGGTAAACGGAGTCAACGATTCGGACGGGGACGCGGAAAACCTCTGCCGCCTTCTCCGGGGAATGCTCTGCCACGTGAACCTTATTCCCCTTAACAAGGTGGACGGCACGGGCTTTGACACGGTGAGCAGAAAGCGGGCCGGGGAGTTTAAGGAAATCCTTGAAAACGCAGGGGTTCCCGCCACGGTCAGAAGGGAGCTGGGCGCCGACATAGACGGAGCCTGCGGACAGCTGAGACTTAACAATATTAAGAGGAGCGGGGCCAATAACTAACATAAAACTCATTGAAAACAGTTGAATATGAAAAATTCATAGTGTATAATACCTATAAACCAAAAGAACGGAGGAAATCATCATGGTCAAAATATTAGTCGGACATAAGGGTACCGGTAAAACTAAACAGATGATAGATCTTGCTAACCAGGAGGTGGAAACCAGCAAGGGAAGCGTAATCTTCATCAATAAGAACTCCAGGCTGATGTATGATTTGAAATATAGAATCAGAGTAGTATGCATGGAAGAGTACGAGCACATCACCAACTGCGACGAGTACATCGGATTTATTTACGGAATCATCAGTTCCGATCACGACATCGAAACCATTTACATCGACAGCATTCTTAAGCATGCGGACTTCTCACTGGGAGACATCCCTGAGTTCCTTTCCCGTCTTAAGAAGATATCCAAGAACTACGGCATGGACTTCGTAGTAAGCCTGTCCGCAGAGAAGGAAGAGATGATCGGAGTAGACTTCAGCGAGTACGAAGTGCTGAACTGATTTCAGAACCAGGCTCGAAGTTCATACGAGAAAACGGCGCCCCCGCAGAAACGCACTGCGAGGGCGTTTCTGATTACTCTATATGCGGGTAACGACTTATGACCTTATATGCTTGATAACGCCCCTCTGCACTATCTTCCAGTTTTTGCCTTTATCGTAAATTCGTCGATTTACGGATTTTTACGATAAATCCGTTATAGTTAAATTCTGTAATACAAAGGCATTTACTAACGCTTCCAAAACCGCTCCGGTGCAGGTTTTCGTTGCGCAGGCAGGAGAAATAATGTAGAATAGGTTTATCTTTGAAGACGGCGCGGAGAGTAAAGTAAAGGGGGACGCAGCGGTGCATATTAAACGCTTTGTCGGCGGAAGCCTTGAAAGCAACGGATACGTTATATACAGGCGTTCCGGCGGAGAATGCTTTATCATAGATCCCGGATATAACCCGAGGGTCTTTACGGACTTTGTCAGAGAAAACGGACTCAGGCCGAAAGGAATAATCCTCACCCACCTTCACCACGATCACACCGGAGCCGCCGATGCTGCAGCCGACGTTCTGGATTGTCCTGTGTACATGCACGAGGCGGACGCCTGCTCATACAGAGGCAGAGTAGACGCGGAGCTTAAGGGCGGAGACGTTCTCGACCTCGACGGAGAGAATCTGGAGATAATGAGCACTCCCGGTCATACGAAGGGAAGCATCTGCATAATGAGCGAAAAGAGCAGGGTCTGCTTCACGGGAGATACGGTTTTTGATACGGATCTCGGGAGAACCGATCTTGAGGGAGGAAGCGAAGAAGAGATGAAGGCCTCCATAAGAGATATTGTCGATAAATGGGATAACGACATTCATATATACCCGGGTCACGACGACGGATGCAACATGAAGCAGGTGAGGAAGTACAATACGGAATTTATCGCCATTACGGAAGGAAGGAACAGATAAAACATGAGGAAGCCTGTTAAAATGGTGGCTTTGGACCTTGACGGCACGGCGCTGGATCCTTTTGGAAGAATAACGGAAAGAGAAGAGAGGGCCTTCAAAAGAGCCATGGACATGGGAGTTCACATAGTTGTGGCGACGGGAAGAGCTTTTCACTCCCTGCCCGATAACGTGTTTTCCATCGGCGGCATAGAGTATGCCGTAACTTCCAACGGCGCTCAGGTTACGAGGCTTAAGGACAGAACTCTCATCTATGAAAACTGTATAGCGGCAGCCTCTGTGACGGAAATTGCGGATATCCTGGAAAAGGCCGGAGTGAGGGCGGAGGCATTTACGGACGGAAGGGCGTATATAGACGTCAGCGAGTTTAACGCCATAAAATCCGGAGAGATAAGGACAAGAGACAGCGTATACGTGCTTTCCACGAGAAACCCGGTCGATGATATTTTTGCGTTCATGAGAGAACACAGAGGCAGAATAGAGAATATATCCATAAACTATCCTTCCGATGAAGCAAAGGAGAAGTTTTCAAAGGTGCTCAGGGAAATTCCCGGCGTTACGGTGACTACGTCATTTGCCCTGAACAACGAAATAGGCGGAGCCACCACCAGCAAGGCGGACGGACTTTCACACCTTATGGAGAGGCTGGGAGTTACGGCGGGAGAGCTTATGGCATGTGGAGACAGTCCCAACGACGGGGCAATGATAAGAATGGCCGAAATCGGCGTGGCTATGGGAAACGCCGATGACGCCGTGAAGGAAATGGCCGATTACGTGACCGGTACCAACGCCGAAGACGGGGTGGCGGGGGCCATTGAGAAATTCGTACTCGGAGAAAGCATATGAAAGGCAGGTGAGACGGAATGGAGATAGAGCTTAAATATATTCTGGAGAAAAAAGAAGATGCGGACAGGATTTTCTCAGACGGGTTCATAAGGAGCATAACCGACGAGAATTCCGAAGAGGAGAACGACTACAGGGCCATATATTACGATACGGAGGACCGGCGTTTTTCCCGGGAGAACATGGTGCTGAGACTGAGGCAGGAGGGCAGACGGTACGTCGCCACCCTGAAGTGGAACGGGTTCAGCGATTCCGGATTTCACCAGAGAGAAGAGATAAACGTTCCTGTGGCAGATGCAGGCCTGATGACCAATCCGACGGTGGAGGTCTTTCAACAGAGCCAGATGATAGATGAGCTGAGAAAACTTCTGGGAGACAGAAAGCTGATCCCGGTGATGGAGATGGAATTCAGAAGAAGGCAGATGAGGCTGGATACGGGAAAGTCCATATGCGAGCTTTCCGCCGATATAGGAAGGATAATATGCGGAGAAAAGACTGCTCCTATTTCGGAGCTGGAACTGGAGCTTTATTCGGGAAGCAGGGAGGATATGGAGGCCTTAGGAGCCAAAATTTCATATAAATTCGGCCTTAAACCGGGAGAAAAGAGTAAATTCAGACAGGGACTTGACCTGTTGGATTAGTTTTTTACGAAAAATGACTGTTTTGCAGTCATTTTTCTTGGTTTTTCTTTACTTTAGATGGGTATAAGTGTATAATAATAGCTATTCGTGCCGTACCTGACGGACGTATTTTATCAGTATCAGTTAATCAATGCAGGAGGACATATATTTAAATGAAGACTACATTTATTTCCAAGGAAAACAACGAAGTGAAGTTCAAGATGGAGTTCACCAAGGAAGAATTTAACGACGCCATAGTCGAAGCCTATAAGGCGACCAAGAACCAGTTCGTAATCGACGGTTTCAGAAGAGGAAAGGCTCCGAGAAGCATCATCGAGAAGCACTACGGAGAGGGAGTGTTCTTTGAGGACGCCATAAACAGCATGCTGGACACGGGATATCCGCAGGCAATCAAGGAGCTGGAGCTTGAAGTAATAGACAGACCTAACATGGATTTTGAGGAAATCGCCAAGGATAAGGACGTTGTGGTTAACGTCACCGTTGCCGTATACCCGGTGGTAGAGGTTAAGGACTACATGGGAGTTGAGGTGGAGCAGCCTGAGTTTACGGCTGACGAAGCCGATGCGGATAAAGAGCTTGAGTCCATGAGAAAGAGAAACGCCCGTATGATCGTGGCCGAAAGAGCCGCAGAGGACGGAGATACCGTTATCCTGGACTACGCAGGCTTTGTGGGAGACGAGCAGTTCGAAGGCGGCACCGCAGAGAGCCAGGAGCTTAAGCTCGGTTCCGGAATGTTCATTCCGGGCTTTGAGGATCAGCTTGTAGGCGTTAAGGCGGGAGAAAAGAAGGACGTCAAGGTTACCTTCCCTGAGGAATACCACGCAGAGAACCTTGCTGGCAAGGAAGCGGTATTCCACTGCACCGTTCACGAGGTAAAGGAAGAGCAGCTTCCTGAACTTGACGACGAATTTGCGAAGGACGTAAGCGAATACGATACCCTTAAGGAGCTTAAGGACTCCATAATCGAGAGAAACGAGAAGATGGCGGCGGACCGCTCCGTAAACGCCGGCAAGGACGCCGTTATAAAGAAGGTTTACGAGCTGAACAAACCTGAGGTTCCCCGCGTAATGGTAGAGGACGAGATGGACAGAATGATGCAGGAGATAGACCAGGAGCTGAGATATCAGGGAATGAACCTCCAGCAGTACTTAGGCTTCATCGGTCAGGACTACAACGCGTTCAGAGAGGACGCAAGGGAGAACGCCACCGAGAAGGTGGGAACCAGACTGGTTCTCATGTCCATCGTTGACGCAGAGAATGTAGAAATCAGCGAAGAAGAGCTTGAGGCCGAACTGAAGAACCTGGCAGAGGCATATAAGAGCGACGTGGATAAGGTGAAGGAAATGATCGGCGAGGACGGCATGGTTTACTTCAAGAAGGACATGCAGCTTAAGAAGGTCATCGATCTTCTCTACGACAAGGCCAAGGTTAAGAAGGTTAAGCCGGAAGAAATCAAGCCGGAAGTTACCGAGGTGGAGAAATAATGGCGCTTGTACCATACGTAATTGAGCAGACGGGAATGGGAGAAAGATCCTACGATATATATTCCAGACTGCTTAAGGACAGAATAATTTTTCTGGATCAGGAGATAGACGACCACGTGGCAAGCCTTGTGGTCGCGCAGCTTCTCTTTCTCGAAGCCGAGGATCCGGATAAGGACATATGCATATACATAAACAGCCCCGGCGGTTCCGTTACCGCCGGCATGGCTATTTACGACACCATGAAATACATAAAGCCCGACGTATCGACCATATGCGTGGGACTTGCCGCAAGCATGGGAGCATTTCTCCTCTCTTCAGGAACGAAGGGTAAAAGATTTGCTCTGCCTAACGCGGAGGTTATGATTCATCAGCCCCTGGGAGGAGCCAGAGGACAGGCTTCCGATATCAAGATTCACGCGGAATGGATTCTGAGAACAAAAGAGAACCTGAACAGGATCTTAAGCGAGAACACGGGAAAGCCTGTTGATGTAATAGCCGTGGATACGGACAGGGATAACTTTATGACCGCAGATGTGGCGCGGGAGTACGGCCTCATCGACAGGGTGATAGAAAACAGATAGAGGAAAGGGGGAAGTGGATATGACAGACGGAAACGATTTAAGACACGAGCTGCGCTGCTCGTTTTGCGGGAAGCCGCAAAGCCAGGTGAAGAGGCTTATCGCAGGTCCTGACGTTTACATATGCGACGAATGCGTGGAAATGTGCATGGACATTATCAGCGAGGCGCTTGCGGTTGAAGGAAAGCATGGCCAGACGGCCGGAGAATACGAGCTTCCGAAGCCTAAGGATATATTCGGCTTCCTTTCGGACTACGTTATAGGACAGGACGACGCCAAGAAAACTCTGGCCGTGGCGGTATACAACCACTACAAGAGAATAAACGGACTCTCCGAAAAGGACAAGGACGAGGTGGAGCTTCAGAAGAGCAACATCGTCATGATAGGACCGACCGGTTCGGGAAAAACCCTGCTGGCCCAGTCCCTTGCCAAGATTCTGGACGTACCTTTTGCCATAGCGGACGCTACGGCTCTGACGGAAGCCGGATACGTGGGGGAGGACGTGGAGAACATTCTCTTAAGGCTTCTTCAGGCTGCCGACTGGGATATAGAAAAGGCTCAGAAGGGCATAATATACGTGGACGAGATCGATAAGATTGCGAGAAAATCGGAGAACCCGTCCATAACCAGAGACGTAAGCGGCGAAGGCGTTCAGCAGGCCCTTTTGAAGATACTGGAAGGAACGGTCGCCAACGTACCGCCTCAGGGAGGGAGAAAGCATCCTCATCAGGAGTTCATACCCTTTGACACCACCAACGTACTGTTCATATGCGGCGGCGCGTTCTCAGGTCTCGATAAGATAATCCAGAGACGCCAGGGTGAAAAGGTAATAGGCTTCAATTCCGACGTAAAGCCTAAGGCCGCGGAGGAAAAGGCAATCCTGAAGGACGTTCGTCCCGAGGACCTTCTCAAGTTCGGCCTCATTCCCGAGTTTATCGGAAGACTTCCTGTAATAGTAACTCTCGATGAGCTCGATGAGGACGCTCTGGTTCGCATAATGAAGGAACCGAAGAACGCTCTCGTAAAGCAGTATAAGAAGCTGTTCGATCTGGACGGCGTGGAGCTGTCCGTAAGCGACGAAGCGGTGAGAGCCATAGCGAGAAAGGCTATAGAGAGAAAGACGGGAGCCAGAGGTCTCCGCAGTATATTCGAGAAGGCTATGAACGACATCATGTACGAGATACCTTCAAGGCCCGACGTGACAAAGTGTGTAGTAACCAAGGACACCATAGAAAAAGGCAGACAGCCGAAGCTCGTATCGGAGCAGCTGCCGGAGAAGTGTTCGTAAAGTAAATATCGGGCGAAAGCCCTTTGACGGGAGGCGGCTATCAAGTCGCTCCTTGTCGTATATTGCAGGCGGATTTCCCGCTTTGCGCAAAGTCAGAAAGGAGGGAAAACCATGGGTGACGATATTAAAAAAGTCTTTGAAAGAATAGAAGATGCCCTGAAGGATACGGGGAGAGACTACATGGAGGAAAACGCACCTGAGACTGAGGGCGATGATTCAGTGGACAAAATCATAGACGGCATGGTTGACCGGGCTTCCGAAAAAGTCTATCCCTGCGTACCGCTGAGAGGGGTTACCATATTTCCAAACACAGTCATTCATTTTGATATAGGAAGGGATAAATCCATAAAGGCCCTGGAAAGCGCCATGGCAAAGGATAAGGTTCTCTTCGTGACGAGCCAGAAGGACGATAACATACTGATTCCTACCTTTGGCGACCTTTACAGTCTGGGAACCGTGGTCAGAGTAAAGCAGATGCTTAAGATAAACGGGGACGCGGTGAGAGTTCTGGTGGAGGGACTTACCAGAGCCAGAATAAAGGAGCCTGTAACTGAGGAAAGCTTCATGACCTGCACTCTTACGGAAATTCCGGAAGCCATAGACGACGCCGGACTTACCGTAGAGGAAAAGGCTGCCGTAAGAATGGCGAGAGATCTCTTCATAGAGTACGCGGCTCTCACGGGACGGATTTCAGACGATATGGTGGATAAGATCGTATCGACGGTGAATCCTGGAAAGTTCTGCGATAAAGCCGCCAGCGAGCTTGCGGTAACTACGGCCGTAAAGCAGCAGCTTCTGGATTCGTTCCCGTTCGGGGAGAGGATTCAGCTTCTGGTAAAGACTCTGACCGAGGAAAACCAGATCGCCGTAATGGAGAAGCAGCTTAATCAGAAGGTCAAGGAAAACGTCGATACCAACCAGAGAGAATATTTCCTGAAGGAGAGAATGAAGGCAATTCAGGAGGAGCTGGGAACCGACGAGGATCCTGCCGAAGAAGCCGACCAGTGGCTCAAGAAGCTGAACGAGCTGAAGCTTGACGAGACCACTGACGAGAAGATAAGGAAAGAGATAAACCGGTTCACAAAGATGATGCCTTCCTCTGCGGAAAGCAGCGTCATAAGGACTTACGTGGAGACTCTTCTGGACCTTCCGTGGAATGAGGCGTCAAAGCTTAATTCCAACCTTAAAAAGGCGGAAAAGATTCTTGAAAAGGAACACTACGGCCTTAAGAAGGTCAAGGAGAGAATTATCGAATACCTTGCGGTAATTCACCTTGCCAAGGAGCTTAAAGGACCTATAATCTGTCTCGTAGGACCTCCGGGAGTGGGAAAGACGTCTATCGCGAAATCCGTAGCTAATGCCACCGGAAGAAAGTTCATAAGAATGAGCCTGGGCGGCGTAAGGGACGAGGCGGAGATAAGAGGTCACAGACGAACGTATATAGGAGCAATTCCGGGAAGAATCATTACGGGAATAAGGGAAGCGGGCGTGAACAATCCCGTGTTCCTGTTCGATGAAATAGATAAGATCGGAGCGGATTTCAAGGGGGATCCTTCATCGGCGCTTCTGGAAGTGCTGGATCCGGAGCAGAACAGGACATTTACGGATCATTATCTGGAGGTTCCTTTCGATCTTTCCAAGGTGCTCTTCATTACGACTGCAAACTCCGTGGACACGATTCCGAGACCGCTTCTTGACAGAATGGAAGTCATAGAGGTTGACGGATACACGGAAGAGGACAAGGTTAAAATAGCCAGGGACTACCTGATTCCGAAGCAGGTCAGGGAGCACGGCCTTAAGAAGGACAGCGTAAAGATATCCGAGAACGCCCTTCGCGACATCATAAACTACTACACCAGGGAATCGGGTGTGAGAAATTTGGAGAGAGAAATCGCCTCCATATGCAGAAAAACCGCAAGGCGCATAGTAACTTCCAAGACAAAGAGCGCGTCGGTTACTCCGAAAAACCTGGAAAAATACCTGGGTAAGAAGAAGTTTCACTACGACGTGGTTGAAGGAAAGAGCGAGACCGGCGTAGTTACGGGAATGGCGTGGACTGCCGTAGGCGGCGACACCCTTTCCATAGAGGCGGCAATTCTTCCGGGAAGTGGAAAGCTTTCGCTTACGGGCCAGCTGGGCGACGTGATGCAGGAATCGGCAAAGGCAGGAGTAAGCTACATAAGATCCGTTGCGGACAGGCTTGGAATAGAGGAGGATTTCTACAAGAAATACGACCTTCACATTCACGTTCCGGAAGGAGCGGTTCCCAAGGACGGTCCGTCCGCCGGCGTGACCATGTTTACTGCGGTGGTGTCCGCCCTTACGAAGACTCCGGTAAGGAAGGACGTGGCAATGACGGGAGAAATCACACTTCGCGGTAAAATTCTTCCGGTGGGAGGAATAAGAGAAAAAGTTCTTGCCGCTCACAGAGCGGGAGCGAGAACCATACTTCTTCCGGAGGAGAATATGAAGGATACCGAGGAAATACCTGCTTCAGTGAGAAAGCAGCTTAAATTCGTGCCGCTTAAGAGCGCTTTTGACGCCCTTGACGTGGCGCTGGACAGGAGCGAAAATGCGGATAGTTAAATCAGAGCTTCAGGCGGTGGCGGTAAAGCCCGCCCAGTATCCGGCCGACGACATGCCGGAAATAGCCTTTGCGGGAAGATCCAACGTGGGAAAGAGCTCCCTTCTCAACCTTCTCACGGGGAGAAAGAGCCTGGCGAGAGTGAGCGCGAGTCCCGGAAAGACGAGAACTATCAACTTCTATCTGGTAAACGATGCCTTTCGCATAGTCGACCTTCCGGGGTACGGCTACGCCAAGGCCGCAAAATCCGTGACGGAGAACTGGGGACAGATGATGGAAAGCTACCTGTCGGGACGAAAGAGCCTTCTCAAGGTGATTCAGCTTGTGGACATTCGCCACGAGCCCACGGCCCAGGACGTTCAGATGTACGAGTATCTCAGGCATTACGGCCTTGACGGTATAGTGGTCGCGACCAAAGCCGACAAGATTTCGGGGAGCCAGCGGTCAAAATGCATAAGCGTAATAAGGAAGAAGCTGGGCCTTACGGCGGAGGATACCGTAATCCCGGTGTCTTCTTTGAAAAAGACGGGAAACGACGTTCTCCTTGAACGCATCGAGGAGCTTTTAAAGAACGGGGAGGATTTTTCCGAAGAATAGCAGGTTTTGCAGCCTAAAATCTTTAAAAAAATCCGTGACAGGAACAGGTTTACGGGTGTAAAATCTAATTGAAGAGTACAGGAGGAAACGGATGGAGAAGGTTACCGCAGGAAAGATTCTCTATACCAGAGAGGAAATAGAAAACAGAGCGCGGGAGCTTGGAAAGCAGATTTCCGAGGATTACGCGGGAGAGGAACTGATACTTCTCGGAACTCTCAAGGGAGCCGTTATGTGGATGGCGGATCTGATGAAGGAAATCACCCTCGATACGAAGATCGATTTCATTTCGGCAAGCAGCTACGGCTCCGGAACTACCAGCAGCGGTATAGTGAAGGTGACTAAGGACGTGGATATGGATCTTTACCATAAGAACATTCTCATAGTAGAGGATATAGTCGATACGGGAACGACTCTCAAGTTTCTGAAGGATTATCTTGAGGACAGAAATCCGAAGAGCGTGAAGATATGCACCCTTCTGGATAAGCCGTCCAGAAGAAAGGCGGAGGTTTACGCCGATTACATAGGATTTACCGTGGACGATCTTTTCATAATCGGATACGGGCTTGACTACGACCAGAAGTACAGAAACCTGCCTTACGTGGGATATCTGGAAAATTAGTATATTTTTAAAGAGAAAGAAGGAGATAGAAATGGGTTACACAGTGCCAATCGGAATTTCTAACAAACACGTACATTTAAGCCAGGAGCATCTGGAGATACTTTTCGGAAAAGGCCATGAGCTTACTCCGACCAAGCCTTTGAAGCAGCCTAATCAGTTTGCGGCTGAAGAAAAAGTGGATATAGTGGGACCTAAGAAGACCCTTTCCGGAATAAGAGTTCTGGGACCTGTAAGAGCGGAAACCCAGGTGGAGCTTGCGCTTACCGATGCAAGATCCATAGGAATCAAGGCTCCGGTAAGAGAATCCGGTAAGCTTGAGGGTACTCCGGGATGCAAGCTGGTAGGACCTTGCGGAGAGATTGAAATAGACCACGGCGTAATCGCGGCTCTTCGTCACGTTCATTTAAACGACGAGCAGGCTGCAGAAGCAGGCGTCAAGGACGGAGAGATGGTCAGCATCAGAATCGGAGGAGAAAGAGGTCTTACATTCGACAACGTTCTGGCAAGAGTAGGTTCCAAGCATTTCAGAGAGGTACACCTTGATACCGATGAAGGAAATGCGGCAGGATGCGGAAACGACACTGAATGTGAGATAATTAAATAGACGCGCTTTAAACGGTGGGGCGGCGCCTTTACAGCGCAGCCCCATTTTGGATATACGGGAGGAAGCACATGAGAAAATTCAACTATGCGTCGTCCGTCCTGGTAGTGATTTTTATCCCTTTAATGATACTCATTTTAAGCTCCAACCTTGTCCTGCGTCTTTCGGAAACCTACGTATACCACTTTAACGACAGCAGGGCGACGGCGGGACTTGCGTACAACGTCACCGGGTCGGAGTTTGCAGATGAAATTGCCGGATACTGGTCGTCATTGGGCGGTGAATTTCAGGTTTATGACGACAACGGCAGCTTCAGTGACCCTATATTTGACGACAGCGAAGTCGAGGCTATGGCGAAGGCCAAAAAAGCCGTAAATCTTCACCTTTTGGCCGGAATAATCTCGGGAGCCGTCGGAATCGTGTTTTACACGTATCTTTACAGAAGAGGTTACAGGAAGGCTCTCAGGAAGCGGGGGTTTCTGGCGGCGGGAATTACCGCGGCGCTCATAGTGGTTCAGGATATCATGCTGGGAACCGGCTCGTTCAGAAAGATGCTTTACGAAACTTTCATCGGCGTGTCCCTGGACGACAATTCACCTCTCACAGCTCTGCTGGGAAGTCCTTTCTACAAGACGTTCATTATTTTTTCCAGCGTGCTGGGAGCCGCCATGTTAGGCATTTTCATATACATACATTTTAACCTTACGAAAGCGAAAAGAATTTTTTATTGATAGATATTGGGAGAGAACGAATGATTTACGTATTTTTAGCAAACGGATTTGAAGAAGTTGAAGCCATCACCGTAGTGGATCTCTTCAGAAGAGCGGAAATGCAGGTAAAGACGGCGTCCCTTATGGAGGATAAGACCGTCTACGGATCAAAGGGTATAGGAATAGAGGCAGACGTTCTGTTCGGCGACGTGGACTGGGAACACTGCACGATGATGGTGCTGCCGGGAGGAATGCCGGGAACGGTGAACCTTTGCAATCACTACGATTTCAACAATAAGCTCAAGGCGTACGACGAAAAGGGCGGGCTGATTGCCGCAATCTGCGCCGCGCCTATGGTTCTGGGAAAAGCCGGAATTCTGGGAGGACACAGAGCAACCATTTACGACGGCATGGAGGCAGAGCTTTTAAACGCCGAATATACGGGAGAAGACGTTACCGTATCGGGAAACATCGTCACGGGAAGAGGGCCGGGACTTGCCATGGACTTCGCCTTAAAGCTCATAGAGCTGGTAAAGGGCAGAGAAAAGATGGAGGAAGTCAAAGCCGGACTTCTCTACGAGAAGGAGCTTTAAATGAGCTATAAGACCGATATGCACATTCACAGCGTGTATTCCGACGGTTGGATGAGCCCTGTGGAGCTGGTGAGAAAGTATAAGGACGACGATTACGACGTGGTATCGATCACCGACCACGACAACGTGAAAGGCGTTCACGACGCGCTGGTGTCAGGAGAGGCCTTGAGGATTCAGGTGGTACCGGGAATAGAGCTTTCCACGGGGAAGATTCTTCCGGGAAACGATTACGTAAGCGAAATACACATTCTCGGCTACCACATAGATACGGAAAACCCGGGACTCCTTTCCCTTTCGGAAAAGCTTCTGAAGGGAAGAGAGGAGAGAAATTCCGTCGTCAGGGAAGACCTGAGAAGCAGGGGATATGACCTGGACGAGGGTATAATAAACGAGAGAAACGGCGGAAAGTACGTGGCAAAGCCTGATTTTGTCAGAGCCCTTGCGGCCTGCGGCGTCGATAAAAAGGACGCGTGGCGCATGATGGATGAAGCCGCTTTAAGGTACATGCCGGAGACTGAGGAAGGAATAGAGGTCATAAGGTCTGCGGGAGGCATGGCGGTTCTCGCCCATCCCATGAAGATTTCAGGCCTCAGGCCTTGCGAGGAGGGCTTTTTCGACAGACTTTCAGACTTTGTCGGAGGACTTAAGAAGGCCGGCCTTAAAGGAATGGAATGCTTTCACCCGTCGGCCGGCGAAAAGGAGAGCCTGGAGCTCGTAAAAATAGCGGGAAAATATCACCTTCACATTACGGAAGGATCGGATTTTCACGGAGACAAAGGAGAAGCTTAGTATTGACGGATACAGGATTACCTATTAAAAAAGTGGAGCTTTCGGACGACGTGGACAGAGCGGCTCTGTTCGGAACTTTAGACGCCAACCTTAAGATGATTACGGAGGCCACGGGAACCGAGATTTTCCAGCGGGACGACGGCCTTACCCTAAAGGGCGGAGATACGGACGCGGCGGAGAGGATTCTGGGAGAGATGGCCCATGTTCTCCGTACGGGGGAAAAGCTCGACAGACAGAAGGCCGGCTACATCATATCCCTCGGAAGCGAGGGGACGTCATATGCGGAAAGCGGAGTAAGCAAAGACGTCATATGTTTTACAGCCGCCGGAAGACCTCTTAAGCCTAAGACCATAGGTCAGAGAAACTACGTCGAAAGCATAAGAAAGAAGGATGTAGTCTTCGGTATAGGCCCTGCGGGAACGGGAAAGACGTACCTTGCGGTAGCCATGGCTGTAACGGCCTTTAAGAACAAGCAGGTGCAGAAGATAATACTGACCCGTCCTGCGGTGGAAGCGGGAGAGAGCCTGGGATTTCTGCCCGGCGACATGCAGGATAAGGTGGATCCTTATCTGAGGCCTCTCTACGACGCCCTCTACGACGTCCTCGGAAGGGACAACGCCATGAGGCTCAGGGAAAAGGAGGTCATAGAGGTGGTTCCTCTCGCGTACATGAGGGGAAGGACCCTTGACAATTCCTTCATCATACTCGACGAGGCTCAGAATACCACCAGAGAGCAGATGAAGATGTTCCTCACAAGAATGGGCTTCGGCTCCAAGGTGGTGGTGACGGGAGATATCACTCAGATAGACCTGCCTAAGGGAAAGAAGAGCGGTCTCGTTGAGGCGGCGAAAATCCTCAAGGCGGTTAAGGACATAGACTTCTGTTACCTTAAAGAAACGGACGTTGTGAGACACGAACTGGTGAGGAAGATTATCGCAGCCTACGACCAGTACTATAAGAGATATCCCAGCGAATAGAGGAAACTGTCTTTATGGAAATATATTTTGACGACGAGAGAGGCGATCTCGACGAAAAAACGGAAAAGTATATGAGAAAATCCGCCGAAGAGTGCGTTTTAAGAGAAGGTCTCGACGCCGAAAGGTGCGCGGTAAGCGTTACCTTTACTGACAAAGACGGTATAAAGGAGCTTAACCGGGACTACCGGGGCGTTGACAGCGTCACCGACGTTCTGTCCTTTCCACAGTATGACGACTTTGAGGAAATCCCCGGGGAAGGAGAGATACTTCTCGGAGACGTGGTCATATGCAGGGAGCGGGCGGCAGAGCAGGCCCGTGAGTTCGGACACTCTTTGGACAGGGAGATGATTTACCTTTTCACACACAGCATACTTCACCTCTTAGGCTACGACCACATGGAGGAAGAGGAAAAGAGAGAGATGCGTCTTAAAGAGGAAGAGGTAATGGATTTTCTCGGACTTTCAAGGGAGGTATGAAAAATGAACAGAGAAGTAACGGAAACCGATCTGAAGCTTTACAGGACTGCCGTGTCCATGCTTGAAAGATCTTATTCGCCTTTTTCGGGCTTCAGGGTCGGAGCGGCTCTTCTGACAAAGTCTGGAGAGATAATAACCGGTGTGAACATAGAAAATTCCTCTCTCGGCGCTACCATCTGCGCGGAGAGAACAGCCTTTGTCAAAGCCATATCGGAAGGGTACAGAGAGTTTGACACCATAGCCATAGCCAGCAGCGGCCAGGAGGCGTGGCCGTGCGGAATATGCAGGCAGTTTATGTACGAGTTCGCCCCGGACTTGAGAGTGGTGACCGGAACGAAGGAAGAAAACCTCAGGGTTCTCACACTTAAGGAACTTTTGCCGGAGGGATTCAGATTACAATGAAATCGGGATTTGCAGGAATAATAGGACGCCCCAACGTGGGAAAGTCCACCCTTTTAAACAGCATACTGGGCGAGAAAATCGCCATAACCACCGACAAGCCCCAGACTACGAGAAACAGTATAAGGGGAATATACACCAGACCCGACGAGGCGCAGATAGTGTTTATCGACACGCCGGGAATTCACAAGGCCCACAGCAGGCTGGGAAGCGCCATGACGGAAATGGCGGTGAACACCTTTAAGGAAGTGGACGTAATACTTTTCCTCATAGACGGAAGCGCGAAGAAGGGGCCGGGGGACAGGTACATATTCGACATGATAAAGGACCTGGATACTCCGAAGATCCTCGTAATAAACAAGACGGACAAGACGGACCCCGAGGATTTTGCAGGGCTTTATGACGAGTACGAAAAGACCGGGGTTTTCCACGCCATATTCGGAACGTCGGCCCTTCTGGGAAAGAACGTGGACGGACTTTTAGATGAAATAGAAAAGCTCATGCCGGAAGGCCCCATGTATTTTCCGGAGGACATGGTCACAGATCATCCGGAGAGATTTCTCGTAAGCGAGATTATAAGGGAAAAGATTCTCATGTATCTTAACGACGAGGTTCCCCACGGCGTTGCGGTGGAGATAGAGTCCTTCAGGGAGGAGCCGGGCCTTGCGCGGATAGGAGCCGTAATCTACTGCGAGAAGAAGTCCCACAAGGGAATAATAATCGGAAAGCAGGGAAGGAAACTTAAGGGCATAGGCCAGAGCGCCAGAAAGGAAATCGAAGCTCTGCTGGGCACGAAGGTTTACCTTGAAACCTGGGTAAAGGTAAAGGAAAACTGGCGTGACAGCGACACGGCCATAGCCAACTTCGGATATAAGGAAAAGTAGATGTACACTGATACCGATGGAGTAGTATTCAGACAGGTCAAGGCTCCCGCAGGGCGCCGAATGATCCTGATATTCACAAGAAAATACGGCAAGATCAGCGTCGGTTCCTCCGTAACCGAGGGCAAGGGAAGGTCAAAGGCGGCTCTTGCCGTGAGGCCTTTCACTTACGGAAGATACGACCTGTTCGTGAACAGAGGGTATTACGACCTGAACTCTGCGGAGGTGAAGAAGAGCTACTATTCTCTCGGTGAGGACCTTGACAAGTATATGTATGCGTCATTTGTCCTGGAGCTTGCGGAGAAGATGCTTCCGGAAGAGGCGCCTCAGCCGGCAATGCTGGATCTACTCCTTGCGTTTCTCGCTTCAATGGAGAGAAAGAAGACGGGGTATCTGACGACGGCGCTGGCCTTTGAGGTGAAGGCTCTTTCCATCATGGGAGCCCTTCCCGTTCTTGACCGCTGCGGCGTCTGCGGGAGGAAGAGAGATCCTTCGGCGGAGAAGGGAAAGCCGGCGGCCTTCAGCGTTGCCGACGGCGGAATAATATGCAGGGAATGCCTGAAAAAGAAAGCCGCGGAAGAGGAGCGGAATCGGACGGGACAATTGATTTATACTCCGAAATTTGATATAGTTAGTATAATAATGTATTTTTTGAAAAAGCCCGTAAGCGCTTTTGACTCCGTAGTCCTTGAAAAGGAGACGGCAGGGGAGCTTCAGAGGATTATCAGGGAATACATATCCTACTATTTTGACATCGGTAACCTTAAGAGTGAGGGGATTATTACCGGACAGACTGTCACCTGCTGATGATAATGAGAAAAGATATAGGAGGCGTTAGTATGGAAATTACACTGGAAAAAATCGAACTGGTAAAGGACAGAACGGGGGTAACCTATAAGGAGGCCAAGGAGGCCCTTGAGGCGGCGGAAGGAAATGTTGTAGACGCCATCATCGCCATCGAGGAAAAGGTGGATTCGGGCGAGAGCCGTTCCACGAAAGCAAGAAAGGACGCCCTGATTGCAAAGATGAAGGAAATCGTTAAGAAGGGCAACGTTTCGAGAATAACGGTAACGAGAGACGGCGATACCATTCTGAACATTCCTCTGACCGCAGGACTTTTAGGAAGCGTAATAGCTCCTTACGGAATGATTGCAGGCGCCGTTGCGGCGTTCGGCTTCAAGTGCAAAATAGAGTTCGTAAAGGACGACGGCAGCGTCATAGACGTTTCCGAAAAGGCGGAGAACTTTTACGAGGATACGAAGGAAAAGGGAGTTGCTCTCTACGGAGATATCAAGGAAAAGGCTCCCGGCGTTTATGAGGACGTAAAGGAAAAGGGAGGCATAGCCCTTGCTAAGGCAAAGGACGCGGCAGCCGCGGCAAAGGACAGAATAAGAAAGGGTAAAGACGACTTTGAAGAGGAAATGGCAGATTACTTTGAGGACGTCGATTTAGACGACCTTGAAGACGCCGTCGAAAACGGAGAAACCGAAACCGGTTCCGAAGAGGAAGAGAATAAATAAATTTCAAAGAAAGAAGAAGGTAAACAGTATAAATGAGCAGTAAGGCAACTATGGAAAAAATCGTCGCGCTTGCGAAGAACCGCGGATATGTGTACCCGGGTTCGGAAATTTACGGAGGTCTTGCCAACACGTGGGATTACGGCCCTCTGGGCGTTGAGTTCAAGAACAACGTGAAGAAGGCATGGTGGAAGAAGTTCGTTCAGGAGAACAAGTACAACGTGGGACTGGACGCGGCTATTCTCATGAACCCGAAAACATGGGAGGCGTCCGGCCATATCGGCGGCTTTGCGGATCCTCTCATCGACTGCAAGGAGTGCAAGGCGAGATTCAGAGCGGATAAGCTTATCGAGGATTACATGAAGGAAACCGGAGTCGAGGTGGAGACCGTAGACGGCTGGTCCAACGAGAAGCTGGAGGGCTACATAAAGGAGCATCAGGTTAAGTGCCCTGAGTGCGGAAAGTCCAACTTCACCGGAATCAGACAGTTCAACCTCATGTTCAAGACGTTCCAGGGCGTAACGGAGGATTCCAAGGCGGAGATATATCTTCGTCCCGAAACCGCCCAGGGTATATTCGTGAACTTTAAAAACGTACAGAGAACGTCCAGAAAGAAGATTCCGTTCGGCATAGCTCAGATAGGTAAGTCCTTCAGAAACGAGATTACGCCGGGCAATTTCACCTTCAGAACCAGAGAGTTCGAACAGATGGAGCTGGAGTTCTTCTGCAAGCCCGGGACCGACCTCGACTGGTTCGCATACTGGAAGAACTACTGCGAGGAGTTCCTGAAATCTCTCGGCATGAACATGGAGAACGTGAGACTGAGAGATCACGAGAAGGAGGAACTTTCCCACTACAGCAACGCCACCACGGACATCGAGTATCTGTTCCCGTTCGGCTGGGGCGAACTTTGGGGAATCGCCGACAGAACAGACTTTGACCTGAGAAAGCACAGCGAATTCTCCGGCCAGGAGATGACCTACATCGACCCTGAGACCAACGAGAGATATATTCCTTACTGCATAGAGCCGTCGCTGGGAGCCGACAGAGTGGCGCTGGCATTCCTGACCGATGCCTATGACGAGGAGGTTCTCACTTCGGAGGACGGAAAAGAGGACACGAGAGTAGTGCTGAGACTTCATCCGGCGCTGGCTCCGTTTAAGGCTGCCGTCCTTCCTCTGGCAAAGAAGCTTTCCGGCGTTGCCGAGCCTATATACGAGGAGCTTTCAAAGTACTTCAACGTGGATTACGACGCGGCGGGCTCCATCGGAAAGAGATACAGAAGAGAAGACGAAATCGGAACTCCGTTCTGCATTTGCGTCGACTTCGATACCGAGACAGACGGATGCGTAACTATCAGAGACAGAGATTCTATGGAGCAGGTTAGGATCCCTGTAGCCGAAGTTCGTTCCTACATAGAAGAAAGACTTATATTTTAATGAGCTACGGCGTCTTCCGGCGGCAGATTTAACTGCCGGAACAGCTGCAGACAAAAGGAGATCAGACATGGACAAGTTTGTTTACTCGTTTAATGAGGGCTCCAAAGACATGAGGAGCCTGCTTGGAGGTAAGGGAGCTAATCTTGCAGAAATGACGAAGATCGGACTTCCCGTACCTTTCGGATTTACCGTAACCACCGAAGCCTGCACCAGGTACTACGAGGAAGGCGGACAGATTGCGGACGGCATTAAAGATGAGATTTATGAGAAGCTTGCAGAACTTGAAAACGTAACGGGAAAGAAGTTCGGCGACCTTGAAAATCCGCTGCTCGTATCCGTTCGTTCCGGCGCGGTATTCTCCATGCCGGGAATGATGGACACAATCCTCAACCTGGGACTTAACGACAATACGGTAGAAAGTCTGGCTAAGCTTACCGAGAACGACAGATTCGCATACGACAGCTATCGCAGATTCATTCAGATGTTCGGCGACGTCGTTATGGAAATTCCTAAGACGGAATTCGACAAAATATTCGACGGAGTAAAAGAAAAGGCAGGAGCAAAATACGATGTAGAGCTTACCACCGATAACCTTAAGGAAATCATCGTGGGCTACAAGGCTCTCGTTAAGAAATTCATGGGAAGAGACTTCCCTCAGGAGCCGGCGGAACAGCTTATGGAGGCCGTAAAGGCAGTATTCAGATCCTGGAACAACGACAGAGCGATCCTCTACAGAAAGCTGAACCACATTCCTGACTCCCTGGGAACGGCAGTTAACGTTCAGTCCATGGTATTCGGAAACATGGGAGATACCTCCGGTACGGGCGTAGCCTTCACCAGAAGCCCTGTTAACGGTGAGAATCGCATCTTCGGCGAGTTCCTCGTAAACGCCCAGGGCGAAGACGTAGTTGCCGGTATCAGAACTCCTAAGCCTATAGCAGAGATGGAGGAATCCTTCCCTGAGGTATATAAGGACTTCACCAGAATCGCGGACGTTCTGGAAAAGCACTATCACGACATGCAGGATATGGAGTTTACCGTAGAGAGAAACAAGCTCTACATGCTCCAGACCAGGTCCGGAAAGCGTACCGCCGCCGCAGCCGTAAAGATTGCGGTAGACATGGTGGAAGAAGGACTTATCGACAGAGAAACGGCCGTAATGCGCGTTGACCCTGAGCAGATAGACCAGCTTCTGCACCCTAACTTTGACGAGGCGGCAGAAAAGGCCGCCCAGTGCATCACCAAGGGACTTCCGGCTTCTCCGGGAGCTGCATGCGGAAGAATCTACTTCACCGCAGCGGAGGCTGAAAAAGCCGTTGCAGACGGAAACAAGGCCGTGCTGGTAAGACAGGAAACATCTCCTGAGGACCTTGCCGGTATGGTTGCCGCAGAAGGCATCATGACTGCAAGAGGCGGAATGACCTCCCATGCCGCGGTAGTTGCAAGAGGAATGGGCAAGTGCTGCGTTGCAGGCTGCTCCGAGGTTATAGTTGACGAAGAGAACAAGGTTATGAAGGTAGGCGACCTTACCTTCGGCGAAGGCGACTATATCTCCTTAAACGGAACTACAGGAAGCGTATACGCGGGAATGATAAAGACCGTTGACCCTGAATTCTCCGGAGATTTCGGAACCATCATGAGCTGGGCTGACGGAATCAGAACCATGAAGGTGAGAACCAATGCCGACAACCCGAGAGACGCGGCTCAGGCCGTTGCATTCGGCGCGGAAGGCATAGGACTTTGCCGTACGGAGCACATGTTCTTCGAGGAGGAGAGAATTCCTGCGATCAGAAGAATGATAGTTGCCGATAACGAAGAGGAAAGAAGAGCAGCCCTTGCAGACCTTCTCCCTTATCAGAAGGGCGACTTCAAGGGAATATACGAGGTAATGGAAGACAGACCTGTAACCATCAGACTTCTGGATCCGCCTCTCCATGAGTTCCTCCCTAAGACCGAAGAGGAGATAAAGCAGCTTTCCGATATTTCCGGTGTATCCGTAGAGAAGATAAAGAAGACCGTTACGGAGCTTCACGAGTTCAACCCTATGCTGGGTCACAGAGGCTGCCGTCTTGCGGTAACATATCCTGAAATCGCAGAAATGCAGACCAGAGCCATCATGGAAGCGGCCATCGAAGTAAAGGTCGAGAAGGGCTTTGACATCGTACCTGAAATCATGATTCCGCTGGTAGGAATGAAGGACGAGCTGAAGTACGTAAAGGAAATCGTAGTTGCTACAGCAGAGGCCTGCAAGAAGGAAAAGAATTCTGACATCAAGTACATGGTAGGAACCATGGTTGAGATTCCGAGAGCAGCCCTCACTGCGGACGAGATTGCAGAGGAAGCTGAATTCTTCTCCTTCGGAACCAACGACCTCACCCAGATGACTTTTGGCTTCTCCAGAGACGACACAGGAAAGCTCATCAAGGAGTACATGGACAAGGGTATCATGAAGGACGACATCTTCCAGTCCATCGACCAGACCGGCGTAGGCAAGCTGGTTAAGATGGCCTCCGACCTGGGACGCTCCACCAGACCTAACATCAAGCTGGGAATCTGCGGAGAGCACGGCGGAGATCCTCGAAGCATCGACTTCTGCCAGAGAGTGGGACTCAACTACGTATCCTGCTCACCGTTCAGAGTACCTGTAGCGAGAATTGCGGCCGCCCACGCAGCCATCAGCGCAAAAGAGAAATAAAAATGGTTTATTGACGGGAGGGACGCCGCGGCGCCCCTCTCGTCTGTTCGTATCGGCCGCCTCCCGGCGATAGTTCACGACTCACTGGGCGCCAGGATTTCGCGTAAAATCAAATTTCTATTTGAAACCTCAAATTATGTAGGTGGTTATACCACCTCATAGGGATTTAATAAAGACCTCCGAAACCGTTGAAAATAAAGGATTTTTCGCACTCTGCTCGTCTTATCCCTTTATACGATTTCACGCCGTTTTACCCTTGTTCCGAGAAGTTATAAGGGCAAAAGCAAGGGCAGGAAAAACTGATAACACGATAAACACAAGTGTGGCAATCGGGAAACTGTGATGTATGTGCGAATATATGATTTTGGAGGATTATAAAATGGAACAGTACATCTATAACGAGCAAAACGGTCTTTGGTATGAGCTGCGGTGCGATTATTATATCCCCTGCTTGAAATTACCCACCCAAAAAGAAGAACGGCACATCGGCGTATGGGGACAGAGGCATTTGCGGTATATCCGTGAGCATAAAAAGGCTCTTTATACCAGCCTTTTAACAAGTGGCAAGCTGCAATCCTACCTTGCCGATGTTGAAGAACAGGCGCAGGAGCTGTTCGACCGGCTTATGAAGCAGCTGGCAGAACTTGAAGGCATTACCGAAACACTGAAAGCCGGTAATCAGATGGAGTGGGTACACAGAATGAATGCCCTACGGTCGGCGGTTACGGAAACCGTTAACGCCGAGGTGATCTTCGTATGAAAAAGCGAAAGTATAGCTTTTACCTCACAGCAGAGGAACGGCGGTATATCTTCAACGCTCCGCTTGTCTGCCGCAATAAGCTGCCGACGCAGGAAAGATATACAGACCTTGTGGACGAGGTCATGATAAAGCTGCAAAAATGAGCCTGTAACGCTTTTAAACGCAAAATTGAGGGGCAAGG